>CAZRYD010000326.1:0-7216 GCA_964604225.1 uncultured Caldilineaceae bacterium
ATCTACTGAGTCTGCAACTGAAATGTGGAGACAAGCCATCGCTTGGACCCCAGCCGGTTACTTGTTAAGGAAGTGGAGGTGAGTCAGCAATGCCCAGAATCAAAATTAGCCAGACGGCCGAAAAAAAAGAAACAACGACATGGCAGCAAACGATCATTGATCGCATTAGAGCCGGCAAAGTCGTGCCCATCATCAGCCATGTGGTTGACCACAACCTGATTTTGGGCGGGCAC
This sequence comes from uncultured Caldilineaceae bacterium, assembly GCA_964604225.1. Classification (GTDB taxonomy): domain Bacteria; phylum Chloroflexota; class Anaerolineae; order 4572-78; family J111; genus DSQQ01. The sequence continues at coordinate 234 of CAZRYD010000326.1, forward strand.
AATCCTTTGGTTGAAGCTTATGCCGACTACGTGCAATATCCCCTGGCCGATAAGCATAATTTGCCGCAAATAGCCCAGTTCAAAGGTGTCATCGACGAAAGCATCACCGATGCCTGGGCGCTCAAAACCGATTACATCAATTTTATCAAAAATCGACTGTTTGATTTGGCCGAAGCTGACGGTGCGGCTGAAGAGGCCCTGGCGGAAGTAGAAGAAGCTTTTGATGACGTGACCTTCTCCGAATTTTCCGAGCGGCTGGGTTACCCTCGCTTTGACGACAGGCAGGCCGATCCGCTGTTGATTTTGGCCGAATTTCCGCTGCCCATCTATCTGACCACCAGCTATCACGATTTCATCGAGGTGGCCCTGAAACGCGCGGGCAAAGAACCGCGCACCGAAATCTGCCGCTGGCACAAAGGTCTGGAGAGTATCCCCTCTGTTTTTGACAGTGACTACCAACCCAGCAAAGAAGCGCCCCTGGTCTATCATTTACACGGCTTTGACGCCTACCCCGAGTCGCTGGTGCTGACCGAAAACGATTACCTGGAGTTCCTGGTTGCCACCTCGCAAGAGCTGGGTCGAGGCACCGACCCCATCCCCAAGCGGGTGCGGCAGGCTATGGCCGATTCGTCCCTGATCTTGCTGGGGTATGGCCTGCAAAGCCTGGAGTTTAAAGTTCTCTTTTGGGGTTTGATCAAGCCCCGGCCCTTGCAGCACACCAGCGTGTCTATCCAACTGATCCCCGGCGATGACGAAAGAAAATTTCTTCAAGAATATCTGCGGCGAGAGGCTAAGTTTGAAGTCTATTGGGGGGAGATTCAGGCATATGTGCAAGAGTTGTGGCAAGCGCTGGAGTAATTGTGAATAGTAAATTCACAATTCACAATTCACAATTTTCTTGGGAGGGCCAATTATGCCCCTAAACAGCCATAATCCCTACGTTGGACCGCGCACCTTTACCCGCCAGGAAGGCGACCGCTTTTTTGGCCGGGAGCGAGAAGCCCGCGAGTTGTTCTCGTTGGTCGTTTCCGAGCGGTTGGTGCTGTTTTATGCCCAATCCGGCGCGGGCAAAAGCTCGCTGATTAACGCCCGGCTGCTCCCCCAATTGCAGGAGGCGGGGTTTGCCGTGCTGCCTACGGGTCGAGTCAGCGGTGAGATACCGAGGGGAGTTCAAAGCAGAGACGTCCAAAATATTTTTACTTTCAACCTGATGCTCAGCCTGGATCAAAGCGAAGCCGCCCCGGAACGGTTCCCACCCCTGGCTTTGACCGACTTCTTGACCGGCCTGGTCAGCGACGACGGCGAGCATTATCGTTATGAGTCTGAGTCTAAGGCTGAGGCTGAGGGGTACGTCCCATCTCCTCATGTGTTAATTATTGACCAGTTTGAAGAAGTTATCACTACTCACTCGGCCCGCTGGCCGGAGCGAGAAGATTTCTTCCGCCAGCTTGACCAGGCTATGACCGACGATCCCTTATTGTGGGTGGTGCTGACCTTTCGGGAAGATTACCTGGCAGCGATAGAACCTTATGCCTCCCTGCTGACCGACAAAATGCGTGCTCGTTTTTACATGCAGCGCATGGAACGTGAAGCGGCCCTGGAAGCTGTCAGAAAACCGGCTCAACAGGGGGGCCGCCCCTTTGCGCCCGGTGTGGCCGAAAATCTGGTAGACAACCTGCGCCAGATCCGGGTAGAAGGGCAGGCCGAAACCCAGCCCGGCCAGTTTATCGAGCCGGTGCAGTTGCAGGTGGTCTGTTATCGGCTATGGGAAAATCTCAAGGCGCACCCTGCCAGCGAAATTACGCAGCGTGACTTGCAGGAACTGGGCAATGTAGACCGGGCGCTGGCCGATTTTTACGAGCAGGCGTTAGCCAAATCCCTGACTGAAACCGGCACGGGTGAGCTGGAGTTGCGCGATTGGTTTGAGCGCAAGCTCATTACCGAGGCCGGCACGCGCGGCAGCGTCTATCGTGGGAAAGAGTCGACCGAGGGTATCGCCACGCGCACGGCCGATTTTCTGGTCAACCAGTTTGTCCTCCGCACTGAAGGCCGGGCGGGTGGGACCTGGTATGAGTTAGTCCACGACCGTTTTGTCGAACCAATTTTGCAGGCCAATAAGATTTGGCGAGCCAGGCAGCCGCTGCTAGTGCAAATGGCCGAAGCCTGGATAAATTCGGGAGAAAGCAGGTCAAAATTGCTGGAGGGGGAGCAGTTGCAGGAGGCGCTGACCTTCAATTTGCCGGGTATCGGCAAACCGGATTTTGTTAAAAGATTTCTGGAGGCCAGCCAGGTTGCTCAACAGGCCAAAGTTGCAGCCGACCAAGCTCAAAAATTGCAGCAGGCCCAGGCCCTGGCCGAAGCCGAACACCAGCGAGCCGAGGCCCAGACCAAGGCGGCTCAACGGCTGCGCTGGATCGTCGTTGCGCTAGGTCTGGTCATCCTGGCGTTGGTGGGCTTGGCCGGCCTGGCCGTATACGCCTTCCTTCAGCGCCAGGAGGTGTTGATCAGCCACGAATCTATCACCACCGCCCTACCCCTGAACGGACAACTTTACATCGCCGTAGCCCCAGACCGGCGAACCATTCGCCTGACCGATACGGCGCGCGGCCAGTTGTTGTTTAGCCTCAGCGGTCATACCGCCGAGGTCACCAAATTCATTCTAAACGAGCAAACTACCTACCTGGCCTCCTCCGATGTAAGCGGTACCACTCTGGTGTGGGATCTGCGCACCGGCCAAGCCGTGGCCAGGTTAGTCGGTCACACCAAGACTATTCGCTACGTAGTTTTCTCCCCAGATGGCCGGCTGCTGGCCACCGGCGGCGACGACGGCACCACCCGCATTTGGGACACCTCAACCTGGCAACAAGCCAGGGTGCTTGATAGTGAGGGCGGTTCGATTATTAGTGTAGCCTTTTGGGAAGACTCGTCCTTGCTGGTCACTGCTACCACCGAAGGCAAATATACTATTTGGGATCCCTGGACCGGGCAGAAAGTGAAATAATGGTCAATGATCAATGATCAATTGTCAATAGTCAATGAAAAAAATTAACCATTAACCATTGATAGTTGACTATTGACAATTAATCAACCGTATCGTAATCTACAAAATCTTTGCCTTTTTCTGTGGCTAGAATATCCAGGGCAGCGACTGCGCCGCTACCGGCGGAGATGATGGCCTGGCTGCGGGCCAGCCGGGTGCTCCGGCCCACCACATACAACTTGTCAATTGAGGTGCGATAGTTGGGGTCAACCTGTACCCCGGTGCTGCTGATCGTTAGGCCCATGGCTTGAGCCAGTTTGATGGATTTGCCCTCGGCAATAATCAAATACTTGCTCGTGTGACGTTCGCCGCTCTCCGTGGTGACGGTAAAACTGCCGTCCGCCCGCTCGATGGCGGTAACCGGCTGATCCTGGATTTTTGCCCCAAATTTATGCACCTGTTGGCGGGCTACTTTTTGAAAGTCGCTGCCGGTGATTTCGGGTAGGCCCAGGTAGTTGTACAGCTTGGCCGAGTGCATGGCGGTTTTGTCTATACCAAAAACGGTCACCTCCTGTCCATTTTTGGCCAGAAATAGGGCCGCGCTCAATCCGGCGGGTCCATCGCCGATGATAATTATGTCAGACATAGTCAGTGTTCTCCTTTTTAATGGGATAGGATAAACAAAAAGTCTTGTAAATCCTGTTAATCCTGTCTAAAAAATGTGTACTTTGAATTGCTACTTTTGAGAATCGAACAACCCTGCCGTGGCTCGCGTTTTCATTGACTAACCGGTTGATTCCATTTATAATAAAGTGGACTGTAGTCCGTATTACCTTGGCTATTATAGTGGGCCAAAATTGCTTTGTCAAGAGTTTTACCATGAACCCCAACAAAATTGATGTTATCCCTTTAAGCACCGGAGAAGCGCCCAGGCGGGCCAAAAGAGCCGACGCCGTAGCGAACCGTGAACTTATTCTGGCTACGGCGCAGCGTTTGTTTGCCGAACGAGGCATTGCTAAGGTGTGTATGGCCGCTATTGCCGAAACTGCCGGAGTGGGCAAAGGTACCCTCTATCGGGGTTTTGCCAACAAGGGCGAACTTTGCCTGGCTTTGTTGGATGAGGACATGCTGGCCTTTCAAAATCAAACCCTGCAGGCCCTACGCGAGGGGCATGACCGCCCGGCGCTTAGCCGGCTTGAGGCTTTTTTAAATAGCCTGGTCTATTTTATAGAGCGCCAGGCTCCCCTGCTGCGTGAGACGCAACTGCATGGGGTGCTCCAAGGCGAAGTGATGGCCGGCACCGCTTCACCGCAAATGTGGCTGCCCTGGCTGAACACAACTATCCGTGTTTTATTGCAGCAAGCCCAACAGAACGGCGAGGTCGATAACCTGGATATTCCTTACTTGGTTGACGCTATTTTGGCCCCGTTAAGTGCGGACCTTTTTCTCTATCAGCGGGAGGTACTGGGCTTTGACCTGGAACGAATTAGCCAGGGACTGCGGCATTTGGTCTTGGAAGGACTCCGTAGCCGGGGCGTTTAACAGTTTGCCGGTTAAGCCTCTTTTGACCTCCTGGTAAGAAGCCATGATAAGGTCTTGATGGCGGCTGTTGGCTTAAATTCCCTGTCTTGTTATCCTCAAGTCAATCTGATACAATACCAAGATTAGAGCTTTTGCCTCATTATTAGTGTTCTCAGGCGTTGCTCTACGGCCTGCTAAAGTTACGAGACTACATCGAACTGGTATATCCGAACAAGGAGACCATATGGCCAACCACTCTGATGAACAAGTCTCCTCATCCCAGAAATTAATTCCTCTCAAAATTACCCTAATTTATACCATCATCGGGGGACTTTGGATTGTATTTTCGGATCGCTTGCTGGCTGCCCTGGTAAATGATCCAATCACCCTAACCCAACTACAAACATTTAAAGGCTGGGTTTACATTATGGCCACGGCCGCTCTACTCTATGTGTTGATCAAGCGCAGCCTGGATGCTCTCAGCCAATCGAGAGCAGTTCTGCGGCAGACAGAGCAGCAGGCAGCAGAGGAGCTGCGCCTTACTTCCACGCAGCTACAAATAGCTTTACAACGTTTGACCTTCCACGTCGAGAATTCACCGCTGGCCGTAATCGAGTGGGATAGTAACTTCCGGGTCCAGCGCTGGTCACAGCAGGCGGAACAACTTTTTGGTTGGCGCGTTGAGGAAGTATGGGGGAAACACCCCCAAGAGATAGGCTTTATCTTTGCTGAAGACGTGCCGCTGGTGGATGAGGTCATTGTTGGTTTGCAGAGCGGCTGTGAGCCGCGGAGTGTTAACCGCAACCGCAACTATACCAAAGATGGTTCGGTAATATATTGTGAATGGTATGAGTCAGCCCTGGCTGATGAGTCGGGCCAGTTAGTCTCAATTTTATCGCTGGTGCACGATGTTACCGAGCGCAAACATCTGGAAGAGCAATTGCGCCAATCGCAAAAAATGGAGGCAATTGGCCGGCTGGCGGGCGGGGTGGCCCATGATTTTAATAATCTGCTGACGGTGATCAATGGGTATAGCGAACTGGCCTTGAGTCATCTGGCTGAACAAGACCGGCTGTATAAACATATAAAAGAGATTCGCAAGGCGGGAGAGCGGGCAGCGGGCTTGACCCGTCAACTTTTGGCTTTTAGTCGCCAACAGATTCTGCAACCTAGAAGCTTAGATTTGAGTGAGGTCATCCTCAATATGAGTGAGATGCTCCAACGCTTGATTGGTGAGAATATAGAATTAGTTATCCTCACGGCCGCAGACTCTGGTCAAATTAAGGCTGATCCAGGTCAAATTGAGCAGGTCATTATGAACCTGGCGGTCAATGCTTACGATGCCATGCCGCAGGGGGGTAAATTAACCATTGAGGTGGCCAAGATCGAGCTGGAGGGCGAATACGCCCAGAAGCATATTGGCAAAGAGCCAGGTTCATACGTGCGTTTAGCCATCAGCGATACCGGCATGGGGATGGATGAGCAAACTCGGAGTCACATCTTTGAACCGTTTTTTACCACCAAAGAGAAAGGCAAAGGGACCGGGCTGGGGCTGGCTACTGTTTACGGTATTGTTAGCCAGAGCGGCGGCTCCATTCGAGTTTATAGTGAGCCGGGCTGGGGGACGACCTTTAAAATCTACTTTCCCCAAATTAAAAGCCGGGATAAGTTAGCCATCCCAACGACAACTCAAGTTCATTCAACTCAGGGGTCAGAGACAATTCTGCTGGTTGAAGATGAGCCGAGTGTGCGCGAATTGGTTCGCGATACGCTTAAAGAAGAGGGCTACACCGTGCTCGAAGCGAAAAATGGGGCGGAAGCGATCCTTTACAGTGAGCAATATCAGGCTTCTATTCACCTTTTGTTGACCGACGTGGTCATGCCCGGCCTGAGTGGACGCCAACTGGCCGAACACTTATGGCCCTTACGACCCCAACTAAAAGTTCTCTACATGTCGGGTTATACAGATGACGCCATTGTTCACCATGGGGTTTTGGAGCCCGGTGTGGCTTTTTTACAAAAGCCTTTTACCCCGCAAGCACTCAGCCGCAAAGTGCGCGAGGTGCTGGAGGCGGGACCTGAAGCCCCTAATCCACCTGCCTCAACTCAGATACACCCCGGCTGAAACCTCGAACGCTTCTTCGGGCGAACCGAAGAAATCGCCGGAAGGAAAGATGGAGAGTTCATATTTGTCGTGGCTGTAGGTGTAAAAAGCAAAACCCCAGCGTTCCTCATCGCCAAAAAAGCGCAGCCGGCAGAGATGGGTCGGTGTGTTACGCAGGCGCTCCATCATCTGCTCGCGGGTTTCCGGCCAATCCGGCGGCGGCCAGTTTGACCCCAGCGGCTCCGGCTCGGTATAGGCGTCAATGTAACAAAATTGACCTTTAAAACGGATGTCGAGCCGGGTGTAGCGGCCGGCAAAATGCGCCTCGGCGTAGCGGCGAAGGCGCTGTTCCGTGCGCTGCTTGACCGCCTCGGGTAT
>CAZRYD010000327.1:0-3163 GCA_964604225.1 uncultured Caldilineaceae bacterium
CCGCCGGCAGTTGGATTTACATCGGCACGCAGGGTATTTTGCAGGGCACCTACGAGACGCTGGGGGCGCTGGCTCGACAGCACGGCTGGGGCACGCTCAAAGGCAAGCTGGTGGTCACCGCCGGCCTGGGCGAGATGGGTGGCGCGCAGCCGCTGGCCGTGACCATGAACGAAGGCGTCGGCCTGCTGGTCGAGGTGGACCGCTGGCGGGCCGAACGGCGTTTGTCGCTGCGCCAGATTGACGCTATCACCGACAACCTGGAAGAGGCCATGACCTGGGTGGATGAGGCCCTGGCCAAACAGGAAGCCAAATCCATCGGCCTCATCGCCAACGCCGCCGAAGCCTTGCCGGAACTGGTGGCGCGAGGCGTCGTGCCCGAGGTGGTGACCGACCAGACCTCAGCGCACGATCCGCTCTACGGCTACATCCCCGCCGGTCTGACCGTGGAAGCTGCCGCCGATCTGCGCCAGCGCGACCCCGCCGAATACCAGCGCCGTTCCATGGCCTCAATGGCCCGGCATGTCCAGGCCATGCTGGATTGGCAAAAGAAGGGCAGCATCGTTTTTGATTACGGCAACAACCTGCGCCAGCGAGCCTTCGATTTTGGGGTGAAAGATGCTTTCAGTTACCCCGGTTTTGTCCCGGCCTACATTCGCCCCCTCTTCTGCGAAGGCAAAGGCCCCTTTCGCTGGGTGGTCCTCTCCGGCGACCCGCAAGACTTGTACACCACCGACCAGGCTATTCTGGACCTCTTCCCCGCAGATCAACACCTGGCCCGTTGGATTCGCCTGGCCCAGGAGAAGATCGAATTTCAGGGCTTGCCGGCCCGCATCTGTTGGTTGGGCTACGGTGAGCGGGCCAAAGCGGGCCTAAAGTTCAACGAATTGGTGGCTTCCGGTAAAGTCAGCGCGCCGATTGTGATTGGCCGCGACCATTTGGACAGCGGCTCGGTGGCCAGCCCCAACCGCGAAACCGAGGGCATGCGTGACGGCTCCGACGCCATCGCCGACTGGCCGCTGCTGAATGCCCTGGTCAATGCTGTCGGCGGGGCGACGTGGGTCAGTATTCATCATGGCGGCGGAGTCGGCATCGGCTACAGCATCCATGCCGGCCAGGTCATTGTGGCCGATGGGACCGAGGCCGCTGCGCGCCGTTTGCAGCGCGTCCTGACCACCGACCCCGGTATGGGCGTCGTCCGCCACGTGGATGCGGGCTATCCAGAGGCGATTGCGTTTGCCAAGGAGCACGGGGTAAAGATTCCGATGCTGAAGTAGCACTTTGACGTGATGTTTATGGCCGTATTGTCAGCGAGACACGACAAATGACTCATAGCAATCAATCGGCGCTTAATGGTGCTCAGGTTATCCACCAGGCCTTCGACTCGTATCAGCAGCAATTCAAAGCCATCACCCAGCGGGCCAAAGCGCGTTTTGAAAATCGAGACTGGGTGGGGATGCAAAACGACGCCCTGGAGCGCTTAGAGCTGCGGGAAAAAATAGTCAACGAGGTTGTGACCGAACTGAAAAGCCGCCTGAGTGCCAGGACCAGACACAAAGCAATGTGGGTCTGGATGAAAACCTATTATTCCGAGCTGGTGGCCGGTCGCCCCGACCGCGAATTGGCCGAAACGTTTTTTAATTCGGCTACCCGGCGAATTTTTGGCACGGTGGGGGTTGATGCGGCTATTGAATATGTCGCCTTTAACTTTGAGGCCCCCCTGGCCCAACCTAAAACGCCCATTTTTAAGCTGTACTATCGCCGCACCACCACCCAGGCGTTGGTCAAAGAGATTCTACAGGACTATCCATTCAAGGTTGGATACGCTGATTTAGACCACAACTGCCATCTGGCAGGTGCTGAAATTGACGCGCACCTGCAGACCGTCTTTGGCCATCGCCCTATCATTGATGTAGCGGAGATGGTGACAGCCGGTTTTTATCGAAATAAGGGCGCTTATCTGGTGGGCCGGCTGCGGGTTGGTTCGCAGATCATTCCGCTAGCCCTGGCCTTGCTGAATCCGCATGAGGGAATTATCGTTGATGCGGTCCTGTTGACCAACGACGAGCTAAGTATTCTTTTCAGCTTTACCCGCTCCTATTTCCATGTTGAAGTCGAAGAGCCACGGGCGCTGACTACTTTTTTGAAATCGATTATCCCCTTGAAACGCACCGCCGAGCTTTATATCTCGATTGGTTACTACAAGCACGGTAAAACCGAGCTTTACCGCGATTTCATGCACCACCTGGCTCAAGCGGCTGATTGTTTTGAACTGGCCAAAGGCGAGCGCGGCATGGTGATGATCGTGTTTACCTTGCCCTCTTATGATATCGTCTTTAAGGTGATCAAAGATCGTTTCAGCCAGCCCAAGAAGACCACTCGACAGAAGGTCATGGACCGCTACCAACTGGTCTTCAAGCATGACCGGGCAGGCCGGCTGGTAGACACCCAGGAATTTGAGTATCTCGCCTTTCAGAAAGCTCGCTTTAGCCCGGCCTTGTTGGCCGAACTCTTGCAGGTGGCGGCCAATAGCGTCATTATCGAGGGTAACATCGTCATCATCAAGCATGTTTACACCGAGCGCCGGCTGACCCCCTTAAACCTTTACCTCAAGGAGGCCAGTCCGGCCGCGGTGCGTGAGGCGGTGATTGATTGCGGCAAGTGTATCAAAGATTTGGCGGCGACCAATATTTTTCCGGGCGACTTTTTGTTGAAGAATTTTGGCGTCACCCGGCATAACCGGGTGGTATTTTATGATTACGATGAACTCTGTTTTGTGACCGACTGTGATTTTAGAAAAATTCCCCCAGCTAGAAATTTCTACGATGAATTTGAAGCCCAGCCCTGGTTTTTTGTCGACGAAAATGATATCTTCCCGGAAGAGTTTAAAACCTTTTTGGGCTTGACGGGACCTTTGCTGGAGATTTTTGCCGAACATCATCAGGACTTGTTTGAGGTGGAATTTTGGCAAAGCATGCAGGCCCGGCATCACGCCGGTGAAGTTGTTGACATCTTTCCCTATCAACAAGGCAAACATTTATTGGTCAACAGTCTGATCCCGGCCACTTAAATGGGGAGAAAGAGATGAAAAATCCCGGAACTGCTGCTGTTTTGAGTTTCATCCTGCCCGGCCTGGGCCAAATTTATAACGGCCAGATAGGGTGGG
>CAZRYD010000327.1:3263-7131 GCA_964604225.1 uncultured Caldilineaceae bacterium
GGTCAACTTATCAAAGAGGATAAAATGGATGAAAATTTTACTATCTGTGCCTAATATCAGCGAAGGCCGTAACCTCGACGTGGTGGAGCAAGTAGCCGAAGCCGTCCGCCGCACGCCGGGAGTCAAGCTCATTGATTACTCCTCCGACGCCGACCACAATCGCTCGGTGTTAACCTACCTGGGCCAGCCGGAAGCAGTACTGGCCGCCTCAAAAGCAATGGCGGCCAAAGCCTTCGAGTTAATTGATATGAGCCGGCATCAAGGCTCTCACCCGCGTCTAGGGGCGGTCGATGTGACCCCTTTTATCCCCGTGCGTAATGTGGATACCGCCGAAGCGGTCGAAATCTCCCGCCAATTTGGCCGCTTTGTCGGCGAGTTGGGCGTGCCCGTTTACTACTACCGCGAGTCGGCCGCCCGCCCGGAGCGCTATGATTTGCCCACCATCCGCAAAGGCCAGTACGAAGCCCTACCCGAAAAGCTGAAAGATTTGGAGACCTGGCGGCCCGACGAAGGCCCGGCCGAATTCAACCCCAAAACCGGGGCCATGGTCACCGGCTGCCGTTTCCCTTTGATTGCCTTCAACGTCAACCTGCGCACTACCGACCTGGCCATTGCCAAGCGCATTGCCGAGGGCGTCCGTTTCAAAAATGGCGGTTATCGCCACGTGCAGGCCATGGGCGTAGATTTGAAAGAGCAGGGCATGGTTCAGGTCTCGATGAATTTGACCAATTATATCGAAACCCCGCTGCCTCGTGTGCTGGAAACCGTACGTATGGAGGCCACCCGCCACGGCGTCACTGTGGCCGGGACGGAGATTATCGGTTCCATCCCGCTGGGCGCGGTGGAAGAAATCATTCGCCATTACGTTCAGGCCCACGATTTTAAGTTGAGCCAGATTATCGAAACGGCGTTGTTGGAGTGAAACGTGAGGTGTGAGACGTAAAAAGCTTACGCTATTTGCCTCCTACCTGACTAATGCAGTTTCAGCAGTGTTATTGCGCAAGAAAATGTGGACTTACTCAGAAAAAATCGGCTCTATTGCACAAACACTTTTTCAAAAATGCACTAAGAAGCTCAATTGCTGGCAGCAAGAAATTGCCATCTCCCAAATCGCCATCGAGAACATTCGCCAGGCCAAACTCCGCGAATTGTTGGAGCGCCGCCGGGCCGATTTGGATGCACTAGACCGTCGTCAGACCCTGGTGCCGGAGTTGGAGTTGGTGGGGGTGGCGGTGGTGAAGATTGTGTAAGATGTAACGATAATCAATGTTAGGGTGGGAAATATACTCGTGAACGAGAAAGAAAAGATTAGATTGCTGATTGTAGACGATATACCCGAAACCAGGGAAAATCTACGTAAGCTGCTTTTTTCCGAGACCGACATAGATATAGTTGGAGCAGCTATAAACGGTGAAGAAGCCATTCAGATGGCTGTAGAATTGCAGCCAGATGTTGTGCTGATGGACATCAACATGCCCGGCGTTGATGGCATCACCGCTGCCGAGCGGATAAGACAACGTTTTCCATTTATCCAAATCATCATAATGTCTGTTCAGGGGGAAGCTGACTACCTTCGGCGTGCAATGCTGGCTGGGGCCAAAGAATATTTGATAAAACCTTTTTCATCTGAGGAGCTTAGGCATAGTATTCGTCGGGTTTATCAGTTGGGAGTCAATCAGCGGCAGCGTGCGCTAACAATGGCTCAAAAGTCAACCAGTACTGAACCGGAGACTGGGTACGCCTCTCAACAGATCGGTAAAATTGTAACCCTCTTTAGCTTAAAGGGTGGGGTTGGGTGCAGTGTCATTGCAGTTAACCTAGCTATTGCTATGTCACAAAATAGAACTCCTGCTTTGAAGGTAGCTTTGGTTGATGCCTGTCTGCAAGCCGGGGATATGGCTGTGCTTCTTAACCTATACGTCAGCCGTAGCATCGTCGACTTGGCTAAACAGGCTAGTGAGCTAAATGACCAATTGATTAGGGATATTATGATCACTTATTCCTCCGGTCTCAAAATACTCCTGGCACCTCCCAATCCTGTAGATGCGGATTTGGTAACGCCGAATCTATTCGTCGAAATTCTAGAATGGCTGCGCAAAATGTTTGATCTTGTAATTGTCGATACTAGTAGCGTGCTTGATGATTTGACCTTAAGTGTAATAGATATATCTGATAAAATCATTGTCGTAACTACTCAAGAAATATCGGCTATTAAAGATGCTAAGCTATTTGTTGAAGTAGCTGAGGCCCTCGATTACGAACGTGGACGGACTGTGCTTGTGCTGAACAAGGTGGATAGACGCATCAATGTTAGGGCTGAGGAAATTGAGGCAAATATCAAGTACCGTATTGAGGGGCAATTGCCGTTTGATGAGCGAGCAGTTATTACAGCAGTCAACCAAGGAATACCTTACATTTTAAGTGATAAAAGTAGCCTTTTGAGCCAGGCCACTATCAACCTTAGTATGACCTTGATCAATTCTCTTAAACTAGCTACTTCCGAACAACCAAAAGAGATGAGCCTATTAGAGGCCAAAGCAGACTCAACTTGGGCAAGTCATTTTGCCAGTGTAATTGAGTCTTTGGAAGAATTACAGACCCTTGAAAGGCTGGAAACATATAAAGAGAGTATTACATTAGGGCGGGTTCTCGATGAACTGGAACGTTTTATTTGGGGCATTCCCCATGACCTTAAGGAACCACTCGGTGTGGCTCGCGATGTCCTAGATGATCTATCTGAGCCTTTACCGCCAGTTAATGGTGATAAAGGACTCCTCCATAAATTATTTCGTACTTTTGGACAGGAAAAACCAAAAAAAACTGCGAAGTTGTTTTTGGATAATAACAAAGATATCGTCTATTGCCAGCATAGGCTCGATTATGCTTTGTTCCTGGTTAACCGGTTGATTGCCGTCACTTCTTGCGGTGAGCTTCAGGTTGGAACCGACACTTCATTATGTGACACAATACGTACGGTGATTAAGTTGCTTGAGGCTAAACAGAAATTACCTGTAACAATTGATGTGGATATCGAACCGCAGGAGTTAAGCCTTCAGATCAGAAATTCGGATCTTGAACTGGTCCTTTTTTGCCTGTTAGAAAATGCCATTGACGCTATGCCGGCTGGTGGTTATGTGCAGATAAGAGCCACAAGCAAGACAACCGAATGTCACCTTGAAATGGTCGATACCGGAAGTGGCATTGACAAATCTAACCAGCCTCATCTTTATATGCCTGCTTATACAACCAAAACCGACCACGCTGGTCTGGGACTCTTTGTGTCCAAACGAATCGTCACTCAATACAGTGGTCGTATCTCTATTACAAACCGCAAGAATAGGCCAGGTGCTTTGGTTAGGGTTACTTTGCCCAAAAAATTCAAGCCAAGAATGACGATAGAACAGATCGAGGATTATGCCAAAGCGCTGCGCAAGTATCGCCAATCATCTTTGAGTCAAACCGAAACAGAGATTGTTTATCAAATTATTTCCCGAATAGTGACCACATTCGTGGTAAATATCTCTTCAGTTCTTAAAGATGTTGAAACAAAGACAATTTCAATGCTAAAACAGGTGTCGCAAAAAACTAAACAAGAGCAAAGCCGATCACTAAGAACAGTGCTACGCAATTGCATCTATGCCCGATCTATAGCTGAGAGCCTATTAGAGTCTGCTCAACCGGTTCAAATTCATTCCATTCCCCTAAAAATGATGCTAGTTGAAGCGTTGAGTCTCTTTGAAACCAAACTCCCGGAGAAATCTGTCCATTTGAATGTTCCTCATGATCTCTGGATTAAAGCGGATCCAACTCAGTTTGGTGTTGTCCCTCATTTTCCTTGATGAGATAGTCGAAATTTGATTTGTTAGCG
>CAZRYD010000328.1:0-7067 GCA_964604225.1 uncultured Caldilineaceae bacterium
TACACAGAACTAAAGGAGTACAACTCATGTCAACAGAAACGAATAAGGTTATCGCTCGCCGGTTCTTTGAGGAAATCTGGAACAAGGGCAACCTGGCGGTCGCCGATGAACTGCTGGCCCCCAATGTTGTCCTGCACATTCCTGGCCAGCCTGATGGGGATATTGTTGGTCTTGCAGCTTATAAAGTCCGCGTTATCACTTACCTCCGCACGGCCTTTCCCGATCTCCAAAGCACTATCGAGGAAATGGTGGTTGAAGGGGACAAGGTTGTGGTCCGCTGGACGTGGCGCGCCACCCACCGGGGCGAGTTTTGGGGCGTGGTCCCAACCGGCCAACAGATGACCTATGAGGGCATCTCTATCCTGCGCCTGGCCGGCGGCAAGATTGTGGATGACCGGTTTCAGGCGGATATGCTGGGCCTGATGCAGCAGTTCGGCGCTATTCCTGGGCCAGGCGCAGGTGGCGGGTAAGGCCGGGTACTCACCGGGAAGGATGAGCAAACAATATGCCACAAATTATTTCCATCCATTCATTCCGTGGTGGAACCGGAAAATCAAACACGGTAGCGAATCTGGCCGCGATGTTGGCTCTTGAAGGAAAACGAGTCTGCGTGATCGATACGGATATTCAATCTCCGGGTATCCACGTTTTGTTTGGCTTGGATGGTGAAGAAGTAACCTCCTCCCTCAATGATTTTCTATGGCACGGCCAGGCGATAGAAGATGTGGCCCTTGATGTAACGCCCGACGCGGTGAAGCAAAAATTGGGCCAGATATACCTGGTTCCTTCCAGCATCAAGCCGGGGGAAATTACGCGGGTTATGCGTGAGGGATATAACGCCCGACAGTTGACAGAGGGTCTGAAACGCTTGTTGACTGAGTTGAAGTTAGATTACCTGTTGATAGATACGCATCCGGGGTTGGGGCAAGAAACCCTCCTGTCCCTGGTTATTTCAAACACGCTCATCCTGATACTTCGACCCGATCAGCAGGATTATGAAGGTACAGGCATTACGGTGAGAGTTGCCCAGGAATTGAAGGTTCCCAACATCCTCTTGCTGGTTAATAAATCTCCCAGCAGTTTGAATCTGGACGCCCTGGCTGAGCAGATTCAACGAACCTATGGCTGCCGGGTTATCGCTGTTTTGCCCCATTCTGATCAAATGATGGAATTGGCCAGCCGCGGCCTCTTTTCTCTCGAACAACCTGCCCACCTGATTTCCGCTAAGTATCGGGAGATCGCAGCTCAAATTGGATAACAGAGGGCTTGATGTCTGTTGAGTCATCGTTTTTTGAGGGGATGGACATATTGGATGGCCTGCCGTCCCGCCAGGCAGGCGCAATCCTTTTTGCCATTGAAGGGCGAACCGCGCAACTCGTTACCCAGTCCCGGCAGGCTCTGGCTTCATATCTTACCGAGAAAACCACCGCAGAAAAAGAACAGGCTTTTCTCTCGGCAATTGCTCAAGGGCGAGACTGGCCCTTGCAGCCCACTATTCAAGATATGGAGCGATTTGCGCCTGAATGGGCGCCGCTTGTTCCGGCAGATGATCGTCACCGGGCGGCGCTGGCTAAAAAATTTGCCGAGAATTTCCGTTTTCGGCGGAACGACGTTCCTGCGCTGCGGAAGGCCCTGGGCCTGGATGCCGTTAGCGTCAAACAAGCCTACGAGCGCCTGTTCCAAAATCCATTGGACTCCATCTATGTAAAAAATATTCCGCTTTCAGAAAAAATCCGCTGGCTTAGATCACGGCTGGCCAACAATCTTGAAAGGATGCCGCCTTTTTGGACAGCATTTTCTCTAACGTTGACCGAGACGGTGGGAGGGAGCATCCTCGCTTTGCCAATTGCTTTGGCCGGTTTAGGGCCGGTACCCGGCGTATTTCTTTTGTTGGTTTTCGGCCTGGTGAACATTTTGACCATCATGGGCATTGTTGAAGCCATCACTCGTAACGGCAATATGCGTTATGGGACAGCATACTTTGGCCGGGTGGTAGGGGACTATCTGGGCAAGCCCGGCAGCATCATCCTGGTTCCGGCGTTGTTTATCTTGAATATTCTGACCTTAATGGCTTTCTATGTAGGCATTGCCACTTCCTTAACCCATGTCACAGGCATCAGTCCAATGCTGTGGGTGGCGCTCGTTTTTCTGATCGCGGTTTATTACCTGCGCCGAGAAACGCTCAATGCCACAGTTGCCTCTGCTTTGATGATCGGTATGATCAACATCCTGATCATCGTGATTCTTTCCACGCTCGCTTTGCCCTATATTCAAATTGAAAATCTTAATTACACCAATTTACCTTTGAGGGCTGGAGAAATATTTAACCCTGCTATCCTCGAACTGGTCTTTGGCGTGGTTTTGACCGCATACTTTGGGCATACCTCCGCCGGGAACGCTGCCAAAGTGGTGCTGCACCGAGACCCGGGTGGAAAAGCTCTGCTGGGGGGCAACGTGGCAGCCATGGCGGCGGCTATCGCCTTGTATAGTCTGTGGGTTATTGCGGTCAATGGGGCCGTTCCCCCCATTTTACTGAGTAACGAAACCGGGACGGCGCTTTCTCCCCTGGCCGTAAAAATTGGCGGGCCGGTGACAATTCTGGGCATCATTTATGTCATCCTGGCCATGGGCATTGGCTCTATCCATGTGTCTTATGGGCTGTATTACCAGGTTCGAGAGACGCTCCCCTTAAATACCAGGTGGCTAGTCCAGTTCTTCATCTGTGTGACGCCCATCTTTGGGCTATTTATCTTGGTGGAATGGATGCTGTTTACGAACCGCGAGTCTTTTTCCGGGATTATTGGATTTATGGGGGCGCTCCTGCTGCCAATTCTTGGAGGGATATTTCCCATGTTGATGCTTGTCGCCAGCCGCCGCAAGGGAGATTACACGCCGAAACTCTTCTTTGGTTTTCTGGAAAACCCGGCGGTGCTGGCCGCTGTTTACCTGGTCTATCTGTGCAGTGTATTTGTTTACGGGCTTTTTATTTGGGACGACCCGCTCCAGCGCGTCCTGGCCGTTGGCGCAGGCATTTTGTTGCTGGTAGTCACATATCTCGTTATTCAACAAGGCGCATTTGCTGCGCGGTTGGTGATTGAGTTAAAGGTAGAGGTAGCGGATACGGATGACCAGGCCACAATAGCCATTGTTGACCGGGGCAGGCCGCTGGCAGGCGCTTTTAGATTGGTCTATCCAAATAAGGAACAATCCCTGCACGGGGCCGAGGTCAGATTACCCTCATTTAAACGGTTAAAAGCCATCTTTGTGGAGTTTCCGCCGGTGTCGTCAAAAGAAATGAAGGTATGGCTGCACTGTGTCACCCCCGCAGGGAATAGCCAGCCAATTTCTGCCGCTTTGCGAATAAGCGGTGGTAATGACACGGCCATCCAGCTTGACCCCAGGTTCGGACAGGTCATCTTCCCCTTGACTGCTCAGATTGATCGGCTTGAAATTACGCTTACCGGGTAGTTGGAAAAGGTATGCCATGAAAAATAAAATGGACTCTTCAAAAATTTCATGGGCCAGGCTCATCGTCATTGGGCTAACTTTGGTCACTATTCTGACCGGCTGCGGCGCAGCCGCCATCCTGCCTCCAACCGCTGAACCAACTCAGGCGGTCACAGTAACCCCAACAGATACCGCGTCGCGGCGAGGCCAGGGGGAAACACTGACCCTGTTCTTCTTCCAGGCGCCCACAACGGCCAATCCGCATTTATCGCCCGGCGACAAAGACCTTTCGGCCAGCCGCATCACATATGAGCCGCTGGCTTCTTTTGATAAAGAGGGCAATCTTACACCTTTCCTGGCGACTGAAATTCCCAGCCTGGACAATGGCGGCGTGGGCCCGGACGGTTCCTCTGTCACCTGGAAGCTGAGGGATGATGTCAAGTGGGCCGACGGGCAACCGTTCACCGCTGCCGATGTATTATTCACTTATCATTATGTCACCAACCCGGCTGTCAAAGCGAGTTCCACATCGGTCTATCAGAATATTGAAAATGTTGAAGCGATTGATAATTATACGGTGAAGGTCAATTTCAATAAACCCACCGCAGCCTGGTACGCCCCGTTTGTCGGCCCGTTTGGTATGATTATTCCCCGTCACCTGTTTGAAGCGTATAACGGGGCCAATGCGGCTGATGCGCCTCATAATCTTACGGCCATCGGCACAGGGCCTTATTACATTTCCGAGTGGCGCAAGGAGGATGTGTTAATTATCAGCGGGAACGCGGTCAGTACCAACAAGATCATTTATGAGATCAACCCATACTACCGGGACCTTGATAAACCTTTCTTTAGCCAGATAGAACTACGGGGCGGCGGCGACCTGGATTTGGCGGTGCAGGCAGGCAAGGAGGGAACGGCTGATTTTGTATGGAACACGGCGGTCTCTGAAGAAAAAACGATAGATGCAGAATCAACAGGTAAATCGCTGTTCCTGGCTACCCCCTCTTCCTTTGTAGAACGCATTATGATCAATTTTACCGACCCCCATCAGGAGACCCCCGAGGGTGAACGTGCCAGTATTCAATTTCCCCACCCCTTCCTCTCGGATTTGAACGTGCGCCGGGCAATGGCTATGGCCATCAATCAGACAGTCATTGCCGGCTGGTACGGACGCGGCGGAAAACCGACCACAAACATCCTGGCTGAACCACCCTATTACGCCTCAATAAAGACCCATATTGAATACAACCCCCAAAAAGCGGCTGAACTGCTGCGACAGGCCGGCTGGGTGGATACCAATGGCGATGGCGTGCGCGAAAAAGAGGGGGTGGAACTGCGCCTCGAATTTCAGACCTCAATTCAAAACCTGCGCCAGCAGACTCAGGAGCAGGTTAAAAAAGATTTGGAAGCAATCGGTTTTGCCGTGGAATTGAAGCAAATTGATTCCAGCATCTTCTTTGGGCCACCCGCCGATGCAACAGATACGCGGCGGCAATTCTACAGCGACCTTGAAGAGTTTGCCTTCAGCAATAAAAGCCCAGACCCAACGGCTTACATGGCCGGCTGGAGTTGCGATAACATTGCCCAGAAAGAAAATGATTGGGCGCTGCCAAACTGGGGGCGTTACTGTAATCCTGAATTTGACAGGCTGTTTCATCAAGTATCCACAGAACTAAATCCGGACCGCCGGATTGAATTATTTGTCCAGATGAACGAGCTGCTCATTGATGATATGGCAGTCATCCCATTGGTGCAATTGGCCAACCCGGTAGCAGTTAGCGTTGAATTGCAGGGTTACAATTTCACGGCCTGGGATGTGGAAGTCTGGGATATAGCAAATTGGTACAAATAAAGCAGTGATGACTCTCAGGCGCAAGCTTAAGATTGGCCCTAAACTGGTCATCGGGTTTGGGGTTCTTATAGCCCTTATGCTGGTAGGGTACGGCTGGGGTATTTCCGCCAGCAATCTGGCCTCACAGGAAATCAACCGCACCACCAACTTGCGCGCTCCGATCACCCTGGCCTCGGCGCGGGCGCAAGCCAACTTGTTGGAGTTGGTAGCAGATTTACAAGCCTACCTTGCCCTGGGCGATTCTCAGTATAAGGATAGTTACGCCGCCAACCGGGCTGAGTTCGAGTCTGATTTGGCTGAATTGAACGCCATCATTAACCAGTCAGGTGGACAAGATTCCGCCGAATACCAGGAATTGGCCGACAGTTTAGCCGAATTGCGCTTGATTTATGGCCAATGGTCGGCCCTGGCGCCCCATCTATTTGAACTGCGGGACGACCAGCTCCGCCGTGAGCCTGCCCTTAAGATTTTGATTGTGGATGTGGCTCCTCTGATCAACAAAGTCATTGTCAATGCTGAGAGCATGATCGAAACTCAGGAGGGGCGCGCCGCGACTGCGGAGAACATTAAACTCATGGGGGCGATGGCAAATTTTCAATCTTCTTTCTATGCTATGGTTGCCGGCTTACGCGGTTATGTCACCACAGGCCGCGCCAGTTTCAAATTTGAATATACAGCTAATTTTGAGGCCAATGAACAGGCTTGGGATATCCTTAGCCAGAGATCTGTCTTGCTCTCACCAAGCCAATTGGAAAACCTGGCAAATATCGAAACAGCGCGTAAAGCTTTCCTGATTTTCCCCCAGAAAATGTTCAGAGCAGTAGAGGGTGAACACGCGCGTGAGGATTTGTATCTATTCCGCACCGAGGCCGTCCCCCTGGCAGATAGGCTGATGCGGATTCTGGAAGAGGAAACGATGCTTCAGCAAGAGTTCCTTCAATCCGAACTCAATAACGGCCAGGAGCAGTTGAGCGCTTCCCAGGTCGCCTCAATGGCCGGGGCCGTCATTGTTCTGCTGGCCGGACTCTTTTTAGCCTGGCTAATTGGCCGTGATATTGCTCGTCCAATCGTGAGACTGACAGTTACGGCTCAACAAATCCAGGCCGGCGACCTGGCTGCCCAGGCCGAAGTCACCACCGAAGACGAAATCGGCATTTTGGGCAATGCTTTCAATGCGATGACAGCCAAATTACGCGAGACCCTACAGTCATTATGGGATTACCTGGAACAGGTAAACGTAGTGATGGGCGCTGCTGCTGCTGTTGAAGAGGATAGATTTGAACCTTCATCTTTGGATGAACTGGCCAAACGGGACGACGCCCTGGGGCGGTTAGCGCGGGTATTCCAAAAAATGGCGCGTGAAGTCCGCTTGCGCGAAGAGAAATTGAAACAGCAGGTCGAGGAATTGAAAATTGTGTTGGACGAAACTCGCCAGAAAAAAAAGGTGGCCGAGATCACCGAGAGCGATTATTTCAAGGGCCTGCAGAGTGAAGCGGATGATCTCAGGCGGATTATAGCCGGAATAACTGAGTAAACAGTTTGATAATCGAAAGGGAACCATGATGCTAGACTATAGATCTTTCGTAAAAAGCGACCACACCTATCTTGAGCCGCGAGCCTTATTGCGTATGCCGGTTTCTGTTCTTCTTGGCGTCAGTTCAGATGCCGAGGAATCTCTCACACTGCTTCAAATATTCTCAGGAGGCTATCAATACAATGTACCAAGGGAGAAATATGCCCGAAAATGATCGTCTCCCCATCTTTGAGC
>CAZRYD010000329.1:0-309 GCA_964604225.1 uncultured Caldilineaceae bacterium
TATAATCACTTCGGAACGTGTGGCTAGCAATGGGGTTATTAATATCAAAGAACTTGAATGGTTTTTTGAGGTAAGGAGGTTTTGACCATGATTGAGGCCTTTTCTAACATTGCCACTGCCTTCGGCTTATCGTCTTCAGCCGGTTTGAATGCCTATTTGCCCCTGTTGATTGTGGCCCTGGCCGCCAGATATACCGATTTGATTCACCTGAATAAACCCTGGGATGTTATGACCAGTGGCTGGGTCATCGGCGCTCTGGTGGTGCTGTTGCTGGTTGAAATGACGGTCGACAAGATTCCGGCGGTGGAT
>CAZRYD010000329.1:319-7044 GCA_964604225.1 uncultured Caldilineaceae bacterium
TGGGGGGGGGTGGGGTGGTGGTGTTGTTGGGGTTTGGGGTGGTGGTGTTGGTGGTTTAATTGCGGGTCGACATGTTTCGGGGGGTGGATACCCTAAACTATGTGATCAAACGGGTGGGCCGGCCCGCCGCCGGAGCGGTTCTCTTTGCCGCCAGTTCGGGCGTGGTAGGCGACCTGCACCCGGCGCTGGCTTTTATTGCCGGCTTGATTTTGGCCGGTAGCGTCCACGCCGTCAAAACGGCGGCCCGCCCGATGGTCACCACCACCACTGCCGGTGTTGGCAACTGGGTGGTCAGCCTGGCCGAGGATGTCATCGCTCTGATTGCCGCTGTTCTCTCCATCCTGCTGCCCATCATCGTGGCCCTGACCATTCTGTTCCTGCTCCTTGCGTTTGTCTGGTGGCACAGCCGCCGTCGTCGTTCCAAAGCTGTGGCCGCTTGAAAACATAAAAGGAGTGTAAAGCTCATCTCAAAGTAGGCTTGACACTCCCAAAATAGCTACCTTCAAGGTTAGGAGACCTTCAATGCAACAACCAGGATATGCCTCCTCCCAAACCAACACGATGGCGATTATCAGTGTGATTTCGGGAGTTTTGAGTTGGGTTGCCCTGCCCTTTATTGGGGCTATCGTGGCCATTGTCACCGGCCACATGGCCCGCAATGAGATCAAAAGTAATCCCAGCATGCAGGGTGATGGTTTGGCCATCGCTGGTTTGATTTTAGGCTATCTGCATATAATCACTTTTTGTGCGGGATTGCTGATTTTTCTACTGCTCTTCGGCGGTCTTGTCGGTTTGAGCGGCTGCGCCATCCTATCGGAAGCCGGTAAATCTGGAGCCTCCTTACCCATTCCGCCTATCCCTCTTAATTAATGGCACGCTCACCCCTGGCCGAAATTCGGCAAAATTTGCAGGAAAGCCGCCGCCATACTCTGGAACTTATCGATACTATTGATGCCGAAATCGCCGCTTATCGCCCCCGGCCCGATGCCTGGAGCATCAAAGATCACATCGTTCATTTGGTGGCGGTCGAAGAGTCGGTCATTCATTTTGCCCATCGCATCCTTGATGAAGATTGCCCCATCTCGCCGCTGTGTCACGACGTGGCTTTTAATCAGGATGCCTGGAATAATCGCGAGGTAGCCGAGCGAGCTGGCTACACCTGGACTGAGGCTCGCTGCGCCCTTGAGGCGATCCGTCAAGAATTATTGACGCTGCTCGATCATCTGCCGCTGGAGGCGCTGGATCGTCTTGGCTCGCATCCGGTCTGGGGCGAGCCGGTCACTCTGGGCAGTGTGCTGCGGGTGCCTTATCGCCACGAGCGCAGGCATCGTGATGAGATTGCGGCATTAAGCGTCCTTAATCTGCAGCAGGCAAGTTCCCACTTATAAGAGTCCGGATAACCATCTGGACTCTTTTTATGTCCATTTATGCTACAAGATGTAGGCTAAACATGTTGATACTATACGATATATAGTAGTATGGTATTTGAAAATTTGCCTGACTTCGACTACAATCTTTTTTGCTTCTGACCTGGTGGACGGTGCTGCTGCAAACGCGGCTAGATTCTAGAAGAGCACACCAGGTTGAAACCTTTATTGGGGAAGGAGGGAGAAAACAATGAAATCAGTTGGATTTACACCTATGCCCGAGCGGATTACCCGCCTGGCCGAAATTGCTTACAACCTGTGGTGGACTTGGCATCCAGAAGCACAAGAGCTTTTTCAGCGCGTTGACGCGCGTTTGTGGGAAGATGTTTATCATAATCCAGTTCTGTTTTTACGCGAGGTGCGCCAATCTTCCCTGGATGAGGCGGCCAATGACCCGGAGTTTATTCGGACTTATCATAATATCCTGACCGCGTTTGACGAATACCAGGTGTTTGGCCAGACCTGGTTTAAGCAAACCTACCCCGATAAAATCAACAAACCGATTGCCTACTTTTCGGCAGAATTTGGCCTGCACGAATGTTTGCCTATTTACTCCGGCGGCCTGGGGGTGCTCTCCGGCGATCACACCAAAGAAGCCAGCGACCTGGGCCTGCCCTTCATCGGCGTTGGCTTCTTGTACCCCCAGGGCTATTTCAGGCAAGTCATCACCCCCAATGGCGATCAAGAAGCCATCTACGTTAAGGTCCGCTTTGCCGAGGTGCCAGCCCGCCCCGCTTTTACCGCCGACGGCAAGGAAGTGGTCGTGTCTGTCGCGCTGCCGGCCCGTAATGATCTGCCCGACCGGCGCGTCTACGCTAAAGTTTATCAAATTCAGGTGGGCAACGTGCCGTTGTATCTGATGGATACCGACATCCACCCCAATGCGCCCGAAGACCGCGAACTCTCGGCCCGGCTCTACGGCGGCGATGAGGAGATGCGGCTGGCCCAGGAGATGGTGTTGGGTATCGGGGGGGTGCGGGCGCTGCGCGCCTTGGGCATCGAACCGGCGGTTTTTCACATGAACGAAGGCCACTCAGCCTTTTTGGTTTTGGAGCGGGCCAGGGAGTTGGTGGCCAAAGGCTTGAGCTTTGCCAAAGCCGCCGAAATTGTGCGCAAATCGTCAGTGTTTACCACCCACACGCCCGTTCCAGCAGGGCACGACGCTTTCCCCTTCCACATGATGGACCGCTATTTCCCCAAGTGGCACGAAGATCTCAAAATTAGCCGGGAGGAATTTTTGAATCTAGCCCGGCAGGACCAAAGCTGGGGACCAACTTTCAGCATGACCGTGCTGGCGCTGAAAATGTCCGGCAAGCACAATGGCGTCAGCAAACTGCACGGCGAAGTGTCACGCAAGATGTGGAACTGGCTCTGGCCCGACAAAAGTGCGGAAAAAGTACCCATCACCTATGTGACCAATGGTATTCATAGTGAAACCTGGCTGGCGCCTGAACTCAAGGCTGTTTTTGATAAATATTTGGACAAAAATTGGGTGCTGCGCATTGACGACGAAGCCATATGGGAGGGTATCAATCATATTCCCGATGAAATCTTGTGGGAGGTGATGAACCAGCTTCGCTCCAGACTGATCGATTTTGTGCGCATGCGCACCCGCCAGCGCATGGCCCGGCTGAAAATGCATCCCAACGACATCCTGGCCACAACTGATTTGTTGAATCCCAAAGCCCTGACCATTGGTTTTGCCCGCCGCTTTGCCACCTACAAACGGGCCACCCTGCTCTTTCACGATACTGAGCGGCTAAAGCGGATTGTTCATGGCGGTGGGACCCGGCCGGTACAGTTTGTTTTTGCCGGTAAGGCTCACCCCCGCGACGAGCCGGGTAAAAACTTCATTCGTGAGGTTTACCATCGCTCCCACGAAGCGGGTCTGGCCGGACACCTGGTTTTCATTGAGGATTACGACATGAATGTGGCCAGGCAGATGGTGGCCGGGGTGGATGTCTGGCAGAATACGCCCCGCCGTCCGCTGGAAGCCAGCGGCACCAGCGGCCAAAAAGCCGGTTTGAACGGCAGCCCTAACTTCTCGATTTTGGATGGTTGGTGGGCTGAGGGTTTCAACGGCAAAAACGGCTGGGCCATCGGCAGCGACGTGGAATACGACAGCGAAGAAGCTCGCAATCACGCCGACGCCATCTCCCTGTACGATATCTTGGAAAATGAAATTGTCCCCGCTTTTTATGACCGCGACGCCAAAGGTATCCCACACAAATGGGTCAAGCTGGTCAAAGAGTCCATCCGCACCGTTGCCCCCCAGTTCAGTATGACCCGGATGATTAAAGACTATACCACCAACCTGTACGTGCCGAGTATGGAATAAAATCGGGTTCTTCTGTGTTAAGGGCCTGACAGATTTTTTGAATCTGTCAGGCCCTTTTTTGTGGGTGAGCTGAAAATGTTAGTCGATGTGATAAGGCACGTCAATAACCACAACCCGTCGCTTAGCCAGCAGGGCCAGCCGTAATAACAGGGCTGTTTGGGTATGGAGCAGGTTATGCCACGAATGGTTCGGCACAAATTGGGGTACCACAATGGTTATCAAGCCGTTGGGCTGACATTGCGACAGCCGGTTAATGTATTCTAAGAGGGGATCGAACAGCAGCCGATAAGGAGAATCTAGGATCACTAAGCGGACGCCATTGCCCCATAAAACCCATTTGGAGCGGATTTTTTCAGCCTCAGCCGGGTCCATGGAGACATGGACAGCGGTCACATCATCGGAAAGCGAACGAGCATAATGCAGCGCCTCCAGCGTGCCCTGATGAACCCCGCCAACCAGCAAGATTACCCGGTGACGTGATAGATTGCGCCGGATGGGCGAATAATTCTCCAATGACAGGTGTTTGGCTAAATCGCGGTAGTGATGATGGATACCGAAGAAAATCGTCACTAATGTTGGCACCAGCAAGACGATAACCCAGGCCCCATCGTGAAACTTGGTGATAGCAAAGATCAGCATCACCACTGTCGTACATAGCGCGCCAAAGCCGTTAATCCCCATTTTTAACTGCCAGCCAGGTTCATAGCGCAAAGTTGAGCCAGGCTCCTGGATCTCTTGACCCAGGGCCAGGTGGCCGATTTTCCACCAGCGGCGGGCCATGCCGGCCTGTGACAGGGTGAAGGAAAGAAACACGCCAATGGCATAAAGAGGGATCAGCGCCGTCACGCTGGCCTGGAAGAAGATAATCAACAGCGAGGCAATCAAAGCCAGGGCGATAATACCCCGCGAGTAGACCAAGCGGCTGCCCCGATAAGTCAATTGCCGGGGCAGGAAACCATCATTGGCTTGCAAGGCGCTCAGGCGGGGAAAGTCGGCATAGGCGGTGTTGGCGGCCATAATCAAAATCAGAGTAGTTGCGGCAATAGTCCCCAGATAAAGCCACCCCCGCCCATCGAAGACAGTACGGGTCAATTGAGAGATAACCGTCTCTGCTTCTGACGGCACCGCACCAATTTGTCCCGCCAGGAAAGTAATCCCCAGGAAAAGCGTCCCCAGGATAGCCGACATCCACATCAGCGTAACCCCAGCATTATGGCTGCGTGGTTCCTTGAAAGCGGTAATCCCATTAGAGATCGCCTCTACCCCGGTCAAGGCAGTGGTGCCGCTGGAAAAAGCGTGCAGGATCAAAAATAAGGAAACCGCCTGGGTGGTATGAATCATTTCCAGGCTGGGCGGATTGACTACCGTGCCCAGTGAGCCGCTCAGGTAGCGCACAAACGCAATCCCGACGGTCAAGAACATCATCGTCAGAAAAAAATAAGTGGGGATGGCAAAAGTGATGCCAGACTCTTTGACGCCTCGCAGGTTGATGAGCATGATGAATAAAACCATTGCTACTGCCAACCAGACCCGATATTCAAAGAGAACCGGATAGGCTGATAGAATTTGAGCCACGCCCGAAGAAACCGAGACGGCTACGGTCAAGATGTAATCGGTCAGCAGAGCAGCGCCGGCGGTTTGGGCCGGGAGTTCACCCAGGTTATCACGCGCCACAATGTAGGCGCCACCGCCGCCCGGATAGGCGTGGATGGTTTGCTCGTAGGAGATGGTGACAATGGTCAGCAGAACCACAATGGCCACAGAGATAGGGAAGGCGTAGCCGAAAGCCAGCGTACCGGCTGCCGCCAGAATAATTAATATTTCCTGGGTAGCGTAGGCTGTGGAAGAAAGGGCATCAGAGGCAAACACGGCCAGGCCGACCAGTTTGCCAATCGTCTGATGCGGCGCATCGGCGCTGTGTAACGGACGACCAATCAGCCAGCTTCGCCAGGTGCGCGGCGGCTGGGACTCGGCCGTGTGATGCAAGACAGAAGTTCCAAGTTCGTTTTCAATCGTGACCATAAGGGAGAAACTCTCTTCGTAAAGAAATATTTAACCTCTATAACAGTATCAGTAGATCCAAATTCTGGAGGAGTGAGGCATCCTTAGATGCCGACCGAAGCCGCATCTGAGGATACTGGCTCCTCAAAATTGGATATATTGAGTATAGCAAGAAGGAGGTCAATGAGAGGTCAAAAAAGTAAAGCTAGGGGTCAAGAAAGTGTCAAGAAACCCAAAAATAGCTATACAACCGGGAGCCGTATAGCGAAATACAACTGTGATTTGATAACTTTTATAACTTACTACCTCGCCGCAAGCGCCAAGTTTAATTCAAGTACATTGACTCGCGGCTCTCCCAAAATACCTAAAGTGCGGCTTTTAGTATGTTCGGCGACGAGCTGGCGTACAAGCGCTTCACTCAGACCACGTTCCCGCGCTACCCGTGACACCTGATACAGGGCCGCCGCCACACTGATGTGTGGGTCAAGCCCACTGGCCGAGGCCGTGACCAAATCTACTGGGATGGGCGCAGTATTGCCGGGGTCGGCAGCACGTAGCGCCTCAACCCGCGCTTGTACAGCTTCTTGCAGGGCTTGACTGGTCGGTCCCAGGTTGGAGCCGGAGGAGGCGGCCGCATTGTAAGGGAAAGGTCCGGTGGCTGAAGGGCGACTCCAAAAATAGCGGGGATCGTCGAACGGCTGGCCGATCAAGGCCGAGCCGACCGGATTTCCATTTTGCATGATCAGGCTGCCATTGGCCTGGCTGGGGAAAATAACCTGGGCCAGAACCGTCACAGCCAGGGGGTAAAGTAAGCCGGTGATGAGGGTGAGCAGCATGAGTATCATAACTGCCGGTCGTAGTTGAGTCATTATGGTAAAAATCCTCTCTTTTCTCAAATGTCATTTTGAGCGACCCGCGGGAGCGAAAAATCCCTACAGTGTCACATTTTTGTAAAAATT
>CAZRYD010000330.1:0-7037 GCA_964604225.1 uncultured Caldilineaceae bacterium
GCGGCCGGAATATCGGCCTGATCGACTACCACATCCTGGTTCGCCTCAATTTCGTAGGGCAACAAGTCATCTTTAGTCAAGAAGATCTCCGAGTTGCCGTGGCAATTATTGCATGTTTCTGCCTGTGGCGCACGGCGCTGAATAGTATGGGGGGTCGCATAAGCCCAGGTGGGCCGGGCAGCAAAGTTGGGGAGCAGGTCGTCGCCATAGTATTCAAAGGTCTTGGGGTCAATAGGCACATGGCGGAGAACGACCCACTTCCACGGCCGTTCATCGCTTGGCTCAGGATTATAACCGATTTTCAGACCCATGACTGAGGGCTCGATCTTAAAGAAAGGAACCCCGTCCTCGCTCTTTTGTACATGGCAGCTATAACAGTTTTTGTACTCAGCCACATGGCAAGTTTGGCAAGCCATATTATCCAGGTGGGCCGGGGTGTGTTCTGAGGGACCGCTCGCCACTACATTGGGATGGCAATCTGTACAAACAGGCATCGGTGCCCCATCATAGCGATGATTTTTTTCGGAATCACCGCTGCCGTGCATTTGATCGGCGGTGTGGCACTCGAAACAAGGCATGCCCCCTTTGGTCCAGTGTAGGTCAGCGGAAATGCCCTCGTTTTTGCCCTTGTACTCCATATCAATCCGGCTGCCGTGGCAGCCGGTGCAGGTCAGATTCATTGGCGGAATCTTTTTGAATTGGTGCCCGGCTGTTAAACCACCCCCCAGGTTAGTGGGCCGGCTCACGTGACACTGGCCGCAACTGGTGTGACAACTCTGGCAGTGGTTGCCAAAAGCTTCCTCCATAATCTTCGGCAGAGTCTCCGCGCTAGCTCGTTGCTGTAGCACAGTTTGATAACCGCGCAGGGTCGAATGTAGGCTATGGGCATCGTCTTCGACATTTTTATGACATTTACTACACGCTTCGGCGGAATCAGGCTCGCGGATTACGCCTTCGTGTGCTTTGTCCTTATCAGCAAAAGCGCCATTGCCACCGTGACAGAAAATACAACCCCTTTTACCGTGAACAGATGTCGAAAATTCCGGATCACTTACAAATACTTTCTCCCAGCCCTCCACCGGAGGGACAGAGCCACCTCAGCCTTCACCTTCAGATAACTTTTCCACCACCTCTTCTTCTTTAGCCGTAGCGATAAGCTGTTCTTTGTCAGTGTGGCACTGGATGCAGCTATCATTGGAAGCTACCACAGTTGGCGACAAAGTGGGCGAGGGAGCTACTGTAGGAGACGGAACTGTGGTTGGGGTGGGCGATGAAGTAGGAGACGGAGCTGTGGTTGGGCTGGATTGCACAGTAGGAGAAGCAACGACAGCGAGCGTGGGAGATGGCGCCTCAGCTACCTCAATGGTTTTCTCTGCCTGAGCAGCAGGGGTCGCGGGGGAGGTTGTCCCACAAGCCATAACCAGCCCGGCAATGGCCAGAGTGCAAACCGAAATCATACTTGGTTTAAGAATATGGGGTATCTGGTTCATGAAATACCTCTAATCAATTGGAAGGGTGATGGAGGAACTTTTTTCCTCCACCACCCATTATCTTCCATAGAGTGGTATAGGATCACCCCGACAAAAACAAGGGGTTACTTATCTCCGGCGCAAGTAGAGACCACTACCTAACAGACCACTACCTAATAGGATGTACACCCAGGTGAAATCAAAGGGAATTCCACCAGACTGCGGTAAATTAGCCGGAGCTTCGTTGGCAATGGCTGGAGCAGCCGCCTGGCCTGTACCTTCAAAGCGATAATTCATGGAGTCGGTAGCGGCGTTAAAGGGGTATTTGCCGGTGGGAGACCAGGAAGCAAAACCAAATTTGAGGTTGGA
The DNA here is from genome assembly GCA_964604225.1 of uncultured Caldilineaceae bacterium. Lineage (GTDB taxonomy): Bacteria > Chloroflexota > Anaerolineae > 4572-78 > J111 > DSQQ01. Next base: position 1,839 of record CAZRYD010000330.1, read on the forward strand.
AGCATCATAACCAAGCATATTGAGGACTGGAGTTACCTGGCTGGCCGTTTGGCCCGTGTAGCAATAAACCACAACCGGTTTGTCCGCCGGAATAGCAGCCAGGTTATCGGCTGTAAAGACTGCTTTAGGATCAACATAGACTGCCCCTGGAATATGCCCTGCCGCGTAGTCTTCAACCTTGCGTACGTCAAGGATAAAGGGATCGTTGCTGGGGTCGCCATCGTTCAGATTATCAAAGACATCACTAGCCGTAATGTTCTTGGTACCATTCTTAAAGGCAGCTTCGGCGGCCGCCGCCACACCATCGGCCAGGGGAGTTGGACGTTCGGAGGGTGCCGCAGCCATTACTTCCTCCGTACTCACTTTATAGTCATGCCCGTCAACAGCTATATCAAAGGGGGCTGGTCCCTTGATGCCATCAACTAGAGCCCATGCGGGAAAACCAAAGAGCATGCTCTTGGCATCATACCCCAACATATTGAATACCGGTACCATCTGGCTGGAGGTTTGCCCAGTATAACAGTAAACGACAATGGGCTTGTCAACAGGGATGGTGGCCAGTTTTTCGGCGGTGAAAGCAACTTTTGGTCCAAGGTTAACCGCGCCGGGAATGTGCCCCAGCGCAAAATCCTCTGGTGAACGAGCATCGATGATAAAGGGATCGTTACTGGTATCGCCGTCATTTAAGATATCAAACAGATCTTGAGCTTTGATGTTCTTGGTGCCGCCACTAAAGTAGGCATCCGCTGCGGTTTGAACGTCTTCGGCAGCCAGACCCGCGCTGGTCAGGGCCATACTCAAAATGACCAAAACTGCAAGGATGATGGATATTTTCTTTAACATTTTTTAAACCTCTTTGTTATATTATTGGGTAATTGAACTTAATTGATTGGGTGTTTAGAGTTGGTTAGGTTAATTTGACGCCATTGTATTACCGCAGATTTTTGTCTATTTCCCCTCCTTATTCGGGATGTATGGTCCGAGTCCATCAGGACTTCTTATAAGTGGCAATTGGATTCAAATATATTTGTGACATAATTCACATTACGATTATATTATAACATTTTTACTTATGGATTTCAATACATTTAATAAGTTTTCGTTATAAAACTTACTTATCAAGTTCTATAAGAATTTCTTATAGATAGATCCACCCTTCTATCTATTGTTTTTTATAGATAAGTGTGTTACAATATTCACAATGAATGCTTGAAGTAAAAGCAGCTATTTCTCGGCCAAAACTAGACGCGGTAACCCGACTGTACAAAAGAACCTAGCAATGAGAGGCGCAATGTTAGACACTTATGAATTAAATGTTTTTCTGGCTGCCGCAGAAACCGAGAATTTTTCAACCGCGGCTCGTCAGCTCAATTTGACTCAACCGGCTGTAAGTATGCAGATTCGGGCTCTGGAGAAAAAACTGGATGTGGCTCTGTTCAATCGCGTTGGGCGGAGCCTGGCCCTGACCGAACAAGGTAAGGCGCTCATGCCCCTGGCCCGCGATATGATCAATCGCGTGATTCAGATAGAAGAGGAAGTTGAGTCATTAAAAGGCCAAGTAGTCGGTCATCTAAAAATTGGCTGTAGCACATCCACCGGTAAATATATTTTGCCGCACTTGGTTGCGCGTTTCCGTCAACGTCACCCCAAAGTACAAGTGTCTATTTTTAATCACAGCCGTGATATGGTGCTGTCTGAGTTAGCAGATGGCAAGGTGCAATTAGCGGTCGTGAGTTCTCAACCCAGCGGCGGCGATGTAACATATCGCCATTTTTTTGAGGATCATATTGTCTTAATTGTTCCGGCGGACCATCCCTGGGCGCAACGAGAGGCTATTACCCCTGAGGAACTATGCCACACAGATTTTATCATGCGCGATCTTCAATCGAGGACTCGGCAGGAGATGGAGACCGCGCTTGGTGAGGCAGGATTAAACATCAGTGATCTAAATGTAGTTATGGAAATTGGCAACTCTGAAGCCATTAGTATGGCCGTAGAAGAGGGTATTGGGGTTGCTTTTGTTTCCCGAACCGTTGCCCGGCGTGGCATCGAACTAGGCAAAATCAAAGAAGTGCCGGTGGCAGGGTTGTCGCTTGAGCATGAGGTTTTTATTGTGCACACGCATCGCCACCCGGCTACGCGGGCACAGACTGAGTTCTGGATTTTTGTTCAAGAACCGGATAATTTGGCCTTACTAGAACGGGCGGCTTAAAGTAAATAGTACCATCTTTTCTATAATTTCCAGTAGAACGATAAAACCTCCGAGGTACGCCTTATAAAAACCTCGGAGGTTTTACTTGTTAAAATTAATATTGTTCGAAAGCCTTGTGTAATTAGGCCCAAGCTAAAACTTGGGTCCGAGAACGAGCCAACTCAGGGCGTTGACAGCGGTAAGCGACCACCGCCACGGCTAAAATGGCGATGTAGGTACAACAAGCATAAGTCATCACATTCAACCAGCCTTCGATCTGGAAATACTTCAAGCCAAAATAGCGTTTGGTCCAGGCGAAGTGACGTTCGATGTCACTGCGGGGAGCCATCAAGCCTTCCCAGGCGACGATGAAGTCGAGGGTGACGACCTGTTTATTGTTGCGGCGGACATTGTAATCAACGAAGGGGTTGGCGTGAAGATAGTGATAGATGAAGAATAGGATTTTCTTGGTAAAGTACGCCGCATCGGCCCGAACAATCTGAATTTGGAAACCATAAAGCACCAGAGCTGCCGCCAACAAGGGGATGGCCCAGGGACCATCGGCGGCATTGGCCGGAGTAATCCAGAAGAAAATCGGCAAGACCTCGTGCCGACACAGCAGGGTATGGATTTTGTAGCCAAAGATGGAACCGCGCCAGGGGGTGGGATAACTCCAGCCCGCCTCGCGGTCGTAATGATACCAGGCTTTTAAGATCGAGGCATCCATAATCAAATCTCGTCCGGTAATGGCTCCCAGTCGTATCAGTTGCCAGACCAGCGCAATGAAGAAAAATAGAAAGGGCCAAAAACCGAGTTGGCGCGCCCGGCGGGAGAGCTGCGAACTGCTGATTGTCTGTAACTGGCCTTTGGTATTGTAAACCGTGTAGCCCAGGTTCGCCGCCAAGGTTGAGTTACGGCCTAACCAGCCACTGAAGGACTCGTACCCCTTGCGCCAGACCCGCATCACGATCACACTCAACAAGACCGTCGCATCCGGGTAGGTCTGTTTTCGCCCGGGTCCATTGACCGCTCGCAAGCGGGGCTGAAGCCGATAACTCAGACTGATGGCCCACTCGGCTATGTGCCAGCCATTGATTAATGTCAGCAAGGGGCCTGGTTCGATCCACAACCCTTTGGTTGTCCCTCGCCACTCTGGATGTTCACTCACATCCAGGTCGGGGAGCCAATCCGGTAAGACGATGATCTTTCTAACAAACGGGATTAGATAGTGCATGGATGCCTCCTGTCTCTTTTGGATACATCCTACATCCTTCCCGAGTAATTACACAAGGCTTTCTTGTTCTGGAAAGAATCCTGAAGCTGAAGTTATGTGAAGTGAATTTCAGCTTCACTTGCTTTATCCCGCACATTTGTGCTATAATTGAGGAGAGTAATCCATTTAACAAGTCACAGTTTTTGAAATGTCACCTGCTGGGTCGTATAAGCGCGTGGCGAGTGAGCAAAAATAAGCATGAGTAACTCCACCGATAGCAATTCCCAACCCACCTTCGACAGTGAAGCCGCTGTTTTTCTCAAAACTGCCGGCGGCGGACAATCGTCCCATACAGCCCGCACCTACGGCCAGGGACTAGGGCAATTTAAAGCCTACCTGGCAGAAACCCAGGATTGGCCGGTCGACCGGCCTATTGCTGACTTGACCCCGGAGATGCTCCAGGAGTTGCCAGCCTGGCTTTTGAAACAAACCTATCAAAGAAATGAGTTTTCCGCCCCGGCTCCCCTGGCCGAAAGTACCCGAGCCCTTTATCTATTGGCGGTGACCCGCTTTGTGCGCTTTCTGGTACTGCGGAAACGACTGCCCGCCTTTGATTATGCCGAATACAACCGGGTTAAGGAAGAAATCGCTAAAGCCACGCGGGTCAAAAACCGGCCGATTGCCCAGAAAATCCCCAGCCAGGAGATTATTGAAGCGCTGGTGCACGCCGCCCACCTTCCTCCGGCGATTGAAGATGATACCCCAGCGGCCACGCGCCGCCGCCTGATGCTGGTCTGGCGGCGCAATCTGGCCATTATTCTGGCCCTCAAAGCATCGGGGATGCGGGTAGGCGAATTGGTCAGCCTGAAGCGAGGTGATCTGGACGACGCCCGCCAGGGAGCCTGGGTGACGGGCAAGGGCAGAAAAACTCGCTTTATCGCCTTTGATGACGCAGCCTGGACGGCCATCCAAACCTATCTGGCGGAGCGACAAGATGAAGCCTTGATGGTCCAGCTAGCCGTCCATCCCTTGTTTTGCCGCCATGACCGCTCGGTTCGACCCGAAGCACGCTTCCCGCTCACTACCCGGTCAGTCCAATATGTGATCGAACAGTTATCGGAGCAAGCCGATATTGCTCGACGTTTTAGCCTCTCTCCCCACTCCCTGCGGCATTATTTTGCCAATGGTTTGCTGGAGTTTACGGGTAATCTGGCCTTAGTTCAGGAAGCGTTGGGGCATCAGGACCCGAAGACGACGCGGGTCTATACGAAGATCAAGATCGAAGAGATTGCTGCGAGTGTTCAGGCTATGTCGCGGCGGTCGGATGCTGAGATTACGCCAGAGCAGGGATACCATGCGGGAGTTAGCCCTACCGGCTCTCCATAATTACGCCCAGGCCCACTAAAAAGAGTCCCCAATGGGGTAAGTAAACGATGAACAGCGCCGCCATGGGATCGAAAATCAGGTCGGTTACTGAGTTAAGCGCGGCCCCAGAATGAAGTTGCACCCGATCAAGTAGACTTGTCTGAAGCAGGGTTAAGCCTCATGGTAAAGGTGCTCAACCGGTCAATTGCCCCCACATCGAAAAAGGTCAGCGCCATCGCCGCCACCGGCGAGCCGCTCATAATCACATAAGCAAATAACCAGCCGAATCCCAAGCTATTGACCGGGTTCATGACGGCAAAGGTATCACGTACCAGCGGCCCCAAATCGCGCGCCCCTCTTTTAGCAGGGTGATGGCTAAGATAAAGAGAAATAAGCTGGCGGCAAAAAGCGCTATTTTGTCTGGCCGAAC
>CAZRYD010000331.1:0-7031 GCA_964604225.1 uncultured Caldilineaceae bacterium
AGGCGCAGGCTGCCCACTTCGTGCCAGCCAACGGAAGGGCCGGTTTCGGCCTGCAATTGGCGGTACAGGTTGACGCTGTAAATGCGCATGCGCATCAGGGTAGGCGAGGTGTGGAACTGCGTCACCAGTCCGGCGGCGTGCCAGGTCGAGCCGCTGGTCAGGTCGCCCTTATCCAGCAACAGTACATCGGTCCAGCCCATTTTGGCCAGATGATAGGCAATGCTGCACCCGCTAATCCCGCCGCCGATGATGACGACTCGCGCTTGATCTTGCATTCATTGTCTCCAATGTGGACCGAGTTTTACAAGGGGCCGGAGAGCGCCCTTGATCTCCGGCCCGATTTGTGATCACACCGAATAAAAGACCCTAAGGGTTTTAAAAACCCTTAGGGTCTGCGTAGGATTATTCTGGCGGGATCTCCTTGAAGGCGTATTCGACATTGATGCCACGGGATTTTTGGGCGCTTTTAGCAGCCCAATACCAAATGGCCGAAACCAGAATAATGGCAAAGGCGATGATCTGCGCCCACAAATTGGTGGGGAAGGCTTCAAAATTCCAGTTGCCCAGTACCCCCAGGGTAGGCGAGAACAAGAAAGCCAGCACCATGATGGTACCCAATACCCCGCCAATGCCCCCCAGAACTGTCACCAGCGGAATATTACCCAGCTTGTACTGCGAGCCAGGGGAAGCCTCGTATAAATCTTTGGCCCGATAGGGCAGCAAAGCTCCGGCAATACAAGTGACCACAAAGACGTAACCGCAGCCAAAGGTGACGCCCAGGGTCAAGCCGACCCAGCCCGGCACCAGGTTATAGGCCAAAATCACCGGGATGCTGGCCACAAAATAGGCCAGGTGAGCATTCAGCGGGGTGCGCCACTTCTCGTGAATCTGGCTGAACCAAGCCGGCAGCAGCCGGTCGAGCGACATGGCCACCATCACCCGGGTCATGCCGATGTAGCAGTTGCAGACAATTTGGAAGGAGTTGAGGATGTAACCGAGGCCAATAATCAGCACCACAATCGGACTGGCGGTGAGGGCTACGGCCACAATGTTGGGCCAGAGATAGAAGCCGCTCACGGTCGCTTCGGGGATGAGCGACCAATAGCCGGCCCCGGCCACGTAGAGAAATTCGGTTCCGGCCACCCGCTCCAGACCCAGCGCCAGCAGGGCCAACAGCAGGCCGGTCAACGCCAGCGAGCCAACCATAATAAAAGTCTGGCTTTTGAAGGAGCGGGCATCCTTGATTTCGCCGTTTTGCTGCGACGAGTAGGTGGCCCATTGCAGCGAGGTCCAGGCAATGGGAGCGACCAGCAGCGTGGCCAGCAGGCTAAAGGGCGGGTTGAGGTCAATCTCGGCAGCCTTGACTGCGTCAACGGCCGTTTGGTAGAAATTCGGTGCGCCCCCGGAAGCCACGGCAAAGTTGTTCAGGCTGTCCACAAAGGTAGCCGGCGGGGTGGCAAACAGAACCACAAACATTACGGCAAAAGCAACCAGCGTGCCCCACCACATGACATGTTGAAATTTGACGTAGTTTTTAAATCCGCTAACCAGCAACACGAGGGACAGAAAAGCGTTCAAAATGCTGACGATGATGATACCGGTTGAGCTGGTAAACCAAACCCCCAAGCTGGACAGGCTGGGATTGCCCAAGGTTGCGCCCAAACCCAGGAAAAGCGGGGCAAAACCCAGATACGAAACCAGCCAGCCCGACAGCGCCACCCACTGCAAAATCCAGATAACAAAGCCGGACATCACAATGGTGAAGGCAATGCCTCCCCCAAACACCCGGCTTTGAAACACATAATCGCCGCCGGAGCGAGGCAAAGCCGTAGAGAGCCAAACATAGGTAAAGGCGATGGGGATTTCAATCAGGGTGGCCAGAATAATCCCCCAGAACAAATTGCCCCCCGGCAGTGCCCCCGGCGCCCACAAGTAAGTCCAGGGGAAAATCAGTCCCATCGTCAAAATATTGTAGACAAAGGCTGAATAAGGCGACATCACCCGAACCAGCCCGGAAGCTTTGCGGGTGAAAACTTCAGGTTTTGCTGCTGCAACGGTCATCTTTGATCCCTCCTTAATAAAAATTGACAATTGACAATTAACTATTGAATATTGACCATTACCAATTTTTCATTCGCATCTCCCCTTTCTTATTTCTCATTTTTTATTCTTTTTTCTGCTCACCCCGTCGTCATCTGATACCCTTCAACCTTGCCGTTGCTCAGAGTGACCAGGCAACCCCGCAGAATCCCTTCGCCGTACTCGCTGCCGGGGTTGATGCAGGTGGTACGGCCAAGCTTAACCACCCCTGGCGACTCGTGAATGTGGCCGTGCAGACCTAACAGCGGTTGATGGGTTTCAATCGCCCGGCGGACCGAGGCGCTGCCTGCCCCAAACAGCACCACCTGTCCGCCTTTGACAATCTGGCTGGGCGGGTCGGTGTTCCAATCCAGCATCGGGCAAGTATCGAGCGAGGAGTCAACCGGTGGATCGTGGAAGTTGAAGATACAACGGCTCATGTCAGCTACCTGGGCAGCCATTGCTTCGACCATCACGCCCAACTCGTCGTCGGACACCTCGCGGGGGGTGTGCCAGGGGGTCGGGCCGCTGAACCCCATACTGATCATCGTATGGTCGTCGTCTACATGGACCACCTGCCCTTCGCAGCCAAAGATTGACTGCGCCCCCGGTCGTTGCAACGCCTCCAATACATCGGGGTAATCGTCGTTGCCGCCGGTGACAAAACATTTGATGCCCGTGCCGGCCAGGCGAGTTTCGGCCAGATCGACCCACTCCTCCAGCCGGGCGCGGGCCAGTTGGTGAAACAGCGCGTCCACCGCCGCCGGATCGGCCTGGATGGCCTGAAATTCATCCGCTTCCAGCACTTTGCTATAGAAGCCCAGGATACCGATTTTATCCAGCAGATTTTTCAGTTCCGCTTCGGTTTCGACCCGCTCGGTGCGGCCTTGTAGGGTGGCCCGGTAATGCCCGTTCCCTTCGTGGATGATGGGGATAGCCACTTTGCCTAAGATGTCACCGCCCATAATCAGCACGTCGGCCTCATAGAATTTACCGGCATTGACAAATTTGCGGAAGGTGCGCTGCGAGCCGTGCAGATCGGTGGCAAAAAAGAGGCGGGTGAGCTTTTTGGAGGGCTTTTTTTGGAAGAATTTCATGTGACTTCCTCTCCGGGATATTCATAATCCAACAAGCTACAGCTTGTTTTGTATGGAATATCGTCCGTTAGTCTCCGGCCCGGCAATAAGCACTTCGATGGAGCGGGCGGACAGCTCGGCCCGCGCGCTGAGATCAAACGCCTCATCGGTGACCAACACATGGATTTGATCCAACCGGGCCATTTCAAAATTGGAGACGATGCCCCATTTGCTGTGGTCGGCCACCACGATCACAGAGCCGTGGGTGCGCTCGATCATTAGCCGGCCTAGCTCAGCTTCGGCGTTGATGGGGGTGGTGCAGCCATATTTGAGGCTCAAGCCGTCCACACCGATGAAGGTTTTGCTGGCATAGACCTGGCGCAGGGCTTCGGTGGCAAAACGGCCCACCACCGACCTGGCCCGTGCTCGAAACGACCCGCCGAGCAGGATAAGCTCAAAATCGGCCTCCTGAGCCTCCAAAGCGGCGTTGACATTGTTGGTGATAACGGTCACTCTGGCCCGGTCGCGGATGTGCCGGACTACCTGGGTGGTCGTCGTACCGCTGTTGACAAAAATAGTGTCGCCATCCTCAACCAGCGCCGCCGCTCTGGCTCCAATGAGTTGCTTTTCCAGCGGGTGCGCCTGGGCGCTGTGGCTGTATTCCGGTTCAACCGGCATGCGCCGGCTGAGAGTCGCGCCGCCGTGGGTCCGCTCCAAAACACCCTGGCTCTCCATCCATTCCAGATCACGCCGGATGGTGGCTTCGGAAACCTGGAGCATTTCGCTCAAAAAGGTGCTTTGAGCCACCTGGTGGACCTCCAGAAACTCCTGGATGCGTTTGCGCCGCTGTGCCGGAATAAGAACCTTGGTCACCGTAGACCCCTTAACCTTGCGCTGCACAGTAATGATTGATTTTGACTGATTGGGCTTGCCAATTATATAGAATCTGTTTTATTTTGCAAATTTTTAATACTTCTCCTATAATGGGGTCGTTCCCTGAAAGCAAACATACCCCACATCGAGTAGATAGTAGACAGTAGACAGTAGACAGGTTTTTTTCGTCTGCCGTTTACTGTCTACCGTCTACCTTATTTAAGGTAGGCACATGTCAAACACGGCTGTTGGAATGGGCGCCCAGGATAGCGCCGAACGCGAGAAGTTTGAGAGTGAAGTCAAACGTATCACCCAAGCGGCCAAACAGTCCGAGCTGATGCTGCGCCTGCTGGGATCGTTGGCTTTTCAAGTTCATTGCCCGCGCTACGGCTTCTTACAGGCCAAATTGGGCCGAGCCTACACCGATATTGATTTTGCCGGGTACGTCAAACAGGCCAAACCCATCAGCCAGATGCTCACCGGCCTGGGCTATACCGAGGACCGCGAGATCTTTGTGCTGACCGAGGGCAGCCGGGCCATTTTTGAAAACCCTACCAACGACATTCACATGGATGTTTTTTATGAAAAACTCGACTTCTGCCACGTCATTCGCTGGAATGGCCGGCTGGAAGCCGATTGGCCCACCATTCCCATGGCCGAAATGCTGCTGGAAAAGATGCAGATTGTCAAAATCAATGAAAAAGATTTGATTGATACGATCATGCTCTTTCTGGAACACCCGCTGGGCGATATCGATGCCGAAACGATCAATATTGGCCAAGTGGCGCGCCTGTGCGCGGCCGATTGGGGTCTGTGGCGCACCACCACCATGAATTTACACAAGGTCAGGCAGATTGCCGCCACCTACCCCCAACTCTCCGCTGAAGATAAAGCCATGCTAGCCCGGCAGGTCGAGATGGCCCTGGCCCGGCTTGAAGCCGAACCCAAGTCGCTGGCCTGGAAACTCCGCGCCCGCGTCGGTGATAGAATCAAGTGGTACAAAGATGTGGACGAGGTGAAATAATGACAACTCTGGTTCGTGACCTGATGCGTCCAGCCCTGATTGGCTGCCCCCCCGAGACCACCCTGGGCCAGGCTGCGGTGCTGCTGATCAGGCATCGCTTGCACGCCCTGATCGTGGCCGACAACACCGGGCAGCCGCTCGGTATCATCTCTGATATTGACTTATTGACCGGCGAATGGCTGTCAACCGATCCCCTCAACCTGGCCACCATGCGCGTGATGATGGTGAGCACCCTGATGAGCAGCCCACCGGCCACTATCGAAGCCGACGCCCCGGCCAGCCAGGCCGCCGCCCGCATGCAGCTTGAACATCTGCACCGGTTGCTGGTGGTTGAAGAGGGCCAGCCGGTCGGCGTCATCTCTGTCTCCGATCTGGTAGCCAGCCTGGCCCATACGTTCACCGAGCGGCGTACTGTGGCCGAGGTGATGTCGCGGGGCATCGTCGTCTGCCTGAGCGACACCCCCTTAACCGCCGTAGCCCGAGCCATGACCGAGCGGCGCTCCCGTTCGGTGGTGGTGGTCGAGACCACAGGCCGGCCGGCCGGGATTGTCACCGGCTTTGACCTGCTGGCTTTTTTTGAAGCCGGTCAGGCCGACCAGCCGGTTGCAGCAGTGATGCATCCACCGGTCACTATCCATCCTGAGGCTACCCTGCGTGAAGCCGCCGATCGGATGATCCAGCATCACATCCACCGCCTGTTGGTGGTCAACCCTGACCAGCCCAATTCCATGCCTCTCGGCCTTATCTCCACCTCCGACATCGTCGCCGAAATGGCCGAGCCGGGGTCGGTCTGGCAAGAAGAATGAATTAATAAGGAGGCCATCTATGAAAATCGGTGTAACTTTTCCCCAAACCGAATTTGGCCACGATCCGGCAGCGATTCGCGATTATGCCCAAACAGCCGAAGGTTTAGGCTTCAGCCATATCCTGGCGTACGACCACGTGGTGGGAGCTAACCCCGACCGGCCGGGCGGCTGGCAAGGCCCTTATACCTACCAATCGGCTTTTCAGGAACCGTTTGTCTTGTTTGGCTACATGGCTGGGGTGACCGAAAGAATTGAGTTTGTTCCCGGCATCATTATTCTGCCCCAACGCCAGACCGTATTAGCAGCTAAACAAGCGGCGACGCTGGACGTGTTGAGCGGTGGGCGCTTACGGCTGGGGGTCGGCCTGGGTTGGAACCAGGTCGAATATGTCGCTCTGAACGAGAATTTTCACAATCGAGGCCGCCGTGTCGAAGAACAGATCGCCCTGCTGCGCCAATTGTGGACTCAACCGTTGGTCAATTTTACGGGCCAGTGGCACACCATGCCCGATGCTGGCCTCAATCCGTTGCCGCTGCAGCAGCCCATCCCCATCTGGTTTGGCGGCCGGACTGACGCTGCTCTGCGCCGCATGGCTCGCCTGGGCGATGGCTGGTTGACCCTTCATCATCCGCCCGTTGCGGCCCGACCTGATTTGGAGAAACTGGATCGTTATCTGGCCGAGGCCGGGCGGAGTCGCGCCGAATTTGGGCTTGAAACCCGCCTGCCCTACGGCGACGGTCAGCCCGACACCTGGACCACTCTCCTCCAGGAGTGGCAGGCCGCCGGAGCCACGCATGTCTCACTCAACACGATGGGGGTAGGTTTTGATACGCCTGCCGCGCACCTGGTGGCTATTCGTAAGTTTGCTGAGGCTGTGGGTCTGGCTTGATGACTGTGATGAACTGGGGTCGATGTGGCAGAGATAATAGGGTCTGCTATTCTCTTATCTGAGGCGAAAGAATGAATAGCGAGTCATTGGCATTTTTTAAGTTATGCAAAGCTCTGAATAGACTTTAGAAATAATCAAGGATTTAATCAAATTGCCAGTACTTCTCGCTCGATTTCTTCGATAAGAAAAGGCAGGTTAGGGGCAGTAAAGGTTAAATTTGGAGCAGGGATACGATTGCGTTTGATATTCGGCGGGACATGTTTGTGATTGGGGATGAGTCGAGG
>CAZRYD010000332.1:0-6987 GCA_964604225.1 uncultured Caldilineaceae bacterium
ATTACAGGAACGTTTTGGCCTGACTTATCTGTTTGTGGCCCATGATTTGAGCGTGGTTAAGCATATCAGCGAGCGGGTGGCAGTGATGTATGTGGGCCAAATTGTCGAAATTGCCAAAACAGAACCACTTTTTAAAACTCCCCGACATCCTTACACCGAGGCGCTGCTGTCGTCGGTACCCAAGCCTGATCCCCGGCTGCGTTCGCAGCGGATTGTGCTACAAGGCGACGTGGCTGACCCGGCTAATCCTCCACCGGGGTGCTATTTCAACCCGCGCTGCCAATATGCCACTGATATTTGCCGGGCGGTGACGCCCAAACTGGAAGAAATCACTCCCGGCCATTTTGTGAGTTGTCACCGGGCCAACGAGATTACGCTGAAGGGCATCGCCAAATAGTCTCCTGGCAATTGAGTCGGGTCTTCTTATCACGAATGGCACGAATTGGCGAATATCACCAATGCTGATGAAAAATGTTAAGAAATTCGTATTATTCGTCTATTCGTAACATTCGTGATTGTTAAGTAGTACCAATATTAATTTTGAGCCAGAGCGAGATGACATATAAACCATTTCCACTTACAGACGAACAACTCTCCGCTCTGCGCGAGCTGGACACGCCTACCATTTGTAATGCCATTGAGCGCTTCAATGTGCGCGGGCGAGTCGAAGGCTTTTTGGGGATGGATATTCGCTGCCTGCTGCCGGAATTGGGCAGCATGGTCGGCTACGCCGTTACCGCCACCGTTGATTCAACCACGCCGGGAGCCAAACAGGCTGACGAGGCCTGGCGAGCCTGGGTGGAAGCGATGGCGGCTGCGCCCAAACCGATTGTGCTGGTGTTTCAGGATGTGGGGCCGCAGCCGCGCAAATCGGCCCATTTTGGCGAAGTGATGGCGACTCTGTCCAGGCGGCTGGGCGTGGTGGGCCTGGTCACAGATGGCGGCGTGCGCGACATCCTGGAGGTCAAACGGCTGGGATTACACTATTTTGCCGCCGGGCTGGTCCCCTCGCATGGCAGCCCGCGCCTGCTGGAAATCAATGTGCCGGTCACGCTTGATGGCGTGCGCATCGAGCCGGGGGACCTTCTCCATGGCGACATCAATGGTGTGACCACGATTCCCTTGGCGATTGCCGCTCAGGTCATTGAAGCAGCTCACCAGGTGCGGCAAGATGAAAGGGATTTACTGGCCTATCTCACTGGGCCCGAGTTCAGCCTGGAAGGGTATTTTAAGCGCCGGTTTAGTCATTAATGTTATTACTGAACTGGTTCGGAATTAGCTCGAAAATCATCCTGAGTAGGCCGAAGGCCGTATCGAAGGGTGCGATTTACAGAAACTTCGAGCTGAGGTTACTGAGGGCTTATTGGGGAACAAAAGAACTCACTTGCCCCAATTGCTTCGAGAGCGCCTGTGTGACCCGGATCACATCGCCAGAGAGTTGTTGAATATAGTCCAGCGTCATTCGATGGGCTGGGCCGGCAATACTTATAGCGCCGAGAACTCGGCCACCACCATCATAAACAGGAGACGCTACGCAGCGAATCCAATCGTCTCCTTCGCAGTCGTCAATCGCGTAGCCCCGGCGGCGGGTTTGCTCCAATTCGTTAATTAAGGCATCACAGTCGGTGATGGTGTGGCTGGTATAACGAGTCAGAGTGAGTCTAGCCAAAAGCGCCCTGCGCTCGTCGGCCGGCAGGTTGGCCAGGATGGCCTTGCCCATAGCCGACATATGCAAGTCAATCCGCGTGCCTACGTTTGACCTCATTTGGAAAGTCTGCGAAGCTTGCACCTGGGGGCCTTCTTCTTTGGCAATATACAGAATTTTGGCGTCGTCCAAAATGGACATAAAGGCAGTTTCCTGGGATAGCTGGCTGAGTTCATGCAGGTAAGGCTGGGCCATTTTGGGTAGATTCATTGTGTCCAGCACCACCCTGGCCAGCCCCAAAATTTTGGTCCCCAGCGAATAGTTGTAATCGTCATCCACCATCACATAACCGCGGGTCATAAGTGTGGTCAACAAGCGGTAGGCTGTGGGGCGGGACATACGGCACAGTTTGGCAATTTCCGGGGCAGATAAGGAGCGCCGAGCACTCGCCAGGCAGTCCAACACGTCGAGTGATTTGAGGACGGTTTGTGAGGTGATGACGCTGGTCCCATTCTGATTTTCGGTCAAGGCAGCACTTCCTTATCAAAAGAGATGTAAATATTATAACCTTAATTCATTATTTGAACAAGTAGCTCAGATAATGAGCTATTTAAAGGGATTAATTCATGCACGCTTATGTATTGTACGGTAAACAAGATATTCGTTTGGAAGAGCGAGAAACACCTCACCCGCAGGCCGGACAAGTCTTGGTCCGGTTTGGTTATGGCGGGATTTGCGGCTCGGACATGCACTATTATTTCAAGGGGGCCAACGGTGATTTTGTGGTCAAGCACCCCTTTGTGTTGGGGCATGAAGTCTCCGGGACGGTAGTGGAAACAGGCCCCGATGTAACGACCCTCAAGCCCGGTGATTTGGTGGCCATCAACCCTAACCTGCCCTGTGGTAAATGTCTGCATTGCCGCCTGGGCCGGGAAAATCTTTGCCCTAACGTGCGTTTTTGGGGTTCCGCCAGCACCATGCCTCATACTGACGGGGCTTATCAGGAGTACGTTTTAGCTCAGGAGCGGCAGTGCTGCGCCTTTCCACCTGATTTTAACCCGGGCATCGCGGCCATGGCCGAACCGCTGGCCATCGGTCTTCATTCGGTCAACCGGGCCGGGTCGCTCCTGGGTAAATCGGTCCTGGTGGCCGGAGCAGGCACGATTGGCAGCCTCATTTTGCTGGTGGTGCGAGTGATGGGGGCCAAGTTTGTCGCCATCACCGATATTTTGGATGAACGGCTCAACCGGGCCAGACAATGCGGCGCCGATTTGACCCTCAATGTCGGCCAGGACTCGCCCGAAGCGCAAGCCTTAGCCAAAGGCGAAATGCTCTTCGATGTGACCTTTGAGGCGTCGGGCAGCCTGCAGGCGCTCAATACGGCCATTTTGGCCACAATCAAAGGCGGGACAATTGTTCAGGTTGGCTTTTTGCCGACCGGCGAGGTAGGGGTGCTGGCTAACAAAGTGATGTCGAAAGAACTGACCCTGGTGGGCAGTTTCCGCAGCGGCATGGCTTTTGATTGGGCGGTTGAGTATCTGGCCTCCGGGCGGATCGATGTTAAGCCGCTCATCACCCATCAATTTACGATGGATCGGATCACCGATGCCTTCGCCACCGCTGCCGATGGCCGGCAAAGCGCCAAAGTGCAGCTATTCTTCCCTGCTATTTAAGTCAGGAGGTTGCTATGCGGACAATTCGCTGGGGGATCATCGGCGTCGGCGATGTAACGGAGGTTAAAAGCGGTCCCGGCTTTCAAAAAGCCCGCAATTCTAGCCTGGTGGCGGTGATGCGCCGCAACGGAGCGCTGGCTAAGGATTATGCTGAGCGGCATGGTGTGCCCCGCTGGTACGACGATGCCGCCGCCCTCATCAATGCCCCCGAAGTTGAGGCCGTTTATATCGCCACGCCGCCCTATGCCCACAAACAATACACCTTGCTGAGCGCCGCCGCCGGCAAGCCCGTTTACGTGGAAAAACCGATGGCCTTGACCTGGGCCGATTGCCAGGAGATGATTTCCACCTGCCAGGCCGCCCAGGTGCCGCTGTGGGTGGGCTATTACCGGCGGGCGTTGCCCCGCTTTATCAAGGTCAAAGAACTGATCGAGGCGGGGGCTATCGGTGAACCGCGCACGGTCACCATCACTTTGCACCGGCGGGCTGCTCCCGAATTGTTTGACCCCCAAAACATGCCCTGGCGGGTCGTCCCCGAGCTATCCGGCGGGGGGATTTTTGTGGATATGGGCTCGCATACCTTGGATTTTTTGGATTATCTCTTTGGCCCGCTTCGCACGGTGCGAGGGGTGGCGGTCAATCAAGGCGGCTACTACCCGGCTGAAGACCATGTGGCCGGAACCTTCGTTTTTGATTCGGGTGTGGTCGGCGTGGGAACGTGGTGTTTCACCACTTTCCAGGAGGTTGATCAAACTGAGATTGTGGGCACAAAAGGCAAAATTTCATTTGCCTCGTTTAAGGCTGACCCCATTAAACTCACCACCATAAACGGTCTGCAAGAATTTGCCATCGGTGACCCGCCGCACGTCCACCAACCGCTCATCCAAACCATTGTTGACGAGTTGAACGGTGTGGGAGTCTGCCCCAGCACTGGCCAAAGTGGGGCGCGGACCAGTTGGGTGGTTGATCAGTTGCTGTCCGAATATCGGGAACAAATGAAAACAAGGGCCAGCGAATAGTAATCAGTTCAATGGTTTTCTGATTACTGTTAACCGCTTACTACTTTCAGAGGAAACGTCAAGATGACCAAGCTATTTGATTTAAGTGGCAAAAAAGCATTAGTCACCGGCGGCAGCCGGGGCTTGGGCCGGGCTATGGCTCAAGCTATGCTTGAATTCGGTGCAGAGACGGCGATTATTGGCTCCTCAGAGCGCGTTTCGACGACGGCAGCCGGGTTGAGTCAGGCCACTGGGCGGCGAGCTATTCCCATTCAAGCTGATTTGGGGGACCGGGCACAACTCCAACGCGCTTTTGACGAAAGTCTCAGCCAGCTTGGCACGCTGGATATTTTGATTGTCAGCCACGGCGTGCAGCGCCGCGCTCCGGCAGAAGAATTCCCGCTGGAAACCTGGGATTTTGTGCTGGAAGTCAACCTGACCTCCATGTTTAGGCTCAACCAACTGGCCGGGCGGGTCATGCTGGCCAAAGGCAAAGGCAAAATTATCAACATTGCCTCGTTGTTGAGTTTTAGCGGCGGTCTAACCGTGCCGGCCTATGCCGCGGCCAAAGGTGGGGTCGCCCGCCTGACCATGGCCCTTTCCAATGAATGGGCCAAGCGGGGGGTGAATGTGAATGCTATCGCCCCAGGCTACATGGACACCGAGATGAACGAAGCCCTGATTAATGACCCGGCTCGCAATCAACAAATCCTCGACCGCATTCCAGCCGCTCGCTGGGGACTGCCGGAAGATATGCAAGGAGCGGCTGTCTTTCTGGCTTCCAGCGCCTCGGATTATGTTAACGGTGTTACTATCCCGGTGGATGGAGGCTGGATGGGCAGGTAACCCCTGCCGCTTCAGACAACGCCTGGGATCGTGACGGTCCGGTCTCGGCCCTGGTTGAGGGTTTACGCTGACCTGTATCATAAAGGCTAGGCCGACACTCAGGCCCGAGATGATGGTCAGCATTAAGGCCTGCCTCCATCGGCCCATTTTTGCCGTAAGGTGTCTACTCCCCACATCTGATAGCGGGTAGAAACCAGAAACAGGCCGTGCCACATGAGTGCCTAAACAATGAAATTTTTGTACACTGAGCAAGAATTTTAGACAGGATTTACAAGATTTACAGGATTAAACTTTAAAAATCTTGTTGATCCTGTTAATCCTGTCTATAAACCTTTTTGGTTCCGGCTCGTCCGGGTTAGGAGCATGAGATAGGACCAGGGCCATTCACCGGGCACCGCCAACAAGCCAACAGCCAGATTAAGCGAAGTGTGGGTGGCTTTTACGGATTTGACAATTACTGGCCTAAATCTGAAGAACTAATGACATCTGTCACTTGCGCATAATTTTTGTTTGTACTAAAATGTTATCGATAACGGGATCGATAACATAACAATGAGGTTAAAAAATGAAAAAACCAGTTTTAGGTGTTATTGTTGGTAATCGGGGTTTTTTCCCCAACCACTTATGTGACACAGGGCGTCAAATAATCTTAAAGGTGCTGGCTGAAGAAGGTATTGAAGCCGTGGCCCTCACCCCCGCCGATACCCCTTTTGGCAGTATTGAAAGCCTCGCTGACGCCCAAAAATGCGCCGACCTATTCAAACAAAATAAAGACAAAATTGACGGTATTTTGGTTACTCTGCCCAACTTTGGCGATGAGCGGGCCATTGCCAATGCCTTGCGTTGGGCCAACCTAGACGTGCCTGTCCTGATTCACGCCTTTGCCGATGACGCCACCAGAATGACCATCGCCGACCGGCGCGACTCTTTCTGCGGCAAGATGTCGGCCTGTAATAACCTGCGCCAGTACGGCGTCAAGTATTCTCTGACTACCTTGCACACGGTTGACCCGGAGACCGAAAACTTTCGGACCGACCTGCACCGTTTTGTGAGCACCTGCCGGGTAGTACGCGGCCTGAAAAATATCCGTATCGGTGCGCTGGGAGCCCGACCGGCGGCCTTCAATACCGTCCGCTACAGTGAAAAATTGCTGGAGCGCAGCGGTATCTCGGTGGAAACCCTGGATTTGTCGGAAGTCTTTGGCCAGGTCAATCGCCTGGGCAACGATGACTCCGCCGTCAAATCCAAATTGGAAGCTATTGCCGCCTACGTGCCCACCAAAGGCATTCCCCAGGATTCGCTCCTAAAAATGGCCAAACTGGGCGTGGTAATTGACCGTTGGATGAGAGATCAGAATTTGGTGGCCACCGCTATCCAGTGCTGGACATCTATGGAAGAGTATTTCGGTGTGGTTCCTTGCACGATCATGAGTATGATGAGCAACAAACTAACGCCGGCTGCCTGCGAAACCGATATTGCCGGCGTGGTGGGCATGTACGCTCTGGCTCTGGCCTCGGAAAAGCCGAGCGCCCTGGTTGATTGGAATAACAATTACGGCGACGACCCCGATAAAGGCGTTATCTTCCACTGCTCTAATCTACCCAAAGATGTCTTCACCAACCAGAATGACGCCGGGCTCATTTCACCCGACGACATCCCGGTGATGGATTATCAGGAAATTATTGCCGGGACGGTGGGCAAGGAAAACACCTTCGGCACCGTGGTCGGCCGGGTTCGGGCTGAGCCGTTTACCTACTGCCGCGTCTCCACCGATGACCTCAGCGGCAAAATCACCGCCTACGTGGGCGAAGGAGAGCTGACCAAC
>CAZRYD010000333.1:0-6944 GCA_964604225.1 uncultured Caldilineaceae bacterium
GTTTCAAAGACCAACTTTAACCCCCCATCGGTAAGTAACCCTTTTAAGCGTTCCATCACCCCTAGCGGAAAGGGATCGTCGGCGCTCACCACGGCAAAGGTTTGCGGCCGCTGCTTGGCAGACAAGCCCAACACATACAATGCAAACGGGTCGGCTTGCCGCGCGGATTGGGCCGGCTGGGCAAAGAAAATATTTTTTAAGCCCCGGTCAAAAACTTCGGGCGCCCCCCCGGCCGGTTCGACATAGGCATACCCATGATCCGCCGCCACTTTAGAGGTGGGAATGACCAGAGTGCTGGATTGGGTTCCTACCACCAGATCAACCTTATCCTCGGTGATCAATTTTTCATAATCCGCTACGGCCTTGTCTTCCTCGCTGGCGTTGTCGAGCACCTTTAACTCGATCTGCCGTCCTAGCAGTCCGCCGGCTTCGTTAACCATGGCCACCCACACTTCATATCCGTTTTTGGCTGCGGTCCCCGATTCGGCCCGCCGGCCGGTCAGGGGTAGCGATACACCAATGGTTACCGGCCCTTCTTTAACCGCCGGCTCTTTGGGGGCCGCCTGTCCCGTTTGGCAAGCCGCCAACGCCAGGGCCAAAATTACTATCACTAACCCAAGCCAGCCCTTCTTTTTATCTAGAGACTTATAATTGTTGTCCATTTTAGTAACCTTTCATGAGATCTAATTTATTCCTGAGCCAATTCTGCTTCCGTCCCCAACCGGATAACCACTTCCGAAGCCCGCAGTTTGTCACCCAGTTGAGCCACGGCCGCCCGCATGACCTCTTCAATTTCTGCCGACGACCAAACCTTAGCCGTCGTTTCACTCACCACCTGATCCCGCCAGGCGCTGCGTTGAGACTCCTCAAAGAGACGAGCATTTTCAATAGCCTGGCTCATTTGCTGACTAACGGCTTCAATCAAGGCAATTTCATCCTCGGTCCAGCGCCGGTTAGGATTCTCGTCGTGTAGCCCTAACACCCCGATGATTTGGTTGTGCAGTTTCAAGGGTGTAGCCAAAGCGCTAGGGGCGGTGGTATGAGGCTTGGAGGTTGGGGCTGGCGGATCATCCGCAGCCTCAGGTTTATAGTCCGCAGTTGGCGCCCCCAGCGTAATTGTTTGTTCGCGTTGCAAAGCAGCTTCTACTTCAGGGGTAACAATCTCTTGTAGCGGCGGGAGGGTAGGCTGACGAAACTCGTAATCCGTGGTCGGGCGAGTCGTAAGCAGATGCTCCCAGGCCTGGCTGAGGTACGCCCGTTGGAGTCGCTGCGCTTCAGCCAAGGCGGTTTGGGTCTGGGTAAAGAGGCGAGCATTACGGATAGCGATGGCCACCTGGTTAGCCAGGGAGCGTAACAAACTGGCATCCGCCTCGTCCAGCCCCGCCAACCGGTCTTGCTGCACATCCAGCACCCCCAGCACCTGGTCCTCCAAGATAATCGGCACGGCCATTTCGGCGTAGGTATCCGGCAAGAGGGGGTTGGGCAGCCAATCGGCGGCTTCCCGCACATTATCCACCCGCACCACCTCGCCGGTGCGGGCCGCCCGGGCCACCAAACTGGTAGGCGCATCAAACGGGATGTAATGGCCCTTGGCCCTCATTTGCGCTCCGGCCTCACCCACCCCGGCCGCCAGGATCAGGTTTTGGCGCTGCTCGTCAAGCATATAAACGTGGGCATGATAATACTCAAACTTCTCTTTGATCTCATCCACCAGTTCTTGTAACAACGGCTCAAAGTCAAGAATGCCCGTCAGGCGTTCACTCAAAACGGCGATCGTTTCCAGGCGCTGAGTCCGGGCGGTGACCCGTTCCTCCAGAGAACCGATCAACTCCTGCAATTGAGTGGTCATGGCATTAAAAGCACTCGCCAGGCGCACCACTTCAGCCGGGCCTTCCGTGGTCGCTCGCAGCCCGATTTCGCCTGCCGCCAACCGGGTGGCCGTCTGGGTTAGATTCAATAAAGGCCTGGTCAAGTTACGCGAAATATAAAGACCCGCCCCAGCCGCCAGAACCGCCAGAACCAGCACACCCCCCACTATGATACCCGCCCGATAAATCGTACTTTGATAGGCCTCCTCGACCGGTATCTCGGTGATGACCGCCCAATCCGGTGTACCCAGGGGTACAAAAGTTCCCACCACCGCCGCACCATTAATGCCGGTTGAATAAAGCTCTTGCTCATCTACCTCCACGCCTTTAACAAATTCGGCCACTTCCACCAGTTGGGCCAAGTTTTCACCCTTTAACACCCGACCCGCATCGCCAAAGGCAATCAGGTCACCCTGCTTATTCACCACAAACGCGGTTCCGGTCTCCCCCACCTGCAGCCGGTCCACCAAATCCCACATAAACTTGAGGTTAACTTCAGCTACCAGCGCGCCCTGAAATTCACCAAAAACATCTTGAACCGGCACAGCCAGGCTAACCAATGGCTCACTGGTCTCCTCATCAATATAGACTTGGCTGATAAAACGTGGCTCTTGACTCACCTGGGCCAACCCATCGCTCTCGGCCAGCTTGAGCAAATTAGATGAAGCTGCTGAAGAACGACGCGAAGCTCCGGCTATCTCTTGCCCGGCTTTATCCAGCAAAACCACTTCGCGCAGGGCATCCTCCAACCCCAGGAGTTTCTCGATGATAAGTTGCTGCTGCTCTTGACTAGAAGCCTGGCCCACCTGGGCGCTCGCCTCCAGTGCGCTAAAGATCTGCTCGATAAAGCCGGAGACCTCTTGGGCTGCTTCCGCCGCAATGAGCTGCTGCCGATAATAAAGCGCCTCTTGCTGGGCTTGAAAGTCAAAATAGCCCACCAGGCCGCTGACCAGCAGCAGCGGGATTACAGTCAAAACTACAAAGGCTGTCGCCAGAGCAGCGACCAGGCTTCGGGAAACTCCTGATGGATTTGGTTCAGTTCTTGCCGACATAATGACATCCTATGGATTAATGCAGTTCCAGTAGATCCAAATTTTTGGTCCCAGCGGACCACAGGCCGCGTTTTGGCCGCTGGACCACCCAGAGGGGGCCTTCGGCTGTGGTCCAACTGGAGCAAATTTGGATCCACTGGGTTTATCAACCATTTAGCGAATAACCTCAGCCGCTTGGCTGAGCAGCCCTTCCGGTACCGTTAGTCCCAGTCCTTGCGCCACTTTGTAATTGAGCCGCAGACGTGACTCCGGTGTGACCACTGGGATGGTTCCGGCGGAGGTCCCTTTTAAGATTTTGTCAGCTAGAGGCGCCGCCAGCTTGCCGGTCTCGATCGTATCGGGAATGTAGCTAAAGACGGCCCCTGTATCTGCCTCAAAGGCGGCACTGCCGGCAATTGGTATTTTATGCTCAGCCGCAAATTTGCTGATCATGGGCCAACCATCTGACGACTGGGACAAATCATCGGTAATGATCAGAATGGCATCCAGGCCAATATCGACTGCGGACGTGCGCGCTTGCAGATCAGTCTGAATCTCGGCTACCTTGGTAACAGGTACTTCTACCAGAGATACCCCCAAAGTAGCAGCCGCCGGGCGTAGTTCCTCAAGTTGGCTCTTATTGGCCGGGTAATTGGCGTTATAGATGATCCCCACTCGCTTGGCCTGTGGCGCCAATTGGTGCAGAAGCTCCAGCCGCTTGACCGACAGGTCCGGGCCAGGGAAACGTACTCCGGTCAGATTCCCACCGGGTTGGCGCACACTCTCGATCAGATCATTCCCTTCCAGAACGCCAAAGGCAAACACTACGGGAGTATCTGTTCCAGCAGTGGCCGTCTTGGCCGACAAAGCTGCTTCTGTCGCAAAGGTAAAGATCAAGTCAACATCATCGGCCACAAATTTCTTAACGATTTGTTGTTCCTTGGCCGGATCAAAGTTTGACCCCTGGATGTCATAAATAACATTCTGGCCCTCGACATAGCCTAACTCGGTCATTTTGGCCTTGAAGCCTTTGGCAATATCAGCAAAAGGATCAAAGCCATTCAAAATTCCCACCCGGTAAGTCTTAGGAGCGGCTTGAGCACCACAACCGCTTAAGATGATCACGGCTGCGATGAGTGAAACCAGTAGAATGAGCCGGCGTCCCCGCTGAAAAAGATGTTTAGGGTTACTCATGGGTATTTTTCCTTTTCTCGAAGAATGGGGAGGCTAGCGAATAATCTCATCCGCCTGGCTGAGCAGTCCTTCCGGCACGGTTACGCCCTGTTTTTGGGCTGCTTTGTAATCAATTTGCAGAAAACTCTCGGCTGAGACGACCGGGATGGTACCGGCCGGGATGCCTTTAAAGATTTTATCGGCCAGGGGCGCAGTTTGTTCACCTATTTTGATGTTGTTAACATTGATTCCAAAAATAGATGCATACTCCCCAACCGAGATCAAAGCCCCGCCAATCGGCGCCTTGTGTTCAGCCGCAAACTTGCCCATGACCACAAAAGCGTCGGGATTCACCGCCAGCGGCTCCGTGATAATCAAGACCGCATCTGGGCCAGGATCAGCCGATTGAACAAGTTCTTGTAGTTCAGCCTCAAGCTCGGCCGCATTATCGGCCGGAACTTCGATCAAGGTTATCCCGGCTGCCGCAGCCGCCGGGCGCAAGACCTCTAGCTGCGGGGTGACAATGGGGTATCCTTTTTGATAGGGTACCAACATCTGTTTAGCCTGGGGCGCTAACTGGCGCATCACCTCAAAACGTTTGAGGGCGACGTCGGGGCCGGGGTAGCGCACCCCGGTGATATTTCCGCCAGGTTCGCGCACGCTATCAACGATGCCCATGCCTTCGATCAGGGCAAAGGTAAAGACCACCGGGATGTTGGTCCCCTGGGTGGCGGCTTTAGCCTCTATGGTAGCCTCAGTCGGAAACACCACAATCAAGTCTACTTTATCGGCCACAAATTTCTGGAGGATGCGCTTATAGGCGGCCATATCAAAGTCCGTTTTCTGCACGTCATAGACGATGTTCTGGCCTTCTTTGTAGCCTAACTCGGTCATTTCGGCCTTGAAGCCGTCGGTGATATCGGCCACAAAATTCAGACCGGACAGAACGCCCACCCGGTAGGTCTTGGGCGCCGCCTGAGCGCCACAACCGCTTATCACTAAAACGGCTGCTAATAGGGCCAAAAGTAGAATAAGTCTAGGTCCTTTTTTGAGCAGATGATAAGTGTTAATCATTGGTATTGTTCCTTTCTCGTTGAACGAGATTGATTTTGGGTAGAAGAGAACGTGGGCGCTGCCCTGCTCATTCGTTCTCCGGCTTGGTGCTTAGTTTGACGTAGGTCCGTGAGACATTAAGGGCTTTGGCCAGTTCGGTTAAGCCGGTCTGAATAATTGAGTCTATGTCGGGCGCGGCCCGCAACTGGTCGGTAATCTGGCGGGTCAGTTGCTCGCGGGTAGCCCGTTTTTGGGTATCATCAAAGAGGCGTAAGTTCTCTACGGTCAGGGCTAACTGCTCCGAGACCGTCTCGACCAGGGCCATTTCCTCAGCGGTCCATTGACGGTCTGGCGCAATATCCTGCAAGCTGAGCGTGCCGATAACCTGGCCTCGCAGGGCGATGGGGGCAACAATGGCCGGCTCTGCTTGGTGACCGTTACCGCCAGTCCCAGTTATAACCTTTGTTTTGCCCTCACGAATGACTTCAGCCTGCATCTCAGCCCAGCCTTCTGGCGCTGGCTCGGCCGGCTGGCCGAGCGCTTGGTGCTCAATCCGCCAATTGCCCTGATGTTGCTCACCCAGGAACTGCTCCCACTCCCGCCGCACATATTGGCGATAGGTCGCCTCAACTTCGCCCAGGAGCCGTTCCCGTTCTGCCTCCGCCTGTTTTCGATCAGTAATATCAATCATTATGGTCATAGTGGCGGCTTCGCCGCGGAAGTTAAACAGACGCGATGACACTAAAACCCAGCGTAACTCACCATTACTTTTTCTGATGCCAACTTCATAGTCGTTTACAGCACCCTGACTCCTAAGTAGGGCGACAAATTTATCACGCTCGGCGGGATCTTCGAAAAAGTTGCGAGTTGGCTGGCCAATTAGTTGCTCACGCGGTATCGAAAAGAATCGGCTATGCGGATCGTTAGCATACAAAATAGTGCCGTCTGGCACACGGGAAATAACCATCGGTACGGTGACGGACTCTAGAATTGTCTGGGCCCATTCCTGCTCTTTTTTAAGGGCCTCTTCTACTTGCTTGCGCTCGGTAATATCTTGGAATACCACGACTGCGCCAGTGATTTCACCTTGATCGTTGAAGATAGGCGTACTGGTGTACTCAACCGGGAAACTGCTACCATCTTTGCGCCAGAATACCTCGGTATCCACCTGATGAACTGCCCCATCGCGGAGTGCGGCGTAGATATAACATTCCTCACGTGGGTAGGGCGTCCCATCGGCATGCGTGTGATGAATGAGAGCGTGTTGCGGCTTACCGATCATTTCCTCCGGCTCGTAGCCTACCAACTGCGCTCCCAGTGGATTGACGAACGTCGTATTACCTTTTAAGTCAAGCCCATAGATACCTACGCTAGCCGTATTCAAAATCAACTCGTTCTGTCGGCGAAGCTGTTCTAGCACTTTCTCCGCCTGTTTGCGTTCGGTGATGTTCTGAACAAAGCCCAGCACACCCCACACCTGGTTTTGGGCGTCACGCAGGGGCACTTTGATGGTACTCAGAAAGGCAGGTTGACCATCTAGCACGGCCGGTTCTTCGGCAATAAATTTAGTCTCGCCGCTGGCCATCACCTCGCGGTCATCGGCCCAAAAGCCCTTGATACCTTTCTCGGCATTGCCCTTGACAATCTCTTCAGGAAAACCGATTTCGAGATCGTTTTTGCCGACAAAATCCTCCGGCAGCAGGTGCATCGAGGCAGCATAGCTCTGATTGACCAGGCGATAACGATGGGCTTGATCTTTAATAAAAATCCAGTCCGGCGTGGAGTCGATCACCGTGCGCAGGAGCGCTTCGTTTTGCCG
>CAZRYD010000334.1:0-6847 GCA_964604225.1 uncultured Caldilineaceae bacterium
CATGTTGCGATAGCCGACTTTGCCGGCATTGGAGGCAATGTTGACGATGGTTCCACCGCCGCCTTGGGTTATCATCTGTTTGGCCGCAAGCTGGCAGCACAGAAAAAGACCCTCCACATTGACCTCAAATTGGAAGCCCCAATCTTCCGCGCTAATGTCGAGGGCGCTCTCCATCTTGGCCACCCCGGCGTTGTTGACCCAGCCGTCGAGGCGGCCAAAGGTGTCAACCGTTTGTTGAATGGCGCTTTGCATTACCTGGGAATCAAGCACATCGGCAATCAAGGGCAGGGCGCGCCGGCCGGTCGCTTCGACCAACTGCGCCGTTTCCTGCACCGGTTCCAACCGCAAATCGCTAACGACCACGTGCGCTCCGGCCTCGGCCACCGCCTGGGCAATCCCCCGGCCCATGCCTTGACCAGCGCCGGTCACGAAAATGACTTTATCTTTGAGTAACATGATTTTCTCCTAAACGTAAAACGTAATGCGTAATGGTTTGGCAGCAGTGTCACCGTTTGAGTCCTTACGTTTTACGATTTACGCATTATCTTAAAAGATTTGTTTGGTCATCACGCCACCATCCACCCGCAAATTGGCCCCGGTGATCCAGCGGGCGGCGGGCGAAGCCAGGAAGAGGCAGGCGTCGGCGATGTCGTCGGGCCGGCCCAGGCGACCCAGCGGAGCCGCTTTCAAAAAGCGCTCGACGCCGTCCGGCCAGCCTTGCTCGATGCCCTCGCGCCAGATCAGGCCGGGTGAGACCGAGTTGACCCGGATGCCGTGCGGTCCCAATTCGTTGGCGGCGGCAGCGGTGTGCATGACCACCCCACCTTTGGCCGCATTGTAGTGGCTGTGCATGGGGGCGGGATTTTCGGCCTCAATCGAGGCGATATTCACAATCGCGCCGCCTTCACCCTGGGCAATCATCTGTTTGGCCGCCGCCTGGGTGCAGAGAAAAGTGCTGCGCAGGTTGGAGTTGAGCACCTCATCCCACTCGGCCTCGCTCATCTCCACCAGACTGACAAGAGGATACAAACCGGCGTTGTTGATTAATACGTCCAGCCGGCCAAACGCGGCAATGGTTTGGCTGATGAGTTTTTCAACCTCAGCTTTTTGGGTGACATCAGCCTGAAGCGCGATGGCTCGGCCGCCCGCCGCCTCAATTTGGCTGACCACGGCCTGCGCCCCGGCGACACTGGAGCGGTAATTGACGGTCACGGCTGCCCCGGCCTCGGCAAAGCGCAGGGCAATGCCCGATCCCAGGCCGCTGCCGCTGCCGGTGATGAGGGTGACTTTGCCGGTGAAGTCGAGAAGGTTTTGGGGAGAAGGTGTGTTCATAGGTTATTCCTCTGATAGAATTCACTTGCCATACTAGGATGGCATACTAAGCCGTTACTACAACCTCTTCCATTTTCTCTACTATCAATAGAAATATTTCATCAAATTGCGATACTGCATTGCCTTGTAGAAGCAGTCTAAGTGTTTGCTCACCTCCCTCACGGAATAATCCTCGTTTTGCCAACTCCTTACGGAAGGCTTGTAGCTTATCATTATTCGGTAGAATTTTTTCGATATAGAACTGAAACTCATTTGGTGGGTAACCATAGGCGAAACTAACAAAACGATTTGCTGGCGGAAAATAGATGCGAACAGAAAAGCCAACTTCACCCCAATTAATCTTATATCCGCGTTCAGTTGCGATATTGATCATACGCTCAAATAGAGGAACTGCTTCTGATGTGCACTTGGCAAGAAACTCATCTCTATTCGTTTGGTGTCTTGATTTTGGATCTGGCTTCGACTCAGTTAAACCGATGACGCGAGATACAAGTGCTTTCTGATCATTATCGCCTAAAAATTGCTTAACTTCCACAGCTAGAACTTCTACATCTGACAATTTCTTGTTGAGGAATTCGACCAATCTACGCAGTTCTTTTGAAGTACTGTCCGCAACGAAAATGAGACGAACTTTCCCATCGCGAAGATTGGTTTCAACCTGTTGCCAGAACTGCTCGATCTCGATTTCATCCTGTGCGCCGATAAGTTTCTGTATCTCTTGATCCAGGGATGTTCCTCGACTACGCGCCGTTTCGGCTGCGGCTTGTCGTAAGCGATCAACCGCCCAATACTCAGTGCCATTTGCAGCATAGTCAAGCATTTGTGCCACAACTTCGCGCCGACTACGCGTGTCCGATGCACGTTTGCACTCAACAAACGTTGGTATACCATCCTGATCAATAAAGAGATGATCAAGACTCCAGCGACCGGTTTCATCTACATCGTCTGGAACACCGACTTCACGCGAGATAAGAAGCCAACGGCGGGGATTGTCTGGTGTAATTTGATCACCGGGAAGCAGGTCTGGATAACTTGCCAGCAATATCTGTAAAATATCTTCAGAGGCATAAGGAGTTTCATCCATTGGGATCAAGAGGTTTTCTTGTTTGCCAATTAGGAAAATTCGTCCACCCTTCATAGGCCACACCTTTTTTGTTATGATGTATTGATTGGAGGATCAAAACAACCATTACACAGCTACCTTTCGACGCTGCTGTTATAACTGAATGATGAATACTCTGACAATCTTACCTCACCATCAAATACCCACCCGCTAGCAGCAGCGCCGCCGCCGCCACGCGCCAGCCGTCAATGGGTCGCAGGGCCACGCCGAACCAGCCGAACTGGTCAATCAGCATACCCATCGCCAACTGCCCGACGATGATGAGGGCTATGGCAGTGGTTGCGCCCAAACGCGGCAGCGTGTGCATAAGGGTCAGATAGAGAATGACGCCAAACCCGCCTGAGCCGAGCATGTACCAGGGCAGGATACGCCAGTTTTGAATCATTTCGCCGCCGCGAGCCGCCAGCAGCAGGCCCGACAGGATGGTCCCGCTGACGTGCACGATGAAGCTGCTGCCCAGGCCGCCTACCCGCTGGCCCATAGCCCCGGCAATCGGGCCCTGGATACCCACGGCGAGGCCGCCTAGTAAACCAATGAGGATCGTTAACCCTAGTTCAAGCATGGATATGATACCTTTCCTGATTGTTGGATCGCGTCGAGACTCTAATTATTATGATACTATTGCCCTGCGCCGCCGGCGCTGGGCCTCGACGATGAACAGGCTGACCAGCGTGACCACATAGGGCACCATGCCGGTGAACTGCGAGGGCATTTGCAGCCCTTGCAGCCGGAAGCCCACCGAATCGGCCAGGCCAAAGAGCAGGCTGGCGGCCAGGACGCCCAGTGGATGCGCCCGGCCAAACATGACCGCCACCACGGCGATCCAGCCCCGCCCGGCGCTCATATTCTCCACAAACAGAGTCACGTTGCCCAGCGAAAGCTGCGCCCCGGCCAGCCCGCACAGCGCCCCGGAGAGCAGCACGGCCAGGTAACGCAAGCCGGCTACGCTGACCCCCAACGTCGCCGCCGCTTCGGGGTGCTCACCCACACCGCGCATGCGCAGGCCCAGAGCGTGGTGAAATAATAACAGTTGCATGCCCGCTACCAGCAGCCAGGACAGGTAAATCACCCAACTGTGCCCCGACAACAGCGGGCCTAAAACCGGCAGCGCCTCCAGGCCGGGCAGGTCAATTTTACCCAAGCCTTGCAGGTTGGGATCTTGAAACGCGCCCTTGACCCCGAACAGGCTGCGCAGCAGGAAAACGGTCAACCCCGAAGCAAGCAGGTTGAGGGCAATGCCCAGCACAATCATATCGCCACGCAGGGTGATGGCAAAACCGGCCAAAATCGTGGCCAGGGCGACTCCGGCTACCACCGCCGCCAGCACGCCGACAAAGGCACTGCCGGCGTAGTAGCTGCCGACCACCGCCGCAAACGCCCCGGTCAGCATCAGCCCTTCCAGGGCAATATTAAAGACCCCCACCCGCTCGCAAATCAAACCGCCCAGAGCCGCCAACAAAATGGGGGTCACAAAGCGAAAGGTTGAGTTGAGCAAAGTCGCGTCAAATATGTTGAAAAATTCAGCCATTGGGTAAAATAAATTAGAGTATGTTTCAACTTTAGGGATAAATCTAAAGCGTAAAACGTGAAACGTAATGATTTTTTACTGAGATTCATTACGTTTTACGTTTTACGGCCTCATTCTTTATCATCCTCTGGCCCCCCGTTGCCGAAATGGAACCGCTGGCGAGCAGCTACCAACAAGATAATTAAGGCTTGCAGGACTCGCGACAGTTCGCGCGGGACTTCGGTGGCCCGCTCCAGGGCAAAACCACCCGTCTGCACCGCCGAGAAGAACAGCCCGGCCACCAGTACTCCCAGCGGGTTGGAGCCGGACAGGAGCGCGGTCATCAGGCCCACCCAGGCATACAGTGGCGAGGTCAGGGCGTCGTCAATGTAGCGCTGGTGCACTCCCAGCACTTCAATCGCCCCGACAATGCCGGCAATGGCCCCGCTGGCAAACATGACCCGGTAACCCAGGCGGCGCAGGTCAACCCCGCCGTAGCGTACAAAGTTGGCGTTCAGCCCGGCCATGCGGATTTCGTAACCGGCCACGGTGCGACTGATGACAAACGCGGTCAGCAGCACCAGGGCCAGGGTGATAAAAATTCCGGCGTGCAGCCGGCTCTGGCCCAGCGGCGGCAGCACAAGCGCGGCGGGAACCATAAACGTCTGGGGCATACCCGAAGCCACGTCGCGGAAGGCATAGTTGACCAGGTACGAGGCCAAAAAGCGGGCCGGATAATTCATCAACAAGGTGCTGATAAGCAGCGGAACGTTAAAGCGAAATTGAAAATAGGCGGCCAGCCAGGCATACAGCCCGGCCACCAGCGCCGCCGCCAGGATAGAGAACGGCAGGAGCAGCGGGCCGGGCAGCGGGACATAGATAGCCACCACTGCCGTAGTCAGCGCACCCAGGACCAGTTGGCCTTCGCCGCCCAGGTTGAAAAAACCAGCCCGAAAAGCAATGGCGGCGGTCAGACCCATCCCGACAATTGGCGCGGCCCGATTGATCGTAGCGGACAAGTTTTGCCCACCCACTGCGCCTTCGAGCATGGCCCAGTAGGCTTGCAGGGGATTGTGCCCGGTGATAAGCATGATGAGCGCGCCAATCAGCACGGCCCCCAGAATGGCCAGCAGCGGCCCCTGCAAGGCATTGATAATGGGTCGCACTCCGATGGATATAGGAAGAGGAGCCTTCATTTGCATCGAAGTTGTCTCAGTGTTGGCCTCGAGCTAAAGCTCAAGGCTGAGAGCCAAAGTATGCTGAAGCATATCAGAAGATTGAATAAACAAGCATAGAGTCTGAGTCGGCTTTAGCCGACTTGAGCTATGAGCCTGAGATTTTAATCTCAGGCGTAAGGCTGCCCCCAGCCATGAGCAGCCCCAATTTGGCCTCGGTGGCCTCGGCGGCGGTCAGCTCACCCACAATTTGACCCTCAAACATGACCAAAATTCGATCTGACAGGCTCATGACCTCACTCAACTCAGCCGACACCAGCAAAATCGCATTACCCTGGCTGCGGTAATTGAGCAGGTGCTGGTGGATGAACTCAATCGAACCGACATCCACCCCGCGAGTGGGCTGCTCGGCAATCAGCAGCCGGCCGTGGTGGGAGAATTCCCTGGCCACGACGACTTTTTGCAAATTACCGCCGGACAGATTGGCCGCCGCTTCGCCGGGTTGGGCGACTTTGATGGCGTACTGCTTGATCAGGCGGTTGACGTGACTGCTGATACCGCTCAAGGAAAGCAAGCCGCGCCGGGAGATGGCTGCCTCTTTTTGGAAACCCATGATCAGGTTGTCGGCTACACTGGCCGCCGGAGCCAGGCCAACGTGATTGCGGTCTTCGGGGATGTATGCCTGTCCGGCTTTACGCCGCCCCGCCACCGCCTGATGGCTGACATCTTGATTTTCCAATGTAACTCGGCCGGAGGCAAGCGGACGCAGGCCGGTGATGGCCTCGATCAGTTCACTCTGCCCATTCCCGGCCACGCCGGCAATGCCGACGATTTCCCCGGCCCGCACCTGGAAGGAAATGCGCCGGACCCGCACCCGGCCGGTTTCGTCGGCAACGCTCAGGTTTTCGGCGGCCAAAACGGTGTCTCCAGGTTGGCTGGGCTGTTTATCAACCACCAGCATAACCTCCCGTCCCACCATATAGCGGCTGATTTCTTCGGGCGAGGTCGCGGCTGTACGCAGGGTGGCGGTGACCCGGCCGCCGCGCAGGACGGTGGCCTTATCGGAAATGGTCATCACCTCGTGGAGTTTGTGGGTGATAAAAATAATCGTTTTGCCCTGGGCAGCCAGCCCTCGCAAGATAGTGAAAAGCCCATCGCGCTCCTGGGGCGTGAGCACGGCGGTTGGCTCGTCCAGGATGAGAATCTCGGCCTGGCGGTAAAGGGTCTTCAAAATCTCGACCCGCTGGCGGACGCCCACCGGCAACTGGCCCACTTTGGTCGTGGGCTCGACCTGCAAGCCATAACGTTGGGCCAGCTCGGCCACTTTTGGCCCGGCGCTGTGGCGGTCGACAAAGCCAGCCCGGGTCGGCTCAGCGCCGTAGATAACATTTTCGGCCACGCTGAGCGAGGGAAAGAGCATAAAGTGTTGGTGGACCATACCCAGCCCGGCCCGGATGGCGTCGTGCGGCGAGTGAAAGGTCTGTTTCTGGCCGTGAATAAAAATTTCGCCGGCGTCGGGCTGGTAAAGGCCATACAAAATCCGCATGAGCGTGGTTTTGCCGGCTCCATTTTCGCCGACCAAAGCCCGAATTTCGCCGGGTTTGACGGCCAGGTCGATCTGATCGTTGGCCAGCACGCCGGGAAAATGTTTGACAATGCCGCGCAGTTCGAGGGCGTAGGGCATGGGAGTAGGTAGTAGGTAGTAGGTAG
>CAZRYD010000335.1:0-6800 GCA_964604225.1 uncultured Caldilineaceae bacterium
TGTGCTCGCGCAGTTCGTACAAAATTTCTTCCATCTCAAAGGCAGCCATGATCGTTTCGATCAGCACGGTCGCCCGGATGGTGCCCCGTGGAACCTCCAGTTCAGCCTGGGCCAGATTGAAAACATCATTCCATAAGCGGGCTTCGAGGTGACTCTCCAGCTTGGGTAAATAAAAGTAAGGGCCGGTACCCCGCCTGAGCAATTCGTGGGCGTTGTGGAAAAAGTAGAGACCAAAGTCGAACAGGCTGGCCGAGATGGGCTGGCCGTCTACCAAAACGTTTTTCTCTTTCAAGTGCCAGCCGCGCGGGCGGACCAGCAGCGTAGCAATCTGGTCATTGAGGCGATAAGCTTTCCCTTCCGGGCTGACAAATTCAAGCCGCCGTCGCACGGCCTCAATCAGGTTAACCTGCCCCTGCACCACATTTTCCCAGGTGGGCGAGAGCGCATCCTCACAGTCGGCCATAAAAACACTGGCCCCAGAGTTAAGCGCGTTAATCATCATCTTGCGTTCGGTTGGGCCGGTGATCTCAACCCAACGCTTTTGCAGGTCAACCGGGGTGGGTGCAACCTGCCAATCGCCGCGAGCCGGGCTGTCGGGCAAAAATTCGGGTAGCGTCCCGGCGTCGAGTTCAGCCTGGCGCTCAATCCGCCGTTTGAGCAAACTTTCGCGGGTGGGGTTGAACTGGCGATGCAGTTTGGCCACAAAAGCCAACGCCTCCGGGTTCAACACCTGGGCAAATTCGGGCGTCACTACCCCCAAAATCTGGACACCGTCAGGTAAATTTTGGCTTATATTCTCACTCATTTGATCAGTCCATTTCTTTAATAGTGGAATGGGTTTGGGCGGGTTGCCTTATAGAGTTCGTGAGGTCGGAGGGCAAACCACAAAGGTAGGCCACGCTTGCCGCGTGACCTACCGGGCTGTTAAACCAGTTCTACGGCTACAACCGTACCGCCGCCGGTGCCATGACAGAGCGAGGCCAGGCCGCGCTTGCCGCCTTTTTCTTGCAGGGCATTCAACAGCGTCACAATGATGCGCGCGCCGGAGCAGCCGATGGGATGGCCCAGAGCAATCGCCCCACCAAAAACATTGATTTTCTCGTAAGGCACTTCCAACTCGCGCCGGAAGAGAACATTGTTCAGGGCAAAAGCTTCGTTATTTTCAAACAAATCAAAATCGTCAACGCTCATAGCCAGCTTGGTCAGCAGCTTGCGAATGGCCGGAATAGGCGCTTCGACAAAACGCCACGGTTCGCCCGCCGATACCGCCCAGCCCAAGACTTTAGCGATTGGTTTCAAGCCGTGTGTCTCTACCGCTTGCCGGCTAGCCAGGAGTAAAGCCGCCGCCCCGTCGGAAATTTGGCTGGCATTGCCGGCAGTCAGTACCCCGTCTTTTTTGAAAGCCGGGCGCAGCCCCGCCAGGGACTCCATGGTGGTGTCGGGGCGGATGCCTTCATCTTTGTCCAGCACTTCGACGCCCTTTTTCTTTTTGACTTCGATCGGCGCAATCTCCTTTAGGGACAAACCCTGCTCAGTGGCTTGAGCCGCCCGGCTGTGAGAAAGATAGGCCACTTCGTCCAACTCTGCGCGGGTGACCCCTTGATCGGCGGCCAGGCGTTCCGTTTCTTCGCCCATACCTTCGCCGTTGGTTGAGTCGGTCAAACCATCGGAGAGTAACACATCCATCAGTTGCTCCGGTGCGCCCATCAAAAATTTGTAGCCCCAGCGCGCCCGGTACGACAAATAAAAACCGGCCTGAGACATAGACTCGACGCCCCCGGCCAAAACCAAATCGGCTTCACCGCTGCGAATGGCGCTGGCCGCATTCATGGCGGCCAACATACCGGAGGAGCAGAGCATGTCTACGGCGTAGCCATCTACCTGGGGTGGAATGCCGGCTTTGATAGCCGCATTACGGGGCAAAAGCTGGCCGTGCCCATGCTTAAGAATATTGCCGAGAATGTACATATCCAAATCTTTGCCCTCCACCCCGGCCCGCTCGAGGGCAGCCCGCATGGTGTGAGCGGCCAGGTCAACCGGCGAGAAATCAACCAACCCCCCGCCAAAACGGCCAATGGGTGTTCTCACGGCTGAGACGATAAAGGCTTCTTGCATAATCTTACCTCCTTAAATGGTCAAACTTGGATTTTATTACAGAATTTTGTTCCCCACGGTAGATGCGGGTACGCTTTTTAGCACACGGAGTCCAAAGTGCACTTTGGACTCCTATCTTCAAGGTTCAGGTGACTCTTCGTTCTGTGCGGTCGAGTCGTCTTCTTTTTTTTGATCGGTGGTGGCAGCCCAAGTGCGCATCCATTCGGCCTGAGTTTTCAGGCTTTCTTTGAGCACGGTTTCCCACATGTCTACAATTTTCTGGGCATCCTGTTCTGACCCTTTGGAGCCAAGCGCGGCCCGGAGGGAGCGAATAGTCTCTTCGGCCTTTTCCAGGCGCTGCCGGAGCAGTTCGTGTCGCTCCAGCAGCTCAAGATAGCGTGCGCGTGGGACCACGCCCATCATCTTCCACCACTCTTCCAGCCATTCTTCAAAACCTTCCGGGGTGGGGCCGGCTCCGGCCAGCGGCATAAAGTGGGTCTGCCACTGCTGCAAGGCTTCGGCATTGGTGGCTGCCTCGGCCAGCGACTTGAAGGCTTCCTGCGCTTCTGCCGTCCCCTTCATGGCTTCGGCCATGAGGGTAAACCAGGCTTCCATCGCTTTGGGGTTGAACATTGAGCCCTTAGGTATGCCGGCCACCATTCACACTCAGCACCGTGCCGGTAATATAGGCAGCGGCCACGGGCGATAACAAAAACGCCGCGGCCCAGGCAATTTCATCAAGTCGGGCAAAGCGGCGCAGCGGAATAGTCTGCAAGATTTTTTCCTTGACCGGATCGGGTATGGACTTGACCATGTCCGTTTCGGTAAAGCCGGGGGCCACCACATTACAACGCACATTGAAGCGCGCCCCCTCCAGTCCCAGCGTTTTGGCCAGGCCGATTTGGGCGGCCTTGGTCGCGGCATAGTTAGACTGGCCGATATTACCCTGCTCGCCCACCACCGAGCTGATAAAAACAATCGCCCCCTCTTTACGCTCGTACATGCCGGGGATAATAGGTCTAAGCGTATTATAGACCCCGGTCAGGTTGGTGCTGATAACGGCATCCCAATCATCATGGCTCATTTTAGAAAAGAGGGCGTCGCGGTTAATGCCGGCGTTGGCCACCACACCATAAACCGGCCCTAATTTGCTTTCTATTTCTGCGGCGACAGCCTCCATCCCCGCTGCATCGCCTACATCAGCACGTAAGGCCAGTTTTCCCCGTGGACCCTCGCCGCTGCGGTAGGTGTAGGCCACTTTGGCCCCAAAATCTTCCAGCAGCGCAACAATGGCGGCTCCAATACCCCGATTGCCTCCGGTTACCAGAACAACTTTGTCCTCAAGTCCCAGCATAAATTAAATTGCCCTCCTTAAATGGATTATTATCGATACCCCTGAGTTGGGGTTTCTCTACACCCGAAGACCGCCGATCACTGACGGCAGACCCCCAAAAAGAAGCTTGGATTTGGAAGGCTGTTTATGGTCCGCCGTCTGCGGTCTAATTTAGTTGCGCTTCTTGAGCCATTCGACAATCGTCGGCGGCAGGTCACGCTGCACTTTGCCGCTGACGTACATCCCGATGTGCCCCACGGGGAAGGAGCGGGCAGTATAGTCTCGGCTGCTGATATGTTTCTCCAGAGCCAAGGAAGCGGCCGGCGGAACCAGATGATCTTCCTCAGCATAGACATTCAGCACCGGCATACTGATATTCTTCAGGTCAACCCGCTGGTCGCCGAGCATAACCTCACCTTTGATGAGTTTATTGCCCTGGTAGAAGTCGAGCATGAATTGGCGATAGGCCTGCCCTGCCTGGTCCGGGCTATCGAAGATCCACTTCTCCATGCGCAGAAAGTTCATCAACTTGCCCTCGTCATCCATGATGTCAACCAGATCCAGATACTTTTGGATGCCCAGTTGGAAGGGCTTGAGCATCAAGTAGCCCAGGTTCATGAAGTCGCCGGGGATGTTGCCCAGCGCATCGACCATCAGGTCCACATCCATGCTCTGGCTGCCAAAGGTGCAGCCGGCCCACAAATTGAGTAGACCTTCTTCCACATGAAAGTCCGCCGGGGTGACCATAGTGATGAGGTTTTTGATCTTTTCCGGGTAGAGCGAAGCGTAACACAAACTAAAGGTACCGCCTTGACAGATGCCCAGCAGGTTGATCTGATCCAGGCCATAGCGCTCGCGGATCACGTCAACACAATTGTTGATGTAACCGTTGATGTAGTCGTCCAGGGTCAGCCAATAGTCGCCCCGGCTGGGGTAGCCCCAATCAATCAGGTAGACATCCAAGCCCAGCTTGAGCAGATTGCGCACCAGCGAGCGATCTTCTTGTAAATCGGCCATGTAGGGACGATTGACCAAGGCGTAGACAATCAGGACGGGAGTGCTGACGGTTTGTTCCACCAGCGGGGTAAAACGATACAGCACCAGCTTATCTTCGCGATATACCTCTTCTTTGGCCGACACCCCCACCTGGATATCTTCTTCCCGAATCCGGGTCAGGGCTTCGATACCTTTGACGGCTTTACGATTCAGTTCAGCCAACTCGTGAACGGCGTCTTCAGGCCGAATTTGGATGGGAAACGGTAGCATCTTCTTCTCCTTTCTCAGGGTTGCCGACCGCAGCGGCAGAAGCCTGGCCCTTGTTTTTCGGTGCGGGTTTGCTTGTTTTCTTGGCTGGAGCAGCAGCCGGGGTAGCGGCTGGAGTTGGTTGCGTTGTTACCTGGGCCAGGGTTTCTTGCAGGGCTTTTACCTCTTGGCGCAACTCGGTGATACTGCGGCGGGCTGCTTCCAGTTCGGTGCGGATTGAGGCGGTTTCAGCCACTGTTTTTTTGAGAGCCTTGAGTTCCTTGCGCTGTTCGTACACGCTGCGGTGAGCTTCATCCACCTCGCTTCGGGTCGGCATGTCGAGTATTTTTAGCACCAGTTCCAGAATCTCGCGGCGGTGGATGCGGTAGGCCATGGCGGTATTTAGCAGTTGCCCCTGGATGCGAATGTACTTTTCCGAACGAAAAACCTCAATAAAAATCGGATCGGCCACATTGTTCCACAATAACACCAACTGCCGCACACTTTGAATAGGTTGATCCTTCTCAGCTAAAACCAGCAATTCCTTCATCAACTTTTCAAAGGCCTGCACCCAGGTGTCGGCCAACACCGTTTGATACTCAAAACTGGCCCGGCGGAAGTCCTGCCAGGCATCAAATCCCTTGAGTAGTTTTTCATTTAACTCACGGGTGTAGCCTAAACTTGGGCTTTCAACCAAACGGCCAAAGGTCCGCTCGTAGGCATCCCAGTAAAGATTGGTCAAGTCAATCAACTCTGAGCCATTGCCGGTAATGGCCTGGCCCAGATGTCCATGCGCTAGCTGCGACGACCTGAGCCAGGGCTGGGCGAGCTTGTTCAACTCGCCCAGATAGAATTGCCACAACTCGCTCATATCCTGATTGATCTGCCGTGTCGCTCCAGGTGATTGCAGCAGTTGTTGGCGTAATTGCTCGGCATATTCTCTGGGGATGCTTTGCCAATCCTCGCCAGCTTCCATTTTGGCCGCCAATGCTTTCCAGGCGTTAAAGGCAAATTCCCAGAAGTGCATCAACGTATTTTGGCTGGCAAAGAGGCGTTCGGCGGCATCTTTGGCGGTGGGTTCAGCGTTTGCGGTCCAGGCTTCAAAGCCCTGAGCGGCAAATTTGCGCCATTGGTCTGCCCAATCCGGGTAAAACGGAGGGGTCGGGGCCGTCCGAGCCAGATCGTACCAGCTTTCCCACATCTTTTTCTGAGCATCGGTCCAGACCCTGGCCATCGTTTCCACTTGCTCGCCCCATGGCGTAGAATTTCCTCCTGGCATGATTGACTCAGCCTTTCACTTTTCTTTTACTTTTTGCTCAGTTTGGGCGGTCCAGTGGCGTACCCACTCGGTTTGAGTCTCCATCATCTTTTGGGTTGACTCCTGCCAGGCCTTAAACATTTTCTGGCTTTCTTCGCTCCAGTCGCCGCTCATTTTGACCGGCTCCACCTTTTTGACCATAGCGAACCAGCTATCCCACAGTTTCTTTTGGGTTTCGCTCCACTGTTTGGACATTTCCTCGGCCTGAGCGGCCCACTCGGCCACCTCTTTAGGGGCCCCTTCAATGGCTTTGAGATTATTGGCCCACATCCGGGTCCACTCGGTTTGAGCGTTTAAGGTATTTTTGGCAGTCTCTTCCCAGGCGCCAACAGTCTTAG
Organism: uncultured Caldilineaceae bacterium; assembly: GCA_964604225.1. Lineage (GTDB taxonomy): Bacteria > Chloroflexota > Anaerolineae > 4572-78 > J111 > DSQQ01. Next base: position 6,326 of record CAZRYD010000335.1, read on the forward strand.
CCCAGACGTCGGCGGCTTGAGATTTCTCTTGCTGCATGGCTCCAAGCCAGTTGTCCCACATTTTTTTCTGGGTATCGGTCCAGCTCTTGGCCATCTCTTCGGCTTGTTTGGTCCAGTCCATCATGATTGATCTCCTTATTTTGTTTTGTCGATTACTTTTTTGTCTGCTTGGCGGCAAGGCTGGTGGGGGTAAGGGGCCTTGCCGGAGGTATTTTACTCAAGGTCAGATTTTTTCCCGGCCAATTCCGTCGAGAATACAATTGAGGTGGGGCGAGTGGTAAATGAGGGTGGTACTACAGGAACAAATAGGGGTGCTTCTGCTGGGCCTCGGAGTGTCCTCTCTTGACGGATTCTACCGATTCCGCTAAATCTGCCAAACACGGAGGCGCTCGATCCCATCTGCTGATCGCAGTACACAAATGGTTTTTATGGTTGCGGTTATGCCATCTTAACATGCTCGGCCCTGTTTGTCAAA
>CAZRYD010000336.1:0-6773 GCA_964604225.1 uncultured Caldilineaceae bacterium
AACCTGTCCAGCGTTGAAATAGTTACTGGAGTAGGCCACATCCTGGGTCCAGCGGGGGTCATAGGGCAGGCCGGAGATGACCAGGTCCACCCGGCGAGCCAGCAGGGCATCATACAGGCCGTCAAAGCCAATATTGACCAGTTCAACTTTAACCCCAACATCGGCAGCAATCGCCTGGGCAATGTCCACATCCAATCCGACAATCTGGCCGTTGGCGTCAATCGTTTCAAAAGGCGGAAAGCTGGCGTCCAACCCTACCCGCAGCGTCCCTCGCCGCCGAATCTCGGCCAGGCTGCCGTCATCGCGGGGGGAGAGAAAGAACCAGATGCCCAATATCAGTAGTGAGATTGCCGCAATTGTGACAACTATACGTTGTGTGTTGCGTAATGCGTAAAACGTAAAACGTGATATACGGTACTTAATGCTTGACACCGAACCTCTGACTACTGGCTACTGACTACTGACTACTGCCCTACTGTACTTCTGCACTTCCAGATAAATCGGCTTGGGATCGAATTCCGGGGTCACCAGGGTAAAGTAATCCAGATAGGTCCGGGCCGGCCAGGGATAGCGAAAAGCCCAAACAGCCATCATTTTAGCCCAGGGCCAGCTTTTGACCACCTCGTAGGCCCGCAAGGTGTTTTCGATGCGTTGGGCCGGTTTGACGGCCCGAGTCCAGCGGGGATGGTCGTTCCAGCCGCCTTCGGTGATGTAGATGGGTAGATCGGCATAGCCGTGCTCAACCAGGAGTTGGTGGACCAATTCGACCCGCCGAAAGTTTATCACATGGGGGTCGGGCGGGTCGTCGGCGGGAAAGACCCAACCGTAGGCATGGACGGCCAGGCCATCCATCGCCTCGCCCGCACCGGCGTCCAACATTCTTTGCAAGTAAACCAGATCGTTCATGGCCTGATCGTTGCCCGGAGGAGCCAGGGTGGGGGCCAGCGCCCCGCCCAGCACCTGCACTTTTGGGTTGGCGGCTTTGGCCCGTTGATAGGCGACTTGCAACAATTGAGTATAACCTGCTGGATCAAGCGCTTGAAAGCCCCACTCTAAAGCCAGATTCGGTTCATTCCAGATGATGATGGCCGCTACCCGGTCGCCATAGCGCTCGACAAAGGCCTGCACAAAATCGCCGAAATCGTCAAAATGTTCCAGAGCCAGAAAGGACGAGGCTGAGTCGCGTGGCCTGGCCCACTCCGGGGTCAGCCCCAGGCGAGCAATGACGGTCAAGCCCTGCCGGTTGGCGTGGTCAAGCACAAAATCGCTGTGAGACCAATCGAAAAAGCCGGGAAACGGCTCGGCGTAGGCCCAGGGAAAATACTCGACCAGCCAGGGCGCACCCATTTCGCGGACCATTTCCAGGGTGCGTTTGATTTTCCAGGGTTCAACCTCGTCGGTGAGGCGGGTGTGGACGCCCATTTTGGGATTGTCGGTGATCACGGTTTGCGGCGGACCGAGTTGGATTTCGAGGGGTGGATTGGCAGCGGGGAGGAAAAAAATTAAAAACGTTAGCAGGATCGCTAAAACCGTGTAGGTTAGCAATGGCGAATGGCCTGCCACCAGGGGCGGCGGCCACAGGTGGTGAATTATGAATGGCCTGCCACCAGGGGCGGCGGTCACAGGTGGTGAATGGTGAATGGTCAAAGGCTAATTCTTTCGGGTTGTACGCCAGGCCTGGCGCACAAATTCCAAGCCGGCCCAAACTTGCAGCAGCCCGCCCACCACTGTGACTACTCCCAGCCAGGGGCCACCGAAGAGAGCCAGTCCCGGCTGGCCAACGATGACCAAAGGCAGTCCAATATTGAACAGAATAAATACCAGCCGCGCCGATTTGTCAGGGGGAGACAGCCAGCGATCATAGGCCAGGGCCAAGCCCAATTGGGTCAGCCAGCCGAGTAGGAGAAGCTGCTGGGTGGCCGCAACCGCCGTATAGGCCAGAGGGTTGAACCCCAACCAAACGTCGAAGGCACTCACAGCCTGGGCCAACAGCCCCAGAACCAAATAAATCAGAGCAGCGCTGAAGAATTTTCTCGTGATAGGTAACATTGGCTACATCCAGCCATTATACCGTCAATCAGCCCAGGGGAAAAAGAAGGTCATAAACGCTGGTTGTCATCAAAAATTGGTGACATTTATCTCTTGACAGTCGTAGTTTCCTCTGTTATACTTCTTTCCAAGATACCCCCTCCCGGTGGGGGTGGGGTAAGATAAACGCAAAAGAGGCTGTCATGAGTGAAGAAACGACCAAGATTGTCAACCGGCTGAAAAGTATCGAAGGTCACGTCCGCGGCGTCGAGAAGATGGTGGAAGAGGAGGCCTACTGCATTGATATTGTCAAACAAATTGACGCCATTCAGGCGGCGCTGCAAAAAGTGAGCGCCCTGGTGCTGGACCGCCACCTGCACACCTGCGTCACCACCGCCATTCGCGGCGACGATGCGGCGGAGCGAGAGCGGGTGATCGGCGAGATTATGGAAGTGTTCAATGCCAAGGGGAAGAGCTGAAACGTGATGCGTGATACGTGATACGTAAGGAAAAATTTTTATGTATCACGTATCACGCATCACGACAAAGTGCATGCGCGGTTTAAGCTATTTATCTTAATCAAGGAGAGTTCCATGCAAACCAAAACCTTTAAAGTTCCCAATATTTCCTGTGGCCATTGCGTCCACACTATCCAGAATGAAGTCGGCGAGTTGGCCGGCGTTAAAAAAGTGCTCGCCTCCCAAGACACCAAACTGGTCACGGTAGAGTGGGAAGCGCCGCAGACCTGGGACCAGATCAAGGCTCTGTTAGAAGAAATCAACTACCCGCCGGAAAATTAATTTTTTGCAACTACTCACCAGGCCTGTAAAAAGCATCCTTTTCAGGGCCGGGATTAGAAGATTAGGGGATTTTTTTACCTTATTTTAGCCCCAAATCCCCTAATCCCGGCAAAATTATCGAGTTTGGGGTCAGGTGGTGAGTAGGTATAAGCTTTCAATGTTTAACCTTACCGAGGTTAAGTTATGTCAGAACAAAAACAACTCACCGTGCCCGTACTTGGCATGACCTGCGCCAACTGCGTGGTTACGGTGGAACGAAGCGCGAAAAAAATCGAAGGCGTCAGCGACGCCGTCGTTAATTTTGGCAGCGAGAAGCTGACCGTCAACTACGATCCGGCAGTGGCCTCGCCCCAGGCGGTCATCGAGCGGGTGGAGAAGGCTGGCTATCACGTACCGGTGGCCACGCTGGAACTACCCATCACCGGGATGACCTGCGCCAACTGTGTCAACACGGTCGAGCGCGCTCTGAACAAGAAAGTGCCCGGCATTCTCGAGGCGACGGTCAACTTTGCCACCGAAAAGGCGACCGTCAAATATATTCCCGGGGCGGTGACCCGAGCGGATATGGTCGCCGCTGTGGAGCGGGCCGGCTACGGGGTGGTCCAGGTTGACTCCGAGGAAGAACTGGTAGACGCCGAAAAAGAGGCCCGCGAACGCGAGATTCGGGATCAGACACGCAAATTGTGGGTGGGTGTCCTTTTCACCCTGCCGCTGTTTCTGTTCAGTATGGCCCGCGATTTTGGGCTGGTCGGCCACTGGGCGCACGAAGCCTGGGTCAATTACGGTTTGTGGCTGCTGGCCACACCGGTCCAATTTTATACTGGTTGGGATTACTATGTGGGCGGCTTCAAAGCCCTGCGCAACAAGTCGGCCAATATGGACGTGTTGGTGGCGCTGGGTTCCTCGGTGGCTTATTTCTACTCTGTTCTCATTACCGGGGGGCTGCTGGGCGGACATGTCTACTTTGAAACATCGGCGGCCATTATCACCCTGATTAAAGTAGGCAAATTGCTGGAAGTTCGGGCCAAAGGTAAAACCAGCGAAGCGATCAAGGCCCTGATGGGGCTGCAAGCCAAAACCGCCCGCGTTGAACGCAACGGCGTAGAGGTAGACATCCCCACCAACCAAGTTGTCGCCGGTGATGTGGTTATCGTCCGGCCCGGCGAGAAAATCCCGGTGGATGGGGTAGTCATCAGCGGCCGCTCCGCAGTGGATGAGTCGCTCTTGACCGGCGAGAGCCTGCCGGTAGACAAGAAAGCGGGCGACGAGGTCATCGGCGCGACCCTGAACAAGCAGGGACTGCTCAAAATCGAAGCGACGAAGGTGGGCCGCGAGACGGCCCTGGCCCAGATCATCCGGCTGGTGGAGGAAGCGCAAGGTTCCAAAGCGCCCATCCAGGCCCTGGCCGATAAGGTTTCGGCCATCTTTGTACCGACGGTGATTGTGATTGCCCTGCTGACTTTTGCCGCCTGGTGGATCGGCGGGGCCGGCTTTACGGCGGCGCTGGTGCGGCTGGTAGCGGTGCTGGTCATCGCCTGCCCCTGCGCCTTGGGATTGGCTACGCCGACGGCCATCGTCGTGGGCATGGGCAAAGGGGCCAGCCAGGGCATCCTCTTCAAAAATAGTGCGTCTCTGGAAAAGGGCCTCGCCCTGCAGGCGATTATACTGGACAAAACCGGCACGATCACCAAAGGCGAGCCGGCGGTGACGGATGTAATTGTGAATAGTGAACAATCTAAGACCGATACCACCACCACCTCCTCCTTCATCCTTCATCCTTCATCCTTCATCCTTCAACTCGCTGCTTCAGCCGAGCGGGGTTCGGAGCATCCGTTGGGTGCGGCGATTGTGCGGGCGGCGCAGGAGCAGGGGTTGACTTTGGGTGAGCCGGTCGGCTTTGAGGCGATTGCCGGGCACGGCATCGCCGCCGAGGTGGAAGGTCATAAAATTCTGATTGGCAATGCACGCTTGATGCAGAGTCAGCATATTACTCTCAACGGCCTGAGCGAGAAATTCCAGCAGTTGCAAAACGAGGCCAAGACCGCCATGTGGGTCGCTGTGGATGGACAGGCCAGTGGGGTCATCGGCATTGCCGATACGATCAAAGCCGGCTCCTCAGAGGCCATCGCCGAACTCAAAAAGCAGGGTTTGCAGGTAATCATGATGACCGGCGACAACCAGGCGACCGCTCAGGCTATCGCCGCCGAGGTGGGCATTGATCGCGTGCTGGCGGAAGTATTACCGGGCGACAAAGCCGCCAATGTGGCTAAACTGCAAGGGGAGGGCCTGGTCGTGGGCATGGTGGGCGATGGCATCAACGACGCGCCGGCCCTGGCCCAGGCCGATGTCGGCATCGCTATCGGCACCGGCGCGGATGTGGCCATGGAAGCGGCGGGCATCACCCTCATCAGCGGCGACCTACGTGGCGTGCCCAAGGCCATTCGCCTGAGCCGGTCCACGATGCGGGTGATCAAGGAGAACCTGTTCTGGGCCTTTGCCTACAACGTCATCCTCATTCCGGTGGCTGCCGGGGCGCTGGCCTTCTTCCCCGATCTGCCGGTGTACCTGCGGGAACTGCACCCTATCGCCGCAGCGTTTGCCATGGCTTTTAGCTCGGTCACGGTGGTGGGGAATAGTTTGCGATTGCGGGGCATGAAGATTGGGTGATGGGGAACGCAGAGCACACGAAGGAGACACAGAGAAGCGCAGAGGTTTCTCGGTGATCCTCTGTGACTGGCTCTGCGTTTCTCAGCGTTCTTTAGTTTGAGGTAACCGTTAATGGAATTTGTAACTCATTCAAATTTAATCTGTCCTCACTGCCATTTTGTGCAAAATCTAGCGATGCCTGCCAATGCCTGCCAATTTTTTTATCAATGCCCAAACTGTAACAACATCTTAAAACCAAAAGCCGGTGATTGCTGCGTCTTTTGCTCGTATGGCGATACACCTTGTCCGCCTAAGCAGGCGGAGGCTTTCCCAACGATGTTAGCCTCCGAGGTGGTTTTGCGACGTGATTGGGACAGGCCGGAAGAGGACGCGGCATGGGCAGATTTATGAAAGACGACATGATTTTTTACCTTGGTTTAAGAGAAGAAGCCCGGCTCTTTCAGCCGGGCTTCTTTGTTGTATAAGAGGGTCAGGTTTTGAAAACTGACTAAATTCGCTTAGAATTTTGTTAGTCTGATTTTGGACATAGGCTGGAATTGCCTGGGTATGTAGTCCGATTATGAAAATATCACGTAACTCTCCTTGCCCTTGTGGGAGTGGTCACAAGTATAAACACTGTTGTGGCAAAACAAGAAGCCGCCAAGCCAGTAGTACATCACTAATGGATTCCTTTATCGAACTCCCCTCAAATGCAAGGGTTTATTACCTGGATACTTGTGTATGGGGCACGTTAATAGAAATTGATATAGCCAAAGCTAATCTCGTCTCGTATTTTAGCTCGAACGATTATATAGCTGCTTTGTCTTATTTAACACTCTTTGAATTGTCCCGCGCGCCCAAAGCATTTGCTGATTATGATCCTCTATTTTTCAAAATGAAACATAATGTGTGGATACCTTGTATATACGATCAGATTATCGAGTCTGAACTAAAAAGCTATCCAAATACGTGGAAAATACGCTGGCTTCCACTGTCTATGTTAGTCGATGAAAGTAATCCTAACCTGCTAAGCAAATTAGCTAGTGATCCTCGTTTCATCAAGAGTCGAGATGACCACTATCAATTTGGGCTTGATCATTTTATGAGTTTAGAAAAACTTAAAGAAAATTTTCCTCCTCAGAATGGAGAGAGGTATACACCTGATGACGCTGACTTCTTTGCCTGGTGCAACGCAGCAGATTATCTTAGACGGCACTTCCCGCAATTCTTAACGCCATTCAAGGATCTAGACTTTAAAGTGCAAAATAGACTCAGACAAAGCTGAGTTGATCGAACTTT
>CAZRYD010000337.1:0-6759 GCA_964604225.1 uncultured Caldilineaceae bacterium
AATAAGTGCTCAACCGCCAACCGCGCTCCCCGTGAATCATCTACCGCTACTGAATGGATGACTCCACCCGGTTCTTGTTCATCAATCATAACAATAGGCACCTCGATGCGATCAAAGTAGCGGCGATAGCGATTAAAGAGGTGTGAGGCGATTACAATAATACCATCTACGCGACGCTGCTGAAGCACGTCAATCACCGCAATTTCACGCTGCCGGTTATTTTGGGAGGTGCTGAGAAAAACATTAAAACCGGACTCAACGGCCACCTGCTCCACGCCTTCCACCACTCGCCCCATAAATGGATCAGAAATTGTGGCTACCACCATGCCAATGGTCCAGGTCTGATTAGTAGACAAACTCTTGGCCACCGTGCTGGGGACGTAGCCCATTTCTTTAGCCAACGCCCGGACTCGCGTTTTGGTTTCAGCACGAAGGCGAGGATGATCTTGCAGGGCTCGAGAAATGGTTGAGGGAGCTAGATTAGCTCTTTTGGCAATGTCGTAAATTGATACAGACATTCTACTGCCTCAAAAAGATCTCTTTCGAATGAGTGCAACCGGTTGCACTACAGTAACATGAGTATCAACAGTTGTCAAACCCCAATTTTCGTATTTCTCTGTAAAGACGATTGCAGCATCGGAGCGGGAAGAGTGCCAATTTTGATGGTAACAGGACTATCGCTTGTCACTGCTTCGCGTGAACGGAGCGTAGCGGGGTGAAGAATCCCTGAAGTGTTCGATTGCAAACTGGCGTTCCAGGGATTTTTCGCTCCCTACGGTCGCTCAAAATGACATCCAAGCGAAAGTCTTGGGTAAGTGGGAGGGAGCAGAAAGGCCTTCCTGCTCCCCGCTCTAAAAGCCAGCTTTGCCTTTACCTCATTGGATCAACTTAAGCCACCCCCAACAGAGACTTGGCCATCCGGGCTACGCTGCCGGCATCGGGCGAAAAACCGTCCGCGCCAACTTTGTTGGCAAAATCCTGAGTAATGGGCGCTCCCCCAATGATAACTTTGACCTTGTCTCGCACCCCGGCTTCGGCCAGAGCCTTAATCGTGTCGGCAATCGAGGTCACCGTGGTCGTCAACAGCGCCGACATGCCGAGCAAATCAGGCTCATGCTGCCGGACGGCTTCGACAAACTTCTGAGGCGATACGTCGGTGCCCAGGTCAATAATCTGGAAGCCGGCTCCTTCTAACATCATGGCGACCAGATTCTTGCCGATATCGTGCAGGTCTCCGGCCACAGTGCCAATGACGACCGTGCCCAGTGTTTTGACCTCGGCTTGAACTAGCAGCGGCTTGAGGATTTCCAGAGCCTTCTGCATAGCTCGCGCGGCAATGAGCATTTCCGGGACAAATTTTTCGCCGGACTCAAAGAGGCGGCCGACCTCGGTCATGGCCGGGATGCAGGCCTGGTGGAGTATATCCGCGGCTGGAACGCCGGCCTCAATGGCCGCCTGGGTTTCGGCGGCGGCAGCTTTCGCGTTGCCCTTTAAGACAGCTTCATAGATGGTTTCCAAGCTCATTACTAATGATCCTCCTTGTAGATAGTAAACGGTAGATGGTAGACAGCCCACAGGGGGCCTTCGACTCTAGACAGGATACTATATTCCTGCAACTTTGCTACTTTGCTACCTTGTCACTGATTGATTTAGCATCTTCCGGGGTCAACCCGGCTTTCGTTTAATACACACCGTAACTCTTCCAGGCTTCCCACATAGCCATAATGTTTTCGGGCGGCACATTGGCCTGGATATCATGCACGGTGGCAAAGATAAAGCCGCCGCCGGGAGCCAACGCCTCGATGTTCCGTTTAACATCCGCTTTAACCTCTTCCGGCGTGCCGCTGCCCAGGACACCCTGGGTGTCAACGCCCGCTCCCCAGAAGACTAAATCTCGGCCAAACTCTTGTTTAAGGGATTTAAGCTCCATATTGGCCGCGGTGAACTGGACGGGATTCAGAATATCCATCCCGGCGTCAATTAAATCGCCGATGAGGGGGCGAACCGCCCCATCGGTGTGATAGAACAGTTTGGCCGGGGTACGATCTTTGATGAAATGGAACAATCTTTTGTGCCAGGGTTTGACGACACTGCAATAGGTGTCGGGTGAAAACAACAAGGCTCGCTGCCCGGCCAAATCGTCATGCTCACAAACCACATCCACCCCATCCCCTAAATTTGGCAAAACCTGTTCCCAGTAGGCTTGTTTGAACTCCACCAGCCGCTCTAGCATGTAGGCTACAAACTCATGGTTAAGGCCCAAGTCTATATAAAATTGTTCATAGCCTCTCAGCCAGGCATATATTTCTAAAATGCCGGCCCCCGTCCCCGCCATCACCACCGCCTTGCCCCGCTGACGGGCGGCTTCAACCTCAGACCGCACGTTTTGATAACGCCGCTCATTCAACGGGTCGGGGAGTTGGTAGGCTCTGAAGTCGGCCAGGGTTTCGGCCCTGACCAGGGGATGGTGGTACATGTCATAGTAAAAGCCGCCCTTTTTGGGCTTTTTCCAGCCGATACCCCACTCGTCGGTAAAAGCCTCGTAAGCCCCTTCATCCCGAAAGACCAGTTCGTAGTCAGAGGGAGTCTGGGGCATGACAAAGGCAAAATCTGTTTCCAGGCGGTCGGCCACATCGCTTTCAAAGCGGGCCAACTGTTCCGCCACAAAAATAATTTGCGGCTGGCGCTCCGGCAGATTTAAATATCGTCGCAGGTTAGCATAAGCCGTCACATGCATTTGCGAGACGCCGGTCCCCGCTATATCCAGCGGTACATGGTCGGCTTCTTGGTGATTCAAAGCCAGTTTGACTCGTTCGCGAGAATTCATAGTGTTCCTCCGCAACTAATTCAGGGGATAACGGCCGTACTCCCGCACCGTTTCATACATCGCTAGGACGTTCTGGAGGGGCGTCTTGGGTTGGACGTTGTGGATGGTGTTGAACACAAACCCGCCCCCCGGACCAAAAATTTTCATGCGTTCGTGAACCTGCGCCCGGACCTCTTCCGGCGACCCTGTCGGCAAGGTATGCTGCGTGTCCACCCCGCCGCCCCAAAAGGTGACGCGCTCCCCGAAGCGGCGTTTGAGTTCGGCCGGCTCCATCAGGGCCGCCGAGCACTGGACCGGGTTGAGAATGTCAAAACCGGCCTCGATGAAATCCTCGACCAGCCCCATCACCGAACCGCACGAATGAATGAAGGTTTTCCAGGGGGTATGGTGGTGGACCCAGTCGTTGACCCGCCGGTGGAAAGGCATAAACAACTCCCGGTAAGTCTGGGGCGAAACAAGCGGCCCGCTTTGCATCCCAAAATCGGTGGCCGAGACCAGGGCAATTGTCACCCGGTTGCCGACGGCCTCATAAATCTTGGCCAGATTGGCCAGACCAATCTCGCACTGGCGCTCAAAGACCTGGTAAATGTAATCCTGCCGGGCGACAGTGCTCATGTACCATTCGGCCACATCCCGGATACCCTTGGGATGCTTGAGCCAGGGGGCCGGCACCAGGGCAATATCGCCAAAGCTGGTGTTGGCAAAGTCGGCAAAAATGGCCTTGTCCGTTTCAGTATACAGCCGTTCGGCCTCACGCCGAAAATAGTCCAGGTCCGCGTCAGCGATTGGCTGAAATTCTTCCCTGTTGTCTTCGACATTTAAATTGTCGTCGTCAATGGGCAACTGGCGGATAATGGCATCGAAGTACCAACCTCCCCTGGGCATGCGGCCGCTGGGCGCGACGGATTTGTCGCCTTCTGGATACATCAAAATATCCCCGTTTGGCTCAGGCTCGGTATTGAACCCTGCCGGGACCAGGACCGGCGTGCCGTCGAAGGTGGTCCACGGCTTCCAGCCCTTATTTCTGAAGCCGAACATGGTCTTGGTGGATCTCAAACCCACCACGTCTACGCCGAGAGCGCCCATCAGGTCAGGCTTGATCTCGCCCAACATCTGGTAGGGTTCGACAACCTTGACCGGCGTGCCCGGCGCATCTAGGCCCAGCGCCTGGCGAACTTGGTAGACGATGCTGACATGCATGCAAGTCACCACGCTGCCGCCCAGGTCAAGCGGGACGTGGTCCGGTTCTTGATGGTTCAGGGCCAGGGTGACTCGTTCTCTTGAATTCATTTTACTCCTCTTAAATGATTTCTACGTTGCCAGTCTTGATACCAGACGCGTCAATCCGCGATCGGCTAGACTGACGAGAACCACGATCAGTCCAAGCAGCAAAATGAACCACTGTGGTTCGATACTTTTGATGACGAGATAACTCTGAATCCCGGAGAGAATGAAAGCGCCTAATAATGTACCCACCAGCGAAGTGCGTCCACCGGAAAAGGCACATCCTCCCAGAACGGCAGCAGCGATAGCTTGCAGTTCCCTTTGCCGCCCCAAGCTTCCGTCCGCATAGCCCAAATCAGATGCTGCAAGAATACCGGCCAGGCCGGCCAGGAAAGCACAGGCGATGTAGGCGCCCCACTTGATCCGCATGACGTTCACTCCGCGTGAGTGAGCGCTTTCAGCATTGCCTCCTACAGCCAAAAGCCAGTTGCCGATGGGGGTCCAGAAAAGAACATATTGCAGAAAAAGCAAAACCACAAAGGCCCACACCAGTGCGTTGTTGTAACCAAAAACGCTGGCACTACCAAAGAACTGATAAACCGGATTGGCCCGCATTACCTCACCCGCGTTGTAGTGAGAGGTTGTTTGAGTTGCGGCTAAGGCCAATCCCCGAAAGACAAAAAGACTCCCCAGGGTAACGACCAGCGAAGAGATGCGGTAATAAGCAACGATAAAACCATTCACACAGCCAATTATTAGAGCGGCCCCAAGCCCAATCAGAATCGCCAGGGGCGCGCCAATAGAAGGCCCAATAGCGATGTAGATAATTCCAACAATGCCAAATGTCGAACCTACAGAAATGTCAATTTCGCCGGTGGTAATCACCAACGCCTCACCAAAGGCTATTATCGCCAGGATTGCAGTGACCCGCAGCACTTCGCGCATGTTAGCCTCTGACAGCCAGACACCCTCCGAAGTCATGGTGAAGATTAAGATGAGCAATAGGGTGATGGCGGCTACCGCGACCTCGGTACGTTTACGCAAAATATGCCTCATCTGTAGCATGACATCCTACCTCTTGCTGATTTCGTGGCCGCCGTCACGGATAATCTGCTCCAGCGCTTCAGCCGACATTTCGGCTTTGGGAATATCAAGAACCTTTCGCCCATTTTCCAGGATGACAATACGGTCGGCCAGCCGATGCACCTGGAAAATATCATGGGTAATGTAAATAACCAGCAGCCCCTGGTCTCTGAGCTGTAAGGCGATATCGTTCACATGAGCGCGTTCCCGCACCGACAGGTGGTTGGTCGGCTCATCCATAATGATCACCCGGTTCCGAAAATCTACCGCCCGGCCGATCTTGAACGATTGAGTCTCCCCCCCTGACAAAAGCGCCACCTCATCGTCAACGTTCACGCTGTCACGCAGCCCAAAGTTATGAACAACCTTGTTGCTCGCTGCCCGCATTTGGGCAAAATCTAAAATGGGAATGACTCCCAGCAGTCGTTTGATCGGTTCGCGTCCCAGGTAATAATTACGCGCTACTGATAGATTATCGCACAGCCCGACGGTTTGCTGGATAGTTTCGATGCCGAGGTCAATTGCCAGTTTGGGATGAAAACGAGTAATGCGTTGGCCGTCAAAATATACCTCACCCGAAGTAGGCGCATACATCCCGGATAGAATTCGAATGAGAGTTGTTTTGCCGGCGCCGTTATCGCCCACCAGCCCGACCAGTTCACCCTCGTAGAAATTGACACTCACGTCTGATAGAGCTTTAACGGTTCCAAAATTCAGATTAATATTCTTCATTTCGATCAAGGCTTTTTGTGGTTCGCTCATATGATTTCTTTCCCTTGTATTCATAATCCTCGCCGGTTTCTTAGGCAGTCATTCCGGCCACTAAACGTCTTTGAATTGAGATATTCACCACCGCAGCAAATACCAGCACGAATCCCACAAACGACATGTACCAGACAGGGGGAGCACCTAAGGTAATCAATTCTGAACGGACAGCGGTCAAGAAAAAAGTACCCAGGGCTGCGCCAATAATAGAACCTCGGCCGCCGGTCAAAAGCACCCCGCCAACCACGGCGGCAGCAATGGCTTCAAGCTCTATATCCGTCCCAATGGTCACATTGGTACTGGGTAGGTCGCACACGGTGATGATCCCCGCAAAACCTGCCAAAACCGAGCAGGTGACAAAGGCCACGGTGTTAACAAATTCTACCTTCACCCCTCGTGAAGCAGCGCTCAAGGTATGCCCCCCAATCGCCAGCAGGTGATTCCCATAGCGGGTTCTAAAAAGGATATAGGTGAAGAAGATAACTGCCAGCAAAAACCACGCCAGACCGTTTTCCAGGCGGAACAGCCAGTTTCCCCCAAACAATTGGACAAACCATTGCTGCGCGGTGGCCTTGGTGAAGGAGCGCACCGCTCCCTCGGTGGTCACATAAATGACCCCCCGATAAAAAAACAATCCACCCAGGGTGACAATCATAGAAGACAGACCGCCTTTAAGCACCAAAAGGGCATTGAGCAGCCCAATGGCGGCGGCAAGCAAGAGCGCCGCCACAAAAGAAAGCTGCACGCCGAGCGCAGGCTCAAAGCTGATGAAGGCAATCGCCACCAGCCCATACACCGATCCGACGGAAAGGTCAATTTCTCGGACCAGAATCAACAGGGTTTGCCCAATGGCGACCAGC
>CAZRYD010000338.1:0-3102 GCA_964604225.1 uncultured Caldilineaceae bacterium
ATCCGACCTATGAGGAAATCGGCCTAAATTTTAGCGGGCTGGCTTAATTGGGCCGTGTGTCTGCGGCTAACCGACCTGACTCAACAAGCTTTCCAGGTAAGAATCGGCCACCCGCTTTTGTTGTTGCACCACTGTGCGCTTGGCTAACCACCGGGGCAGCCCCCACAGCCCGGCCAGTTGACCCCGCAGCCGGGCGCGCGCCGCCTCACCTCGCCAGGCTCGCAGAGCGTCCCAGGCGATTTTGAACTGCGCGCTGACGATGGCTAGCCAGTGGCGGCGAAAAATTGGGCCGGGCAGATCCTTGGCCAAGACAAAAATAGTGTTGCGGCCGGTGTAATAACTGGCAATCACCCCGCCGCCGCTGGCGCTGAGACGATGATAGACGATGGCTCGCGGGGCAAACACCGCCCGATAACCGGCTAACTGCGCTCGCCAGTTCAGGTCTACATCTTCCAAATACATGAACAGGTCTTCGTCAAACAGGCCGATATCGGCCAGCATCTCGCGGCGATAGGCCACGGCTCCGCCGCAGCCGCCAAAAATGTAAGTGTCGTGGTCAAATTGGCCCTCGTCTTTTTGCCACACCCCGCGATTGAGGGGGATGCCGTCAAGGCCAAAGCCGTCGCCGGCGGAATGGAGGGTTTCGCGCCGGTCAAAGAGCAGCATTTTGCAGGCTGCCATACCGGCGTCGGGATAAGCGTTCAAGGTATCGACCAGCGCTTGCGCCCAGCCGGGAGCGACTTCGGTATCGTTATTAAGCGGGACGATAATCTCTCCGTGGGCCTGCTCAATGCCGCGATTGACCGCCCCGGCAAAGCCCAGATTGCGGCCCAATTCTAAAATCTTTACTTCGGGAAAATCGCGCCGGGTCAACGCGACCGACTCGTCGCCGGAGCCGTTGTCGGCCAGAATGATTTCCAGGTGCGGGCAAGTTTGGGCCCGGAGGGCGTTGAAACAGGTGGTTAGATGATGCGAGCCGTTGTAGTGGGGGATGATGACGGAGAGCAAGGGAGATTCACTCATTATCAGAGAAACTCGCCAAGATGATGTGATCTCTCAATAGCATCCAAAATATGCTTGAGATAAATCTCATCGCCCTTCACAGGCTAACTGCTTCCTTGAGTACCTGCTCTTTCATATAAGGACTAATGGCTGCTTCGGTCACAACATCTACCTCACAGCCGAGTAGGTCTTCCAAATCTTGTTTAATAGCAATTAGATCAAGAAGACTTCGGCCTGGATCAAGCTTTACCAAAAGATCTAAATCACTATCAGCCTTAGTCTCACCACGCACCACTGAGCCAAAGACATGAACATTCCGCGCCCCGTGTTGAGCCGCAATTTTTAAGATCGCTTCGCGTTTACCTGCCAGAACTTTGTTAATGTCCACTTTCTTTTCACCACCCCTGCAATGCCGTTAAAAATGGTTGCTCCAAATGCTCGACCAGAGTTTTCAAGAAACGCGCCCCGTCGGCCCCATCAATCAGGCGGTGATCGTAGGACAGGGCCAGCGGCAGCCTCAGTCGAGGTTCGAATTGGCCGTTCAGATAAACCGGCTCCATCTGACCGCGGGCAACGCCCAAAATCGCCACCTCCGGTGCATTGACAATCGGGGTAAAATAAGAGCCGCCAATGCCGCCCAGGTTGGTGATGGTGAAGGTGCCGCCCTGCATATCCTCCAGGGTTAATTTTTTATTCCGGGCCTTTTCCGCAACCTCATTTAATTCCACGGCCAGTTCAAGGATGTTTTTCTGGTCAACATTGCGGATGACCGGCACCAACAGGCCGCGGTCCGTGTCAACCGCTACGCCGAGGTGATAATATTTTTTGTAGACAATCTCATTGTTGGCCATATCGACGCTGGCATTGAATTGAGGGAACGACTTGAGCACTGAAGTGACGCTCTTGAGCAGGATGGCCGTTAAAGTCAATTTGGCTCCAGCAGCTTCCACGTTTTTAGAAAAACGTTTCCGTAGTTCTTCCAATTCGCCGATATCGGCCTTGGTAAACTGGGTCACGTGCGGCACGCTGGCCCATGCCTGGCTGAGATGCTCGGCAGTTTTGCGGCGGATATTGCTCATCGCTTCCCGCTCAACCTCGCCCCATTTGCTAAAATCGGGCAGCGGCGCGGCGGCGACCTGGGCCATGGGTGCAGGCGCCAGCCCAGACAGGTTGCGCTGCCGGGCATAATTTTTGACATCCGCCAGCGAAAGCCGGCCGGCCGGCCCCGACCCCGGCACCTGGGTCACGTCAACCCCGATTTCACGGGCCAGGCGGCGCACGTTGGGCGCGGCAGCTACGGCGCTATAGGCTGCTTCAGGCCGAAAAACAGGCGGCGGCGCTGCCACCGGGGCAGCTCCCGGTAGTGGCGGAGGGGTAGGTGTCGGACTTGGTGGCTCTGGCTTGGCTTCTGCTTTGGCTTCCGGCTGGCTAGCGGCAGGTGCTGGCTGGCCGGCTGGCTCAGCGACAGGCGCAGCCCCTGCCAGAGTCAGAATGAGTTGGCCCACCTTGACGGTGTCGCCCGTTTTGATGTGAATTTCTGTAATAACCCCGGCCACCGCAGAAGGCACTTCTACGGTAGCCTTGTCGGTTTCAAGTTCCAAGACCGGCTGATCCTCACGAATCGTATCGCCAACCGCTACCAGGATGTTGATCACGTCGCCGGCCTGGATATTTTCGCCCAGGTCGGGCAGCTTAAACTCGGCGGTCACAGTCGCAGTGACGGGAGTAGAGGCTTTAACCGAGGGAGTCGCAACAACCTCTGGAGCGGGTGTGGCTGCTGGGGCAGGTTCTGCCTGGGCGATCTCCGTTTTGGCTTGAGGTGCAGCCGCTGGCTGGCTGGTCGGCCCATTCCCTTCCACCGTCAGAATTGATTGGCCGACTTTAACCGTGTCTCCCGGCTTGATGTGGATGGCTTTGACCACGCCGCCGACTGAGGTTGGCACTTCCACCGTGGCCTTATCGGTTTCAAGCTCCAAGACCGGCTGGTCTGGGGTAATAGTATCGCCAACCGCTACCAGGACATTGATCACATCCCCCGCTTCAATATTTTCTCCCAGTTCGGGCAGTTTAAATTCGGTCATAGTTGGACTCTCCCTTTCA
>CAZRYD010000338.1:3202-6747 GCA_964604225.1 uncultured Caldilineaceae bacterium
CTGCTACCTTGTTACGAAATCATCGGGTTAGCTTTGGCCGGATTGATTTCCAAATCCTCCATCGCTCCCAAAACGACATCGGGTTTGATTTTCTTCTCGCGCAGCAACGAAGTCAGGGCGGCCAGGGTTACGTAGCGATAATCCACTTCAAAGAAGTTTCGCAAGGCTTTACGCCCATCGCTGCGGCCAAAGCCATCTGTCCCCAACGAAACCAACGGCCGGGGGAACCAGCGGGCAATCGAGTCCGGCAGTTTTTTCATATAATCGGAAGCTGCTACAAAAACACCGGGCGCATCGGCCAGACATTGGGTGACATAAGGAATACGGGGCTTTTGGTTGGGGTGCAGCATGTTCCAACGTTCAACATCAAGCCCGTCACGCCGCAGTTCCTTGTAGCTGGTCACGCTCCAGACATTGGCCGCGACGTTGTATTTTTCCTCCAGCTCTTGCTGGGCGCGCAGCACTTCGTTCATAATCGCTCCGCTGCCAAATAATTGGGCATGAAGTTTGGCTTCTTTGTTTTCCGAAGCCTTGAATTTGTACAGGCCCTTGAGAATGCCAGCTTTGACCGCGTCGCCTGCGGGCATGGGCGGCATAGCATAGTTTTCGTTGCCAACCGTCAGGTAGTAAAACACGCTCTCCTGCTCTTCGTACATACGGCGGATACCATCGCGAATGATCACGGCCAGCTCGTAGGCAAAGGCCGGATCATAAGCAATGAGTGTCGGCACGGTTGAGGCCAGCACGTGGCTGTGCCCATCCTGGTGCTGCAAGCCCTCGCCGGCCAGGGTGGTCCGGCCAGCCGTGGCCCCCAGCAGAAACCCTCGACAGCGCAGGTCGGCAGCAGCCCAGATCAGGTCGCCAATGCGCTGCAAGCCAAACATGGAGTAGTAAATAAAGAACGGGATCGTATTGATGCCGTGGGTAGCGTAGGCTGTGCCGGCGGCAATAAACGACGACATGGAGCCAGCCTCAGTGATGCCCTCTTCCAAAATTTGCCCATCTTTGGCTTCTTTGTAATACAGCAGGCTGTCGGAGTCAACCGGCTCATAGAGCTGGCCGGGGTGAGAATAGATACCACACTGCCGGAACAGGGCTTCCATGCCAAAGGTGCGGGCTTCGTCGGGTACAATGGGGACAATCAACTTGCCAAGGTCCTTATCCCGTAGTAGTTTGGCCAGAATACGCACAAAAACCATGGTGGTTGAGACTTCCCGGCCCTCGGTGCCTTGGTAAAACTCCTCAAAAAGTTTCTCCGAGGGTGTGGTTAAAAAGGAACTGTGCGGAGTCCGCGCTGGGACATACCCGCCCAATTTCTCGCGCCGCTCCGTGAGATATCTGATCTCCGGGCTGTTATCAGACGGGCGATAGAACGGCGCTGAGGCGACGTCTTCATCGGAAATGGGAATACCAAAGCGGGCCCGGAATTCCCGCAGTTCATCTTCATTCAACTTTTTCTGCTGGTGGGTAATGTTCTTGCCCTCACCGGCTTCGCCCAACCCATACCCCTTGATGGTTCGGGCCAGAATCACCGTAGGCGACCCTTTGTGCTCGACGGCAGTCTTGTAAGCGGCGTAGACCTTCTCCGGGTCGTGCCCGCCCAGCCGCAGCTTGCGCAGTTGTTCGTCGGATAGGTGCGAAACCATCTCCAACAGGCGCGGGTCGGCCCCAAAAAAGTGCTCACGGATATATTGACCGCTTTCAACCGTATATTTTTGATATTCGCCGTCAACCACCTCACCCATGCGCTTGACCAGCAGCCCATCGTGATCTTTGGCCAGCAACCCGTCCCAGTCGCGGCCCCAGATCACTTTGAGCACATTCCAGCCGGCCCCCCGGAAGACCGTTTCCAATTCCTGAATGATGTTACCGTTGCCGCGCACCGGGCCATCCAGACGCTGCAAGTTGCAGTTGATGACAAAAATGAGGTTGTCCAGATGCTCGCGGGCAGCCAGGCTGATAGCGCCCAGGGCCTCCGGCTCATCCGTTTCGCCATCGCCCAAAAAGGCCCACACTTTAGAGCCAGTGTTTTTCTTTAAGCCGCGATCTTCCAGATAGCGGTTGAAGCGCGCCTGATAAATGGCCATAATCGGCCCCAGGCCCATCGAAACCGTTGGAAATTCCCAAAACTCCGGCATCAACCAGGGGTGAGGATAAGACGACAGACCCCCGGCCGGTCGCAGTTCCTGCCGGAAGTTCCCTATCTTTTCTGCCGATAGGCGTCCTTCCAGAAAAGCCCTGGCATAAATGCCGGGTGAGGCGTGGCCTTGGAAGTAGATCTGGTCGCCGTCGTGGTTGTCGCCTTTACCCTTAAAGAAATGGTTAAAGCCAACTTCGTACAGCGTGGCCGCCGAAGCATAGGTGGAAATGTGTCCGCCAATCCCCGGGCTGGCCACATTAGCCCGCACCACCATGGCCATCGCATTCCAACGGATGATACTTTTGATGCGCCGCTCGATTTCGCGGTTGCCGGGAAAAGGTGGCTCCTCCTCCGCTGGAATCGTATTAATGAAAGGCGTATTGGCCGAAAACGGCAGGCGCACCCCGTTCTCGTAGGCGTGCAATTGAAGCTGTTGCAGGAGATATTCAACCCGCTCCGGCCCACCATGCTGCAACACATAATCCATCGACTCCAGCCATTCCTGGGTCTCAAGGGCTTCCAGTTCAAGCATTTCATGAGTTTTGTTATTCATTTTTATCATCCCCTTTTGGTATGAGTTCAAACAGTCGTTTCAGCCGCCTCTAATACTTGAGGTGGTGCAGTCGTTGCCTCGTCCTCAGGTAAGACCTGCCACAACTTCTCCCGATCTTTAATGTAATCAATAAATAAGACGCCGTTCAGATGATCGAGCTCGTGCTGAAATATCCGGGCTAACAGGCCATCAACTTTGAGCTTGATTTTTTTGCCGTTAAGGTCTTGGGCTTTGACCTCAACCCATTCGGGGCGCTCAACCAGACCGTACCAGGTAGGAATCGAGAGGCAGCCTTCCTGACTTTCCACTAGATTTTCTGCGCTTTGGATAATTTCTGGATTAACCAGCACGTAGGTCGCCCCGCTTTGGGGATGGGGTTCATCCGTGCCGCTGCGTGAGGCCGGAATTTCGGCCACAAAGATGCGCTGCATCACTCCAATTTGCGGTCCGGCCAGGCCCACGCCCTTTTGTGTGTGCATCGTTTCCAGCATGTCTGCGGCCAAATGTTTTAGGGCCGGGGTGAATTGTTTGATCTTTTTAGCTTTCTGGCGGAGTCGTTCATCGTTGAGGGTGATAACTTTTCTAACCGTCATGCCTGTCCTCTAAACTAAAGTGAGGGTATAATAGTCAGTATTAAGATGCCTGTCAAACAAATTGTGCTACAATAACCCAAATACCAATGCCATTAAGTTAAGGCCGTAGCATAGGGCCTTGCCGCTAGGGGGCCTTCGGCTCTGCCCGCCCACAGGGGGCTAAGCTACGCAAATTAATGACATTGATCCAAATACCGGTTAGGTTTTGCTCAACCCTATGAGCCAGCTTGCCGCCCTGATCAAATTTGTTTTTAAAGCC
>CAZRYD010000339.1:0-6737 GCA_964604225.1 uncultured Caldilineaceae bacterium
CCAGCCCCAGCGAGTCTTAAAATCGCCCCAATCCCAGCTTTGCAGGGCGTGAGCGTAGGGGAGCGCAGCAAGCGCCTCATCCCAGGTTGCACGCTGGTGAATCGTTTCAGTTCTAAACATAACCTATTAACGTCGTCTCAAATGAGGCTGCCCAATCCGATTAAAAAATATGGCAACATTCATTCTCCAGAATTGATTCCGGTTTATTTGTCTGTTTCGAATATCCTCTGATACAAATCTTCGCCATAGCTGGTTGGCAAGGGTTCTCCCTCGATTAATTTAAAAGTTCGTCCTCCATCGGTTTGCCTTTCAGCCCGCAGGAAAATGGCGTTTTCCGTTTTTTTGTCATAAAAACTTTGCGCAAATTCATATAAATGCGTCACAAAGAAAACCTTGAGGCGTTTTTCCAATAAGGCACAAATTATCTGCCTGGCAATCTCCGAGCCTTCTCTTTCGTTGGTCGCGGCAAATGATTCGTTAAACAGCACCATAGGATTTGAGGTTATATTGTTGACGATATCACTCATTCGGCTGAGTTCTTCATCAAGTTTGCCGCTACTCATGGTCGCATCTTCTTTCCGTTTGTAGTGGGTGAAAAGGCCGTCGCAGACATTGGCACGGAAAGACTCAGCCGGCGCAAACATACCGCATTGCATCATCAATTGGGCCAACCCGATGCTGCGCAAAAAAGTCGATTTGCCGCCCTTATTAGCGCCGGTGATGATCACCAGGTTTTTATGGTCAGCAGCCACATCGTTGCCCACGATTTTTTGTTTCATGGTTAAAGCCAGACAGACGTCGTATAAGCCATTAAAGGAATGTCTGCGTTCGCCGGAAGCTATGGGCAGGGGAAAGGACACTGGCTCGCCCATTTGGGCAAGTTGCCCGTGTAAATTCAAACACCCCACATAAAAGGCCAATTCGGTCCGCAGCATCGTAAAAAAACTGAGAATATGATCGGTGGACTGGGCGAGCGCATTAGCCACAAGATTGATGCCCCTATCTTTTAACTCCGACAAGGCCCTGGCTCCGTTTTGATCGCGGTCGGCGATATAAAAAGTGTAAGCGGATGGTTTTTTGGCAAAGATCCCCTCGATCCAACTCTTCACCTGTTCTTCTATTGCCTGCACTATCTCAAGTTCAGGCAGCATTTGGGCCAAGATCCGCTGCAGCCAACTCTGTTTTTTGTCTTGTTTACGCAGGATGTAATTGGCGCCTTTGTTGCCTTTGCCCAATTCGGCGCTGATCAAAACACCCTGGCGGAATTTCAGTTCCCGGAGATGATTTTGGACGCTGACGAAATATTCATCGGTCAGTTCTCGGTTGAGCATGGCGAAAAACGCGGTAAAGCCCTCTGACTCAAATTTATCGGCATGGTCAGCGGCGAGATGCTTGAGTTTTTTAAGCATGCTCACCAACATCTGCAACACTTGGATCGCTCGATGCAGGATCGTGTCGGGAGATTTGCTGAACAAGCCAAAATAAATCTTTTTCTCGCGTTCAATGGCTTCGACCGCGAGGTCGTAGATCTCCCTGACAAGGGCAGAGTTTTTCAGGCAATCCTTCAGAATATTTTGGCGATAGAGGATGGTGTCCAGATCATTCTCTAAACCGGACAAAAGCGCTTTCTGGGCCACTTCAAATAAAAATTTGTCGCCGAGGGCCATGGCGTTGAATAGCGTGTTTAACTCCAGGTCCTGGATCAGGGCTGGTTCATTGGACGGTAATTTCTTCTTTAGGTCAAAATCCTGAGCTTGGTACAGGAGAAAAGCCTTCATGATTTGAGGCGCTCCTTTAAACAATTGTAGGTCAGCCGGTACTTTTCGGCAATGGCGATGGCGTAGGCCAGTCCGTCAGCCGGCCGTCTGACAATTTTATAGGTTCGCAGGGCCGGATTTTCGGGAACAATCGTGCTGACCATGCTGACGGTTTTCTCGCTGAACGAAGTCAATTCATCTATGAATGTGACGTAGACGCACAGCGAATCCAGTTGGATTATTTTTTCCATGATCTCTTTGCTTAAAAATAAGGCGTCATTTAAGGTGGTGGAGGTTAGGATTTCATTCATGATGATAATGCTGTTTGAGGTGGCCTGGTTAAGAATATGGTAAATTCTGACCAGGTCATCCTCCAGTTTGCTACGGAGGTCTTTGATGTTTTCTTCCTTTTCAAAATGGGTAAAGAGCCGGTCGCACAGAAAGAGTTGCGCTTCTCGGCCCGGAACAGGACAGCCGAGGCTGGCTAGATAATGCAACTGGCCGAAGGTGCGGGCGAACGTGGTTTTACCACCCTGGTTTGGACCGGTGACGACAAAGATGCGCTCCTTGTCTTTCAGGTAAAAATCATTGCAGACAATGGACGACTTTTCGAGAACGAGTTTATAGGCCAGGGCTAAATCAAAGCCTTCTTTATCATAAATTTCCTTGCATGGATTGGAGATTTGGGGATAACAAAATTTCAATCCGGCCCGTTTGAAGATGGCGACATATTCCAGATAGGCGACGTAAAATTGTATTTCCCGGTCAAAAACGGCCAGCGTTTCATCCAGATAAGGGGCGTTTTTCGCGCAAAAATTGTCAAGCTCCAGGAATATGTCGGAATACAATTGGGCGACCAAATCCAGTATTCTCGCTTCCACATGGTTCATATCCCGACTGGCAATAAATTTAACCCGGTAATCTTCCACCGCCCCCTGTTTGAATTTCTCGAAGGTTGCCTCAACCTCGGCGCTGTAATCAATTTCAGCTTCATATTTGCGAACCTTGATGGCGTTACCCTTGATGAGCAGGCAGTATTTTACGGTGGATAGATGGGCTTTGAGCTTTTTTGTTTCTACCAGCAGCGCCGTAAACCGGCCGGAATTGGCGTAGATCGTCAAATATTGGCGGAAAGCCAAAAAGCCGTGCGATTTCAAATCTAAAGGAGATAAATCATGGACCAGGTCATTAACGGCGTCGCAGTAAATTTCCACCGCGTCCAAAAACCAGCTTTCCTGCTGGTATTTATAGTAAAGCTTGCCTATTTGGGCCAGATGTTCGCGCATGGTGCGCATTTTTTGGGCAAATGATTTGATCGGCTCAAACAAAGTTTCATTTTCAAGGTCTTGCATGATTTCATGGCGATATTTGATCGCGTCAATATCGTTCAAGGCAGTGTAAAAAAATGGTTTTAAATTGTATTCCTGCTTACCGGCGGTGATGGCGTCTATAATCTGATCAAGATTTAAATCAACAAAAAAGTCGGGCGCTGCAATTGTTTCTTTTTTTAGCCCGTCTTCAGTTTTTTTAAATAAGATGCTGTGGAAAGTCATTGGACAAACACCTCCTGGGCCTTGACACGGACGCACAGCCTCAACTCTACTGCCGCAACTGCCCGTGTGGTAGGAGTCATCAGCCCGGTCCGGGCGTTTGTCAGGGGAACTCCATCCCCTCTAATGGTTTCTGATTTTCAAATCCGGTAATGCCCTGTAGCATCGGGGCTTGTCCCCGCCTGGGGCGACCGCAAGGGTCGCCGCTACGATTACCGATTTTGGTTATCAAAATTCATTAGGAATTTTTCTTTCACAGGGCCGAGCTTGATCCCAACGCCTGCAAAACCCCCCCCCGCCCGACCAAGCCCACCAGCCGACCGTCAGTATCTACCACGGGCAGCCGCTTAATTTTGTGCTCCAGCAGGAGGCGCAGCGCCTCTCGCAGCGATGTTTCTGGCGTCACTGTGACCACCTGGCCCGTCATGACCTCGGCGGCGGTACGCTGGCTCAATTGAAAGGACTCGGCCTGTCCCAGCGGCAGGCGGCGGGTGAGAGATTGGATGATGCCCCCGCGTTCCTCAGCACTGGCCCGTTTGATGAGATCGCCATCGGTGATAATCCCCACAACCCGCCGCTGTTCGTCAACCACCACGACGCGTCGGTGGGCGTGGCCGACCAACAAATCCACGATTTCGGCCAGGGACGCATTAATCCTGGCCGTAGGGATATTGGTCATCATCACCTCCCCAACCCGGACGTACTGGCCGGGCGGCGGACTTTTACGCGGCGACTCGGCCACCGGCGGCTGCGACAGCGCTCGCAATACATCAATCCGGCTGACCATACCCACCAACCTTCCCTGGACATCAACCACCGGCAGCCGTTTGATATTGTGTTCCACCATCACCTTGACGGCTTGAGCAATCGTGGTGTCATCCGTCACCGTAACCGGGGTGGGAGTCATGCACTCACCGACCGTTTGACCGGTCTGGCGCAAATGGTGCAACTCTTTAGATATTTCAGCTTCATTTAGCTCCCTTTGGGCGCTGATGGCTAATAAATCTGCCTTGTTCAGCAGATCACCGTCAGTTAAAATGCCGATAACTCGACCCTCCTGATCTACCACCGGCAGGGCTCGATAGACTTTATCCAGCAGTAGCTCCACCGCCTCGGCCAGAGGGGTGTCCGCCTGCACCTTGTGCACCTCTCGACTCATCACATCCCGCACCGGCGCTTCTGCCGGCAGCTCGCGCAAGCGACGGTGACTGTAGGTGACCACTTCCACGTCGTGGACGGTAATCAGTCCCTCGATGACCATCTCCCGCAATCGAGGCATGACCCGTTCGACGCGGGCCGGGTTGTCCACCCACTCGATGATGAGCGGCAGGTCCGCTGACAGATCCACCAAACTGGCGGTATGGATACGGCTGTGCGCGCCAAAACCGGATAGGGCGCGGGTAACGGTTGCCCCGGCGCAATCCTCCTTTTTTAATAATTCCAGGATGGCGGCGTAGAGGGGTTTCCGGCCCCATTTGTCGCTTTCGCCAATGTAGATCGTAACTTTTTGAGCCAGGCCGATAATTTCCATGTTTAACCTCCCTGCACCCAGCGGGCCAGAAATATGCCCAGTACTACGGCAACCAAGCCCAGTCCGGCGTTACCGGCAAAGTTGATTCCGGCGGTCCACCAGCCGCTCTGCTCCACCAGGCGGAAGGTCTCGTAGCTAAAGGAAGAAAAAGTGGTGTAACCGCCCAAGAAACCGGTGGCGACCAGCAAACGCAGTTCCGGGGAGATATTCAGCCGCCCGGTCGCCAGGGTGAGGAAAAAGCCGATCACAAAACTGCCGCTAACGTTGATGAGCATCGTACCGTAAGGAAAATCAGCGGCCCATTGGTTGGCGGCCCATTGTTGCAGCAAATAACGGGTATTGGCCCCTATGAAGCCACCCAGTCCGATTAAAAAGTATTGTAGCACGAATCCTCCACGTGTGCTATGAATTTGGATTTGGTGCGTTTTGATGCGCCAGCCTGAATGTATTTGAAGTCCTATTGCAGTGGCAATTCGGCCTGGCTGATTGAATGCCTATCTCAAGTTCCAACCATACCGTTTGAATATTGTCGTAATTTGCCATCAATTTTGGTCTCTTGAGTGCTGTAACGGCTCCATAGATTTTGCCATGCCAGCGTTGTTTCAGATTCGAGTATAATCCGGCGATCTACCGCCACGCTGCCCCGCTCCAGATGCACCTGCAGCTCTTGCCACGCTTCAAACGGTTTCGGTTCAATCCCTGCTATGCCTGCCAGCGGGCAAAAGGTAAAAATCCAGCCGTAATTGGCCTGTCTGCCCACTTTATTCTCGGTCAGGATGACCAGTTGACGGTTGGTCAAGGCCAGCAGCGTGGTGGCCGATACTTGCCGCCGGAAGAAACGCCAACGGCGGGTCCAGATGCCCGGCTGAAAGACAAAACCCAATAGCCGCTCGCCTGGCTGTAAGCCATGATAGCGCAAGCCATTGCTAAACTTCATCGGCAGCCGGTCTAATTCCCGTAAAACGGTTTCTGTTTGGGCCTGACCGGCGGCTGCCCGGGTCGTTGTTTGGCCCCAAGCCTGGCGCACCAACTGGCGCAGCCCCGGCTGCAAGAGCGACTCGCCCACCGTGTTAAACTCGACCACGATGCGGGCCAGCGCGCCGTTGATCTGTCCGGCCAGTTCCAGGCGTCCATACAACAAGATCAGACTCAGGTGCGCGTATAACAGGCCGTCGGCCCGCAGGTAGGTAGCCTGGGCCGGCTGGCCGAGCGTCGCTCCGTCTTGGACGTGGAGCACTCCCTGCGAGGTGAAAAGCAGCGCCTGCTCAGGGGTGTAGCGCAAACCAAGCCAGCCCCTAGGTGAAACTTGAGCCGGAACGACAAAATTTGAATGGATCGGCTCGCCTGTTTCCAGTGCCTGTTCGGCAGCCTGCCGCAGGCTAACTGGCAAGTCGCCCAGACTTTGGACTGCGTAGGGATGCGACGCCATCCCTTTGGGAATTAGCGGTAATTTCGCCATAAAGCCCTCACTCGCACCGGTTAACAACGCCGAGTCGCTGCAAAGCTCATTTAACCTACTATATTAATCCCCGGCGCAGCAAGTTTTTGAAGCGCTTGATGAGGCCACTATTCGTTGACAAGACTGGTTCAGGCTGACCGCTTTCAAATTGAGCCAGGCGCTCCCGGCAGGCGGCTAAGTCCGCCCGCAATTGCTCCATTTCTTGCTTGAAGGCGTCTCGCTCCGGGCGGAGGCGCTGGACCACCCCTTCCAGGCCAATCACGGAGTTCTGCAGCGCCCCCATACGCATTTCAAGCGTCTGGTTATCCCGCATAAAGCTGAAGGTGCGAAACTTCATCACCGCCAGCTCAGAGGCCATCTGGTTTAGCTGCTTGGCCAGGTGGGCCCGGGTCTCATCGTCGGCTTCAATCAACTGCTGACCCTGAGCATAGCCCAGCCCC
>CAZRYD010000340.1:0-1305 GCA_964604225.1 uncultured Caldilineaceae bacterium
GGAGCGAAGTCTGGAGCCAGATTTTTGCCGACACCCTGGAAGTGCTGATCGAAGTGCCCGCTGGGATCGAGACCGGCGCTCGCGGCGCGGCCATAGCGGCGGGGATTGGCGCCGGAGTCTACGCTAACTTCACCGAAGCGGTCGAGCAGGCTGTCTCAGTGGTGCGGGTACACGAGCCTGACCGGAAGCACACGCCCCTCTACCTGGCTCGATATGAAGAATACAAGCAGCTTTTGGGAGCCATGCGCGAATCGTGGGATCGTTTGGCCCATCTGAAGGCACAATAACTTGCACTTGATCATCCCTGTCGTGGATAGGTAATCAGACTTATGTGGGCTATCTTCGGCACTACTAGCGGCTCCAGTATCAGCTTTGAGATCAGGTCTTTGTATCACAAGCAAATTAGTCTGTTGGGGACCACCATAAGCAGCCCGCAGGAGTTCAGCCAAATGTTGAGGGCTGTAGATAGCGGCAGCCTCAAGCCGATTATTGATCGTATCTTTCCACTCCCCGAA
The DNA here is from genome assembly GCA_964604225.1 of uncultured Caldilineaceae bacterium. Taxonomy (GTDB): domain Bacteria; phylum Chloroflexota; class Anaerolineae; order 4572-78; family J111; genus DSQQ01. The sequence goes on from CAZRYD010000340.1 coordinate 516, forward strand.
GCCAGGGCTGCTCATCAACGGCTAGAGCAGCGGGAACACTTTGGCAAAATTATCCTCACTGTTCCCTAATGGTTTTTGCCAATCAAATCCTGACTTGCCAAAATAGAACTTTAACCCCTTCGAGTCTCTTCTATCAAAATCCCCCTCCCAGACATATCCTGAAAAATGACATTCATCTGGCCCTCACCCCCGCCGGGCGGGCTTGGCCTAACTGCTTAACTTGGACCATCTCCACCTCAATCGCGCTCTGCTCGGGCTAGAGCCGTTGGCTGAACACGGTTGGCGACCAACTCCAATCCGGTTCGGGTGTCCAGGTCAACAGCGAATAGACGTGCCCCTGGACAATGGAATGCCAGTTCAGAGCTTTAGTCGGACTGGGCGCATACTCAACCAGCGGCGACGAAACACCGGCGACTGGCTGATCTCGGCGAAACAGCACGGATTTAGGTTTTGTCTAAATGGATAACGATCGCTAACACAATAGTTGTGAGAGGTTTATGGCTAATTGCGGTAGCTTGAGAAGTTCGTGGCGTGTTTTGCCCCCCTCATTACAATAAAGGTGATTCGCCGCCAGTTGTAGGAGACAATGGGGGGGAAGTTTGTGCTGGATGGGGCCGATTTGCAGCTTGTAATACCAGTCGCCCGCCCGTTTATGGTCAGGTTCGGCAGGGAGCAGGTCGCGCCGGGGCAATAATTCGTGCCCCTCGATCCGGGCGTAGTAGTGAATGGCCCACTTGTCGCTGCCAAAGGCACGGGTGAAGTAGAAGGCCAGCCAGTCGAAGTGGGGCGT
>CAZRYD010000340.1:1405-2470 GCA_964604225.1 uncultured Caldilineaceae bacterium
TCTTGGGCGTTGTTCATAATGGCCACTAACACGCGGTCATCAGGATAAATCAACACCTTGCTACTCCGTACAGTTGCTTAAACCTCGATGGTTTTGTGCGCCTCGGGGACCTTCTCAAAACCAACCGCTTCATTAACCACGTACAGGGGCCGGTTTTTGACTTCGTCATAAATCCGCCCCAGGTACTCGCCAATAATACCCAGTGAGATCAGTTGGATACCCCCTAAAAACAGGACCATTACCAGGGTGGTGGCCTGGCCAAAAAAGGCCTGGTTGCCAAAAAGTCGAGCGGTGATCACCGCCAGCATACCGATCCCACTTAAAGCAGCCACCGTAAAGCCCAGATAGGTGGCCAGTTGCAACGGAAAATAGCTAAAACCGGTAATGGCGTCACTGGCAAATTTGAGCATTTTGCGCAAAGGATAACTGGTTTCACCGGCAAAACGCTCCTCGCGCACATAATAAACTCCGGTTTGGGAAAAGCCCACCCAACTGGTCATCCCTCGGATAAAACGATGCCGTTCGCGCATCTGCTTCATCGTCTCAATCACCTGGCGGTCCATCAGGCGAAAGTCGCCGGTATCCAGGGGGATATTCACATCGGTGATGCGGTAAATCAGGCGATAGAACAGCTTGGCTGTAAACAGCTTAAACCACGTTTCACCCTTGCGCTCGCTGCGAATGGCGTAGACCACTTTGTAGCCCTCTTGCCATTTTTTAATCATCTCCAGGATGAGTTCTGGCGGGTCTTGCAGGTCGGCATCAATCAAAATCACGGCCTCGCCTTGGGCATAATCCATACCAGCCGTGACAGCCAATTGATGGCCAAAGTTACGGGCAAAATCAATGTAATGAACACGAGGGTCCAGCGTGTGCAGTTCTCGCATCAGTTCGGGGGTGCGATCATGACTGCCGTCGTTGATCAACAATAGTTCCCATGGTTCGCCCGTCTGGTCCATTACCTCCGTGATACGGCGGTGGAGTTCATATAAATTGCCTTCTTCATTGTAGCAAGGGGCCACAATTGAGTATCGAATTTTGCTCATAAATTATTAATCTCCTGGT
>CAZRYD010000340.1:2570-6732 GCA_964604225.1 uncultured Caldilineaceae bacterium
ATCGCACACAAATTTCCTTTTAATATTTCTAAGCTATTATAACCTAAAGTTTGTTTATTGAATATTCTCACTATAGTACTAAATTAGGCGAGGTCGGGTTGCCACCAAATTCCTATTTATTGACTCATATCCCTGTGGTAAAATCTTAACGACACTCGCTCTTTCAATTGAGTATAGCTGACTTAAGGACATCCTTCATGGCCAATGAATGTGTGCTGGTTGTTGACGACTCCACCCAAAACGTCGATTTTCTAACAGATTACGTCTTAAAACCCAACGGCTACCAGGTGTTGGTCGCCCACAATGGGGAAGAGGGGCTTAGAGTCGCTCTTGATAAGCGTCCCGACCTGATTTTATTAGACAATAACATGCCCCGCATGACCGGCATGGAAGTGCTGGACGCCTTAAACGAACATGAGGCTAACATCCCCGTCATCTTGATGACCTTTCATGGGTCCGAGACCTTGGCCGTGCAATCTTTCCGCCTGGGGGTGAAAGATTACGTCCTCAAACCTTTTCAAATCTCCGAAATGCTGGATGCTATTGCCCGAGCTTTGACCGAGGCCCGCTTGCGGCGAGAACGGGATGAATTAACCGAGCGCTTGGTGAAATCTAACCAGCAGCTTGAGCAGCGCCTGAAAGAGCTTAATACCCTGTTTGGGATTGGCAAGTCGGTCACTTCGCTGCTCGATCAGGATAAGTTGCTCTCCCGCCTGGTTGAAGCGGCGGTTTACCTGATCAATGCCGAAGAAGGGTCATTGTTGTTGGTTGACGACAAAACCAATGAGCTTTATATGGTGGCGGCGCGTGGGATTGATGAACGGGTCGCCCGTTCATTCCGGCTGCGGGTGGAAGACAGCCTGGCCGGCCAAGTCATCACCAGCGGTCAGCCGCTCGTTTTGACCGGTGCAGACCTGACCAAGATCAAGACCTCTTACCTGGTGCGTTCGGTCATGTATGTACCGCTCCGCATCAAAGGCCGGGTGAGCGGAGTGTTAAGCGTTGACAATCGCCAGCAGCAGCGGGATTTCACCAATCACGATTTGCGCCTGCTTTCTGCTCTGGCCGATTATGCTGCCATTTCGGTGGAGAATGTCAAGCTGTTTAATCAGGCCGAAAGCGAGCGAGCCAAACTGGCCACAGTTTTGAGCGAAATCGCAGAGCCGGTGGTGGTTATTACCGGGCGGGATGATCGCGTTACCGTGGCCAATACCGCTTTTCGCCGGGCTTTTGGCCTCGGCGCCATCGTGGCCGAAGGTCGCCCCCTGGCTGAACTGATCCAAAATGAGCCACTGCTCACGATGATTGCCTCTGCCCCCGATGCCGGTAATAGCCACAAGTGTGAGATTCCCCTGGAGGATGGCCGGGTGTTTTATGCGACCCTCACCCCCATCGCTGAGGTGGGGCGAGCGGTGATTATGCAAGATATTACTTACTTTAAAGAGTTGGACCGGATGAAGTCCGATTTCGTTTCAACCGTTTCGCACGACCTGCGCGCTCCCTTGACCTCAGTCAAATCTTACGCCCAAATGTTGGAGATGGCCGGCGACCTGAACGACAAACAAAACCTATTTATGACTCGGATTGTCAAAGCCACCGATCACATCGCCGCCTTAATCACCGACCTGTTAGACCTGAGCAAGATTGAAGCCGGGATTGATTTGGAATTGGCCGTAATTGATCTGGACCGGCTGGCGACCGACGTGGTGGCTGAATTCCAGGAACCGGCTGCCGGCAAACGTCAGCAATTGATTTATCATAGCCCCGGCCAGCCAACCCCCGTGGTGGGTAATGAATTGCGGTTAAAGCAAGTGTTGAGCAATTTGATTGGCAATGCCCTCAAGTATACGCCTGAAGGCGGCCAAATTTTGACGATGATCCAGTTAAATGATACGGAAGTCTTACTCAAGGTGGAAGATAACGGCCTGGGCATCCCGCCTGCTGACCTGCCGTTTGTGTTTGATAAATTTTATCGGGTCAAAAATGAGGATCGGGCCGAGATTCAGGGCACCGGCCTGGGCTTGGCAATCTGCAAATCAATCATCGAGAAATGCGGCGGGGCCATCTGGGCCGAGAGCCAACATCACCAGGGCAGCACCTTTAGCTTTACCCTGCCTTTGACCGCTGTGGCTGAGGCCGACTCTGACCAAGCACCGCTCAACCTGGCAACTTTGCCTGCTCCCCATTGAAGCTAACCGCCTATTGGCAAAATGCACGCCCGGCGATCGCCGGGCGTTTTTTATTCAGTCCGAATCCCAACTCTCAATTGACACCTTTCCCCCCTACGTCTATAATCGGGCAATTGAACAAAACAGCTAAGCTGCGAGATCGTTTATGGGCAAAGAATCCAACGAAGCAACTAAACCAACCCTCGAACTCCTCAAACGTCTCTCCCTGGCTGTCGGCGTGTCCGGCTATGGCCGGCAAAACAGTGTTCACGAGGTCGTTACCACTGAACTGGCCGCCTATGCGGACCGGGTGGAACGCGACCGCATGGGCAGTGTCAGCGGCATTAAAGAGGGAGAACAGCGGGTCACGGACGACAAGCCACGGCGCAAGGTCATGCTGGCCGCCCATCTCGACGAGATTGGAGCGATTGTGACCAAAATTGACCGGGGCTTTCTGCGCTTTAGCCGGGTGGGTGGCCTGGACCGCCGGATTCTGATGGGCCAGGAAGTACTGGTCCATGGGCAGCGCGATTTGCCCGGCATCATCGGTTCCATCCCGCCGCATCTGCTGCCACCGGACAAGCCCAACAACACCGTTGATCTGGCTGAGCTGCACATCGACGTGGGCCTCCCGGCTCGGCAGGTCGAGCGGCTGGTTCAGATCGGCGATCTGGTCTCATTTGTGCGCAGACCCACGGAATTGCTGGGTGGTTTGCTCAGCGCCAAAGCGATGGATAATCGCTCGTCGGTCGCGGCTATGGTCATCTGCTTGCAGGAACTCAAAAAATTGCGGCATCAATGGGATGTTTATGCCGTAGCAACCGCCGATGAAGAGTGGGGTAGTTTTGTCGGCGCGACCACTCAGGCTTATGCCATTCGCCCCGATGTGGCCATTGTGATTGACGTGACCTTTGCCGACGTTGACGAGATCGAAGTGAAATTGAACGCCGGGCCGGTCATCGCTCTGGGGCCGAGCAATCATCCGGTGCTGCGGGAGCGGCTGTTAAAAATTTGCCGCGAGTTGGAATTGAAATACCAGAGCGAGATGATGCCCAGTGGCGCTGGCACCGATGCCTATGCCATCGAGATTAGCCGCGAAGGTGTCCCCACCATTCTGCTCTCCATTCCCAGCCGCTACATGCACTCCCCGGTCGAGACCATTCACCCCAAAGATGTCGAGCGTACCGGCCGGCTCATGGCCCATTTTATCGCCGGTCTGGATGAAAGTTTTGTAGAGGAGTTGATCCCGAAAATATAAAACGTGACCGGTAAAGTTGTAAATCGCGAATTCATCACGTTTTACGTTTTACGCATCACGTTTTTCATCATCTGAAATTATAGGAGAAGTAACACATATGACTGACATAAAAATCGGTGTCATCGGCGGCAGCGGCCTCTACAAAATAGAGGGCATAACGGATGTTGAAGAGGTGACGCTTTCGACCCCCTTTGGTTCGCCTTCGGACAACTACATTGTCGGCACCCTGGAAGGGCAGCGCATCGCCTTTCTGCCCCGCCACGGCCGGCATCACTCCATCAGCCCCACCGAGCTGAACAGCCGGGCCAATATTTGGGGTTTCAAAAGCCTGGGCGTCAAATATATCATTGCCGCCAACGCCTGCGGCAGCCTGCGCGAAGCGTATGCGCCCCGCCACATCGTTATTCCCGACCAGCTTTTCGACCGCACCCGCTCCCGCGATTTAACCCTTTATCAAGGCGGGGTGGTCGTTCACATGGGCGTAGCTGAACCTTTTTCACCGGAATTGTCGGCCCTCTTGTATGAGGGGGTCAAAGAAACCGGGGCTACGGTGCATCAAGGTGGCACGTTTATCATCATCGAAGGGCCGCGTTTTAGCACCAAAGGCGAAAGCAATATTTTCCGCCAGTGGGGCTGCGACATCATCGGCATGACTACCATTCCCGAAGCCTTTTTGGCCGCCGAGGCCGAAATTGCCTACGCCACCATGGCCCACGTAACCGACTACGACGTGTGG
>CAZRYD010000341.1:0-6683 GCA_964604225.1 uncultured Caldilineaceae bacterium
CGCCGTATTATCGTGGCTCAAGGCTACATCGGGGGTAACGTCAAGCACCTGGCCGGGTGTCACCTCTGGCAAGCCGGCGTTTTTGGCTAATATTTTTTCAACAAAAGTATGACCCATTTTGGATTTTAGATTTTGGATTTTGGATTTTAACGTTTCAAGCTCACCGCGGCTTCGCGGCCATAGGTTTCGGCTATTTCACCATCGTTGCGCCGCCCTTCGGGCTGAACCTGGGGCGACAGTTCAGGCATGGACTCGGCCTCGGCGTCCATGCGCTGGAGAATATTATCCTTGAAGCGCTCCGGCACAGTAATGTGGCTCAGGCCAAACTGGTTCTCGGCAATGTCGATGAGAATCTCGGTCGGCGAGTCCTGCGGCCCGATATTATAAACTCGTTCTTTGAACACCCCGGCAATCTGCCGGGCGATGCCTTCGTCAAGGTTGTAGCCTTTAATTTCTTTGAGAAAATAGTGCACAATATTCCAGCCGCTCAACGGTCCCAGCAGCACTTCCGACTCGCTCACACCAAATTGGTCGAGGGGAAACGCCTCGTAAGTGCCGGCGTGGTTGAGCAGAGCTTTTTGATGGACGCCGGCGGTGTGGGTCCGGTTGGTCAGGCTGACCGGCTCCTTAGAGGGGACCAGCTTTTTGAGCTTGGAGGCAAACATCACGTTGATAGGATAAGAGCCGCGCAGGTTGTAACCTTCCAGGTGGTCATAGGCTTTGTCAATATAGAGATTAAAAAACAGCGCGGTCAGCGAGGTGATGCCGGAGCGCTCACCCACACCGAGCAGGGTGGTATTCATATACCGCATGCCTTGCTTGACCGCCTCGAGGGTATTGAACAGGGAAAAGCCACGATCATCATGAAAGTGACCTTCAAAATCCATGCTGGGGTAGCGCTCGCGCAAGGCTTTGATGCGCTGGGCCACGCCGGCCGGTGTGGCCACGCCCACCGTATCGGGCGTACCCAGCCGGTCAACAAACGGCACAACCTGGTCGTAAACGCGGAAAAGATGGGGCTCCGGGGTCCGAAACGCGTCCTCGCCGCTAAAACGCAGAATCAATTCCGGGTGATGGCTGCGCACTTCCTCCAACAGGGAGCGAGCGTGACGAATGATGTCGTCGAAATCCTGACCGTGATTATACATGCGCGAGGCTTCGGACAGGCCGATGTAGAAGTTCAAACCGTCAGCCCCGGCTTCAATGGCCGAGGCGACGTCGTCCGGGTGACAGCGGACGTGCGCCAGCAAAAAGGTATAGCCCTTTTGCATAATCAATTCATCGCGCACTGCTTTGATGGCCGCAAAGTCGTCTCGCTCCTGTGGGCTGACGATAGGCGCAAACAATTCAATAAACTTCACCCCATATACAATCAGAGCGCGGGCAATCTCCATTTTGTCATTTTGATTGAAGAAATATTTGTAGTGGTCGTGCAGGAGCGAACTCTGCGAGCCTTCGCGCAGGGTGGTATCAATGATTTCCAAAGGCCGGGGCCGATAATGCTTGAATAGAAAAGGATTTGAGACTGTCATTCTGCTCCTTTTTGACGTCGCCCTACCGCTCGGGCAATTTGGCGGCGGTCATCGCGCTCGCGCATGGTTTCGCGTTTATCGTGTAGTTTTTTACCCCGCGCCAGCCCCAGTTCCACTTTGGCCCGGCTGTTTTTGAGATAAATTTGCAGCGGCACCAGGGTCAATCCTTTTTCTTGCAATTTGCCGCTCAGCCGATTGATTTCGCGGCGATGCATCAACAGTTTGCGGTCGCGGCGCGGTTCATGGTTTTCGTAACTGGCCTGATGATAGGGGGCGATATGGGCATTGAGCAGCCACAATTCGCCATTACGAATGGCCGCATACCCGTCGCGCAGGTTGACCTGCCCGGCCCGGATCGATTTGATCTCGCTGCCGGTCAAGGCGATGCCCGCTTCAAACGTATCTTCGATCAAATAGTCGTGGCGGGCTTTGCGATTGGTGGCAACTACTTTTACAGGTTGATTAGTCATGGTTATTTCGCCGACTCGCTCAGCGGCAATTTTTGTGATTTTTGCAAATATTCAATAGCGGCCTCTAGTTGTGGGTCAAGCTGCTGTTCAAGGTCCTCCGGGGTCAGCTCCACCACAAGATCAGGGGTGATGCCCTGGCCGTGGATCTGGCGATGGTTGGGGGTCAGCCACTCGGCAATGGTTACGCGCAGCTCTGAGCCATCAGACAAGCTGTATGGCAACTGCACTGAACCTTTGCCAAAAGTCTGCTCGCCCACCAGGGTGGCGCGTTGTAAATCCTGCAGCGCCCCGGCTACAATCTCGCTGGCGCTGGCGCTACCGCCATTGACCAGCAGAACCAAGGGCTGGTCGGTAGCTACGTGGGGATGGCCGTCGGCCTCGAATTGCTTCTCTTCGCCGTCCTTTAATTTTTCGATAACGACGGTGCCCTCGGATACAAACAAGCTGCTCACGTCCACCGCTTCGGACAGCAGGCCGCCTGGGTTACTGCGCAAATCAAAGATGAGCGCCGTGGCTCCCTGGTCAAGCAGGGTTTGGATTGCTTTGGCGACGCGTCTTGAAGCGCCGTTACTAAATTGGGTGAGCCGCACGTAACCGATCTGCGGCGTACCCTCCAACATTTTGGACTGAACCACCTCGATTTCGATTTTGGCCCGGACCACCGGCACTTCCAGCGGCTTCGGCTCACCCGCGCGGTCGATAGTCAGGACAACGGTAGAGCCGGCCGGACCGCGAATCAAGGCGACTGCTTCATACAGGCTCAGCCCTTCTATGGGGTTGCCATCTACTTTTAAGACCACATCCCCGGAGCGCAGCCCGGCTTCGAAAGCCGGTCGATCCGGCACCGCCTCAACGATGATCAGCCGGTCCGTCTCATCCTGGCGCAGCGTGGCTCCGATGCCTTCAAAACTGCCGCTGATATTTTCGCTCATAACGGCAGCACGAGCTGGGTCGATAAAAGCGGTGTGCTGATCGCCAAAAGAATTGACCATCCCCCGGATTGCGCCGTAAACCCGTTCGCTATCCGCAGGAATTTTGCCGTAAAACTGATTTTCTAGGTAGGACCAGGCTTCCCAGAAGGTTACAAACTCTTTGGGCAGGTCGGACGGATGCGCTTGCTGGCCCGGCTCGGTTATGGAGTCAAAAGAAAGCACCGCTCCGCCTGCCCCGGTCTGGTTGGGGGCCAGATAATTAGCGGAGAATAGTATGCCGGCGCCAAAAGAGCCAAGCGTGACTATCCCAGCCAGGCAAACCATCGCCAAGAGTTTGCTAAAACGGCCCATCAGACTCCTGTGTTCCTAGCACAGAACCAGTTACTTTCCAGCCTGCAAAAAGCTAATCGCTCGCTCCAGTTGTGGGTCGCGGTTGTTGGCGCGGTCATCGTCAGTGATCAAAACCTCAATATCAGGGATTAAGCCTTTGCCGTCAATAGCATTGTCGTTGGGGGTAAACCACTTAGCCACAGTAACATGCAAACGCGAGGCGTCGGACAGTTCGTAAATTAATTGCACGCTGCCTTTGCCAAAGGTTTTTTCGCCAATCAGGGTGGCCCGTTGGCGGTCTTGCAAGGCTCCAGCCACGATCTCGCTGGCGCTGGCCGTACCGCCATTGACCAGCACGACCAAGGGTTGATCCAGGGCTTTACCACCGGGGCGAACCTCATAAACTCGCTCGCCTTCATTTTTACGATCTTCCCGCAGCACCACGCCATCACGCAGGAATTGGCTGGCCACGTCAACCGCCGTTTCCAAGAGACCACCGCCATTGCCCCGCAAATCCAAAATGTACGACTCGGCCCCTTGCGCCGACAGCTCATCAAAAGCTTTGTTCAACTCTTTGTTGCTTCGTTCGGTAAAAGAGGTCAGTTGAATGTAACCAATTTTGGGCGCTTGCTCCAAAATCCGCCACTGGGCGCTGGGGGTCTCGATGGCGGCACGCTCAATGATAAGATCAAACGGCTTCTCGGTGCCGGCCCGCTGAATGGTTAGCACAACTTTGGTGCCAACCTCACCTTTGACCAGTTTGACCACATCATCGGTGGTCATATCTTTCACAATCGGTGTGCCATCAACCGCCACCAAAATATCACCCTTGAGCACGCCGGCCTTCTCGGCAGGCTGGTCAGGCATGGGATCCAGGATGACTCGTCCCTGGTCGTCTCGCTGGATAAAAGCGCCAATACCGCCAAAACGACCTTCCAGGTGGGCTTTTTCGTCTGCCGCGGGTTCTGGTTCGATAAACAGAGTGTAGGGATCGTTCAAGGTTGCCAGCGCCCCCCGGATAGCCCCGTAAGTTGAGGCCGGGGCGGAAGGCACCTGGCCGTAAAACTGATCTTCCACCCGATGCCAGACTTCCCAGTATAGGGCCAGTGATTGGGCTTCTGCGTTGGTGGGCTGATCATCAACCACATACTCACGGACAGCATAGCCGGCGCCAGCCCCCATGATAAAAATAAACAAGGCAATCAGGGTTGTTAGGGCAATTTTTATCGCAAGTTGCATTTTAGTTTCCAGAAAACTTGAATTTTGGCTATGCTGGAAAATTGTAGCATGGATAAGGGGGGGGTGCAAACTAAAATTTCCAGCCCGCTGCGGATTCAATTGGGCTTAAACAAGGTGACAGTTTTTCCTTTTTGAGGTAAAATCCGCCCGACTATGGGGTAGGCTACGATGAAATTTTTAGCCGAGGCTGTCGCCTTTGCCTTTGAGGCGGATAAAATACCGGCCGGCTTTCAATTGTTGACTGAAATGCCCGTGATAATTCTGGTTGGGCTGACCGGGGTCGGCAAGTCAACCGTTTTAGAGTTGCTGCCGGAAAATGGCCTGCCTTTCACCCTTTTGCCTAATCGGCGAGATATAACCGACCAAATTATCATTGCCTCGCTCCAGGCCGAAGCGGGCGAGACTCCCTACCCGGTCACTGACCGATTAGAGCGCTTTGAGTACACCGCTCGTTACCGGGCCAAATTCCCCGGCGGGATGGCCCACGCCCTGAGCCGACTGGTCATCAACTCCACCAAAACTGAGGCATTACTTATTTTCGACGGGCTGCGCGGGCTAAATGAGGTTCAACACGCGGTTACGTATTTTCCCCTGGCTCGCTTTGTGGTATTGGATGCACCCGACACCGTCCGGCTCAACCGCCTGCTCAAGCGCGGGGGTGTGTTTGACGTGACCGAGAGTGTGTCGCTGCCGGGTTCGCTGGCCAGCCAGAATTTAATAGCGGCCTTGCTGGCTGTGCCCAATATTGAAGCGGTTTTTAGCGAAGAGCAGCTCCAGCAAATTGCCAAAGGATGCCGCCTCGCTCAAATTCCGGCAGATGAGGTCATCCAAAAAATTTCCATCATTGTCAAAGAACGGCGCAATTACGATTCCAACACAGCCCGGGTGCATCTAGTCCACACCCTGCCAGCACAAAGAGTGCTGGTCGTTGATACGGCCACTCACTCCCCCCCAGCCGTCGCCCAAAAAATCGCTGTCTGGTTAAAAGGCGGCGAAGCGTAACAAGCAAACAATCCTTATTGGACCCTTCAAAAGCGTATGCCAAAAATTGCTGAAATCCACACGTTGACCTTTCGCCTACCTATGGCCGGCGCGCTCAGTTGGGGTAAGGCCAGCCGCCTGGAGGTCTTAGAACACGTGCTGGTACGGGTTGTCACCGATACCGGCCATATCGGACTGGCCGAAGCGACTCCCCGCCCGACTATTTACGGTGAAACGCCGGAGTCCATTCATACCATTATCCAAAAATATTTTGCGTCCAGGTTGATTGGGCTGGAGGTGGCCGATTTTGAAGAAGCTAATCGGCAGATGGCGGCTATTGCCAATAATCACACGGCCAAAGGGGCGCTGGATATTTGTCTGCACGAGGCGCTGGCAGCCTGGCAAGGACAAAATCTACTCGATTATCTCCAGCCCATCCGGCGTAAAATTAAGGTCTCCTATATTCTGGGAATTTCAGACCAACGTACCATGCTGGCCGAAGCCAAGGCCGTTTACGAGCGCGGCGTACGCGTGCTAAAAGTTAAGGTTGGGCGTAACTTTGCCGACGATGTGGCCCTCATCCAAACGTTGCAGGCAGAATTCAAAGGCGGCGAGCTTGAACTCTATGCCGATGCCAATGAGGGTTTGCTACCCGAAGAAGCGGCGACGCAATTGCGTCAACTGGCCGACTTGGGCATCTTATACGTGGAAGAGCCGCTGCCCGTCGAATTGATCCCGGAGCGGGCCAAATTGCGGGCGGCAGAAATTTTGCCTCTCATCGCCGACGACAGCGCCTTTACTCTCCGCGATTTGACCCGCGAATTGCGCTTTAACACGTTTGACATTCTTAATATCAAAACAGCACGGACCGGCTACACTCAGTCGCTGCAAATGCTGGCCACCGCCCGACAACAGCACAAAGGGGTGATGATCGGCTCGCAGGCCAGTTCTACCCTGGGCACTATTCGGGCGGCGATCTTTGCCGGGCTGGAAGGGATTGATCATCCTTCTGAGCTGAGTTTTTTCCTTAAACTGGAAGATGAAATTGTTAACCGACCCATTGAGTTAAAAGAGGGCTACCTTGATCTGGACTCGTTGGTGGGAATTACGGTGGATGAGCAGCGGCTCAACCATCAGACCAGCCATGCTAGTTTCTAACCAATTTCTTGTAGCTTTTATATTAAATTCTAATGATTCCA
>CAZRYD010000342.1:0-6664 GCA_964604225.1 uncultured Caldilineaceae bacterium
AGTGAAACCAGTTCTTCGGTAAATATTGGAGATGTCGGCGGGGATATCAAAGGTGCGAATATCGCCGGACGAGACATCATCCAAAATATCGTCGTGGTCGGCCAATTTCTCGATTTTGCCAAGGTTGAAGGGTTACTGCCCCAGCCGGCCGCGCCGCTTGATCTAAACCAGCTCAGCCCCAATCTTGACCAGGCGCTGCGTGACCACCTGGGCAGCGGTCTCACCGTTGCCACGGCTGCTGTGGGTGAAATTTTGCGGGACAGCCTGGCCGAGTGGCGATCTCCCCAAGCGGGAGCTGCCTTTCCTTTCAAACGGATGCTGCCCGAACTGGCCCCCAAACTGGTCCAAAAACTCAAGGCATTGAATTATTGGGACACCTTTGCCGAGTCCGGCTTCAGCGCGACCTACACCAACACCTATCAAGTTATCTGGCTGGAGGCACTCAATCACCTCTGGCGCAAACACATCACCTCCGACAAACGCTTTGGCCTGGCCGAAATTGGCGACACGGCGACATTTGTCATCGAACCAGGGCTAGAATACCCCGACGTTAAAATCGCCCACACCCCCAAAGAGCCGCATCTGGGCGAATTTGCCAAAATGAGCAACGAGCAGTTTCGGGTGTTCATGGCCGGCCTGGTCCTCGATCTGATGCGCCTGGCCTCGGCTGCGGCGGAGGATATTGAATTCTGGCAGGGTTTGAGCGACCTGCTTGGCCCCAAAAGTAAACAACAGACCTTTGAGGTTTGAGAAACCTCAAGAGTCTCAAGCCCAATGAGAAAGGAGATTTTTATGGCGCCTGATGAATCTGGCGGCGTGACTATCGGCAATGTCAGCGGGGGTATTCATGGCAGCATTATTGCCGGCCGGGATGTCAGCCATGCAACCATCACCCTCGGCGGGCAGCCCACCCCGGCTGACAAGCAGCCCACAGCGGCTGAACTCAAACAACTATTGGCCGAAATCCAGCAAGAACTAGCTAAAGTAACCACCCAAAAAGAGGCGCTGCAACAAGTCTCGACCGCAGCGCCTTTCACAGCCCAAGGCGCAGAGGCCAGCCTCAAGGAGGCTGCGGCCAAAGTCGAGGGCGAGGTCAAGCCGGAGCAGGCTCAGTCGGTTCAAAAAAGCTTGACCGAAGCCACCTCTCTGTTGGGGGGTATTCTGGATGGCGCCAAAACCGTCGCCGAAAAAGCCGGTGAGGTAGGCCAGGCCGTCAAGCCGCTGGCCGACACCCTGGCCCCGCTGGTAGAGAAGCTGGCCGTGGCGGCCCTGTGGGTCGGTAAGTTATGGCTGATGGGCTGAGCTGGGGGAAGGCAGTCAAGTAAACTTCGGCAACGTCGAGGGCGGCATTCACGGGGCCAAAATTGCCGGGCGCGATTTTGATACCTTAGAGATTGAGGCTATAATGATTTGTGGAAATTCCACATTGTGGAGGTAAGCATGTCCCAAACTTCTTTAACCGAAATCATCCGTCCCCTACGGCGGGGACAACTAACCATCCCGGCTGAGTTCCGGCGGCGACTGGGCATCACCGCTGACAGCCTGCTCCAACTCACGCTGCGTGACGATAAAATTGAGATTACGCCGGTGGTGACCCGGCCGGTTTCCGGTAAAAGTTGGGCGCAGGAACTTTACGCCATGTTTGCACCGGTACGGACTGAAGCCCAGGCGATGACCGAAGCTGAGATTGATGCCTTGATCGACGAAGCTGTAGAGGAAGTGCGGTCTCAGAGCTAATATGCTCAAGGCTGTTTTTGATACCAATATTTTCCTGCGCGCCCTGATTAATCCTCACTCTCGTTGTGGCCGATTGTTGGACGAATTTGCAACCGATTATGAGCTAATTCTCTCACCCGCTATTATCTACGAGATACTAGAAGTCCTCCATCGGCCTAAGCTGCGAGCAAAATTTCCCCAAATCACCCAACTCCAGGTTGTTCAGATGATTACCCTCTTTGAACAGGCTCAAGTGGTCGAGCCACTTGAGATGCTGCCTGCCTCCCGTGATCCCAAGGATGACAAATTTCTAGCCTGCGCAGTGTACGCCGCAGTCGATTACCTGGTGACCGAAGACAAGGATTTGCTCGTGTTGAATCCGCATCAAGGCATCCAGATTTGCCAACCCATCGAATTCGTCAGCCTGTTGGAGACTTGGCGAAGAGAGAATCAGGTATGAAAATCGCCCTGGCCCACGATTGGCTCAACCAGATGGGCGGCGCGGAGAATGTGCTAGAGCGGCTGGTCGAACTATACCCCGGTGCGCCGGTTTTCACCACCATTTACAGCCCGGAATTGATGCCGGAGGCGTATCGCCGCTGGGATATTCGCACCACCTGGCTGAACCGCGCCCCCGCTATTCACCGCCACCACCAGCCCTATCTGCCGCTCTATCCCCCGGCGGTCGAAAGCATGGACTTTTCCGGCTACGATCTCATTTTATCCAACAAAAGCGGCTTCATTCATGGTTTACGCCACACCCCGGCTCAACTGCACATTTGCTACTGCCTGGCCCCAACGCGTTACGTCTGGGACTACGGCAGCTATGCTGCCCGCGAAGGTTTTGGCCGTTGGGTCGGGTGGTTGATGGGGCCGTTGATTCGACGACTGCGGCGGTGGGATTATGAAGCAGCGCAGGGGAGCAGGAGAGCAGGGGAGCAGGAGAGAAATCTTTCCAGCAATAGACAGGCGAGTGTTGATTACTTTATCGCTATCTCCACAGATATTCAAGCCCGGATTAAAAAATATTACGGGCGCGACTCGGTTATCATCTATCCGCCGGTGGATACGGGCCGGTTTCGACCGCTGCCGGCGGACCAGTCGCCTGGCGATTTTTATCTGATCGTGTCACGTCTGATTCCGTACAAGCGCATTGACCTAGCCGTGCAAGCCTTGACTCGTCTCGGCCAGCGGCTCATCATTGTCGGCGATGGGCGCGACCGGGCCAAGCTGGAGGCCATTGCGGGGCCTTCGGTGGAATTCAAAGGGCGGCTGCCCGGCGAAACCGTCGCTGAGTTGATGGCCCATTGCCGGGCTTTTCTCTTCCCCGGCTTTGAGGATTTTGGGATTGCGCCGGTCGAAGCCCAGGCGGCCGGCCGGCCGGTCATTGCTTTTGGCCGGGGTGGGACGCTGGATACAGTCAACGAAGGGCAAACCGGCTTGTTTTTCCGGGAGCAGTCGGTTGAAGCTTTGATTGAGGCGATTGAGCAGTTTGAAAAGATGTCGTTCGACTCCGCTGCCGCCCGAGCTAATGCCGAGCGCTTCAGCGTGGCCCGATTCAAACAGGAGTTGGGGGATTTTATTGGACAAAAGTGGCAGGAGTTTAGGAGCCGGGAGTAAGAAGTAGGAAGTAGGGAGTAAGGGATTATTTCTCCTACTCCCTACTCCTTACTCTCTACTCCCTTATTTTGAAGATGCTGGCATTTGGCCTATACTTTGAGCCGCTATTGCCGCGAGTTGCCCGATGACATGGGCGTGGCAGTATGATAGATTGAAGGGGCCACCGGGCTATGGAGCTTAAACAATACGGGCAGATCATCTGGAAACGAGCCTGGATACCGGCGCTGCTGTTGCTGGTTGTCGCCGCAGCCACGCTGCTGACCAGTCAAACACCGCCGCCCAGCTATAGTACCAGCATGCGCTTTACCGTAGGAGTCAAGCCCCAGCAAGTACCGGATCAATATACTTACGATAGCTACTATGCCTGGCTTGCCTCTGAGTATTTAGCCGACGATATGAGCGCCATCGTCAGCAGTGGGGCCTTCGCTACGGAGGTCAACCGGCGACTGGCCGATATGGGTAGTACGGTCCAGATTCCGCCGGGCAGCATCGGCGGCGTCACCGTGGCCGAGAAACAGCACCGAATTTTGCGGCTAAACGTGAGTTGGGGCAATGCCGCCGAATTGGCCGAGATCGCCCAGGCTATCGTTACGGTGATGGAGCAGGACAGCCCCAAATATCTAACCCAGTTGGGTACGCCCGGCGCGCTCATCAACGTTATCGACGAACCGACACCGCCCGCAGCCAATCCGCCTTCCCTCACCCAGCGCCTCAATTTGCCGGTGCGCCTGTTGCTGGCCCTGGCCGCCGGGCTGGCCCTGACCTTTTTGCTGGATTATCTGGATACCAGCGTCCGCGGCCGGTCAGAATTGGAAGCGATGGGTATCGCCGTGCTGGCTGAAGTGCCAAAAGAGAAGCGATAACAGATGACGCGAAGCGGCGAAAACACAGTGGCAAATTTCGCTTCCTCGCCTCTTTGCTTCTTCTGTGGTACAATAGCCTGACAAGGACAGAAAGGCAGTTATTATGGAAATCAAGGATTATCTGAGAATCCTGCGCAAACGAGGCTGGATTATCCTGGTGGTGGCAGCCGTTGCCGCAGCCAGCGCCTTTGCTTTTAGCAAAATGCAGACGCCCATTTACAGCGCCAGTGTCAAGTTGAGTGTTGTGCCCGCCCGCGCCACCGACTGGGGCTCCAGCAATAGCTTGAAAGATTTGCTGCGCAACTACGCCGAGAGTATCCGCACCCACACCATGGCTCAGATTGTGATTGATCGGGCCCAGCTTGACATGGACACCACTACCCTGCTCGGCAAGCTCTTTGTCAATCCCGACAGCTCAACCTTCACCCTGGAAATCGAAGCCCGCGACCGCGACCCCAAAGTCGCCATGGATATCGTAGATACAATGGCCAAAGTCTTTATTGAAGACCGTGACCAGTGGAACCAGCAGCAGGACAAGCGCGACCGGATCGACGTAAAGATGCTGGACAGCGTTTACAACTTAGGTTACGAACAATATACGCCTCAAACTAAAATCAACACCCTGGCCGGGGGTCTGTTTGGAGTGTTGGTGGGGGCCATCGTGATTTTCTTTTTAGAGTGGCTGGAAATGGACACCCTCCGTACCGCCGGCGATGTTGAGCGCGTGATTGGTGTAGCCGTTTTAGGGGCCATTCCCCCGGTTTCCGGCGATACACCCCATTCTGCCGGCGAAAAACGCCGCCAGCTTGTCCCTGGTTTACGAGGCACAAACTAAAAACAGACCGGGGACCGGAGACGGGGGACCGGGATATAACCCAATCTTCGGTCTCCCGTCTCCGGTCACTCTTCAGAGTAAATTATGCCAACTGATGCTATCATTACCCTAACCGATCCCCGTTCAGCCGCCGCCGAGGCCTACCGCACGCTGCGCACCAACCTTGAATTTGCCAGCGTTGACCATCACCTGCGCACCTTATTGGTCACTTCTGCCGCGCCCACCGAGGGCAAAAGCATGGCCGTGGCCAATCTGGCCGTGGCCATGGCCGATGGCGACCGGCCCGTTATCCTGGTCGACGCAGACCTGCGTAAACCGGCCCAGCACACTCTTTTTGGTTTAGCCAACGAGAAGGGCTTTACCAATCTCTTTCGAGACGACAGCGCCTTCAAGCAGCCGCCGCTCCAGGCTGTCCCCAATACCAGCCTGCAAGTGCTCACCAGCGGCCCGCTGCCGCCGATTCCCAGCCAACTATTAGCCTCCAACAAAATGGCCGACATCATCGCCCAGTTAGCCAGCCTGGCCGAGATCGTTATTTTCGACGCGCCGCCTATCGTCACAGTCAACGATGCCTCCCTTTTGGCGGCCAATGTTGATGGTGTTTTATTGGTGGTGAAGGCCGGCGGCACCAAACGCGATCACGTCAAAGCGGCCAAAGACCGCCTGGAAAAAGTCAATGCCCGGCTCATTGGGGCCATGTTGACCCACGCCCAAGTAGATGCTACATTACAATATGCATGAAAAAATAACCTGAGCCTCAATATTTTTTCTACTGCTTAACAACAACCATATCCGGGGGGCGCTCATCGTCCCCCATATCTTTTAGGCAAGGAATCCGAACCCCATGATTGACATTCACACCCACATTCTTCCTGGCGTGGACGATGGCGCCCGCGATCTGGCCGAGAGCCTGGCGATGGCTCGCCAGGCGGTGGCAGATGGCCTGACTCATCTGTTTGCCACGCCGCATCATCGCGATTACACGCCCCTCTCACGCCTGGAAGTCGCTCAGCGTGTCGCTCAATTGCAGGCAGAATTCGATCAAGCCGGTCTCCCGCTAACCCTGCTCGCCGGTCACGAAGTCCGCCTGTATGATGATATGTTTGACGATTGGGACAACAATTTAGCCGGACCATTGGGCAGCAGTCTTTACGTTTTGGCCGAACCGCTTTTTGCTCATTATGACAAACAGACCGACGCGATGCTTTTTGAGTTGTTTGAGCGCGGCTATACACCCATTATGGCCCACCCGGAGCGCATTCGGCCCATTCAGGAGAACCTGGCGCTGATCGAGCCATTCTTGGCTCGTGGCGGGCTCACCCAAATTACGGCCTCCAGCCTGACCGGCAATGGTGACTGGCGGGCCAAGAAAACGGCTGAAACCATGCTGCGCCACGGCATGGCCCACCTCATTTCCTCAGACGCCCACCATACCTATCACCGTCCGCCCACGCTGAGCGCCGCCCGTGACGCCGCCGCCGCGATTGTCGGCCTGGATCAGGCCACGGCTATGGTCAGCACCAGACCGATGGCGATAGTCAACAATGAACCAATGACCGTCGCGCCTGTATTTATTTAACAACATAGTAGCAAGGTAGCAGAGTGGCAAAAACTTTTTTGCTACCTTGCT
>CAZRYD010000343.1:0-6661 GCA_964604225.1 uncultured Caldilineaceae bacterium
CCTCTTTTGGTTTAAAATAAAACACCCGAAGGCCGGGCGAATGGATATCGCCCCAAACCCTTCGGGTCTAAGGTTTCGTTAGGCTGTGCGTTTGGGACGGCCCGCTTTAGCCGGTCAAACTCATTCAGGCAGGCGCAAGGAAGGTAAGGTAAGGTAAGGTAAGGTAAGGTAAGGTAAGGTAAGGTAAGGTAAGACATGCGGCATCTCTACCCCTCGTGAGATAAATTGAGAACGTGTCCTATGTTAAAACAAAGGGGGCAAAATGGCAAATCTGATGTCAATGGTGAATTGTCAATTGTCAATTGTTAATTGTGTTTGGCCCGATGCCGGAAGTAATGGCCTATCCACCCCAAGATATGCAGCGGGTGGCGCACCCAACGTCCCCACCACAAAGCCGGGTCTATCCTGAGCTTTGTCGAAGGGCCGGAAGGCAGGCCGTAGTAAAAGCGCAGCCACCATTCGGCGGGAAAAAAACTATCGCGCAAAATGCCGCCATAGCCTTTGTGGCGTTGGGCGGTCAGCGAGTAGCGGGGCCAGCCTTGAAATTCGTGACCGATGCCCTGCGGCGGACGGCCAATTTTGATGACCGCAGCCTTAAGCAATTCCTCGGAAAGCGGGGTCAACCAGTGGCACAGAGCCAGCGCATTACAAACAAGAGGGCTGACTCGCGGCCAGTCAATTTCGGTAGCAAAGTGTTCGGTCAGGCTGACCAGGTCGGCAATCCAAACCAACCGCAGCGAATCAAGTAGGATGTTTACTCGCATGTGTTGATAGATGTGCTCCAGCATATCCGCGTGGCTCAGAGTGTAGGCGGTCACGTTTTCGATGGTGAAGGGAATGGCTCGAAGACGCAGCGCCTCAATTTCGGTGGTGGGAGTACCATTGGAATAGAGGTTGTGGTGCAGTTCGATGCTGACCGGTAATCCTTCGGCTTCGCGTTGGGCGTTGGGTAAATGCTTGGCAGGTAGGGCATCGCCGGGCAGAGGAGCGTTGAAGCCTAACTCAGCCAGCAGGCTTTGCGCCTGTCGCGCCTGCGACCGGCTGACCAATACATCCACATCACGCATCGAGCGCAAGCCCGGCTGCGGGTAAACCAGGTGAGCCAGGGCTGCGCCTTTGAGTACCAGCGCGTCAATTCCAGTAGATTGAAAGGAGGTCAGAATTTCGGCCAGGGTTTTGGCTCTCACTCGGTTGGCGTGGGCGTGTTGGATAGTGCGGGTCTGCAACTGTTTTTTGATAGGGTTGGGTATGGGAATATCGGCGGCTTGGAGGTGGGTGTAAATCAGCGGAGTCAGGCCGTGGTTTTCGGCTTCGGTGGGGAGAGTGTTCCAATTGGTGAGTTTGGCCGCTTGTTCTCGCAGGTGTTGGTATTGGGTTGGATGGCCCTGCGCTCTGGCACAGAGGGCCAGAAGGGCGTAGGTGTTTTCTGATTGGGTCATTGTGGAAAGAGATTTGGATTAATGAGGCAAGCTAACAATTTTTATGGCTTAAGACTATAGCGGATGCAGCCCCGGAAATGCCAGTCCGGTTGTTTCCGGCCAGCCGAGCATGACATTCATGGCCTGCACCGCGCTGCCGGCGGCGCCCTTCATCAGGTTGTCAATCGCAGCAATCACCACGACCCGGTTGGCGCCCTCTTCGACTTCAAAGCCGACATCGCAAAAATTCGTCCCGGCCAGCAGCTTTGGCTCCGGGTAGCGAAAAATGCCGGTTTTCTGCTTGACCAGCCGGATAAATGGCTCTTGCTTGTAAGCCTGCCGGTAAACTTTCCATACATCTTTTTCGTCCAGCTTTTGGTTCAGCAGGCAGTGAGCCGTCACCAGCGCCCCGCGAATCAGTTCAACCGAGGTAACCGACATGTACAACTCAAAATCATCGCCCAGGGCTTGCCGGACTTCGGCCTGGTGGCGATGGCCGGTCGGCTTGAAGGAGCGCACCGCCCCGCTGCGCTCCGGGTGATGGGAGCCTTCGTTGGGCCGCGCGCCCCCCTCCGACGAGCCAACCTTGACGTCGGCCACCACCTGAGCACCGGCCAGCAGCCCGGCATCGGCCAGGGGGGCCAGGGCCAGGTTGGTCACGGTAGCGTTGCAGCCGACGCCGCTGGCGTATTTGGCTGCCGCCAGTTCGGCCCGGTATCGCTCCGGCAGGCCGTAGACAAATTTGTCCAGCCAGGCCGGGGCGGGATGCGGCTCACCGTACCAGTGCGCATAGACAGCCGGGTCGCGCAGGCGGAAGTCGGCGGAGGTGTCCACAAGGCGCTCGGCCAGCCCGGCGAAACGCTCAATATTTTTACTCGACTCGCCGTGCGGCTGGGCCAGAAAGAGTAAATCACACGGTTCCAGGCTGTCGGGGTGGCTGAACTGGAGGTCGGTGACGCCGCGCAGGTTGGGGTGGGCCGCGTGGGCAAATTTGCCAAACTGGCTGGCGCTGGTGATTTGTTTGACGGCGACATGGGGGTGAAATAAGAGCAGCCGCAGCAACTCGCCGCCCACGTAGCCGCTGCCCCCGACGATACTAACGCTTAGTTTATTTAACATCAAATCTCTCCCCGGCCCACCTTCACCACGTAATCTACCACCACCGCCGGGATGTTGACCCCGGTGGTGTCAATGCTGTTGCGGAATTCCATAGTGTGGTTGACTTCATTAACCAACAGCCGGCCATCCTGGGTTTCCAGCAGGTCCACCGCCACCACCCCACCGCCGACGGCTTTGGCCGCCGCCAGAGAAAGCTGGGCAACCTCAGGGGTGACAGGGCAATTTTCGGCCCGGCCGCCACGAGCCGTGTTGGTGATCCAGTGCTCGCTGTAGCGATAAATCGCCGCGATATTGTCATCGCCCACGACAAAGCTGCGAATATCGCGCGCCGGTTTGTCAATATATTCTTGAATATAAAAAATGGAATGTTGATAGCTGCCCAGCACATCCTTGTGCTCCAAAATAGACTCCGCCGCCTCGCGGTCGTTGATTTTGGATAATAGTCGCCCCCACGAGCCGACGACCGGCTTCAAGATGACCGGGTAGCCCATCTCCTCGATGGCGGCCAGGGCCGTCTCCGGGTCAAAAGCCACTTTGATGCGGGGCGAAGGGATATGGTCGCGCACCAACGCCGACGAGGTTTCCAGCTTGTCGCCACAAAGCTGGACGACGCGATGGGTATTGACCGTCGGCACACCCCAATCGTTCAAAATTCGCAGGGCATACAAAGCCCGCGATTGGGTGACGCAGCGCTCGACGACGACGTCGTAGTGGCTCCAAGTATTATGGTGCAGATCAAAAATGACCTCCCGGTCGTCAATCACTTCAACCGGCAGACCACGCTGTTCAAAGGCTTGCAGCAGCAGTTTCTCTTCAACCCGTACGCGGGAAAGCAGAATAGCGATTTTCAAGTCTCAGTCCTCGGTGATAAATTTTGAATGATGAATGGCGAATAGGCGAATGGCGAATTTTTGTTGAGGCTCTTCATTCGCCATTCGCCATTCGTTGACTCGCTCATTCCCCCCAATCCTCTTCTTCTTCGGGGGCCAGTTCCAGGGTGAGCGGGTCCAGGCTGACTACTTCCAATTCCGCGCTGCAGTCGGCGCACTGAACAATTTCGCCCTCCATCACATCGTCGGGCAGGCTGACCTCAGCCGCGCATTCGGGGCATTCGGCTAGTTTGCTCATGGTAAAAAACTCCTTTTTGGCTTCATAATTGATAATTTTTCCCGGCTCAGTCTACAGGAGATGTAAACTACCTTTTGGTCATCTTCGACGATGAGTTTAAGCTGAACGTCCAGAAGGTCAGTGATTCTACGCCGGGCTTCAAAATCTTCGGTTATCAATTCTACATCGGCGCGTATCATTTCGGCAAACTCATTAATATCCTGTATCTGCTCGAATGATATTTAAACTCAACGCTTATTAAACAAAATTTAAATGGCTTCTTAACAACTTCTGAATATCTTTTTGATATAGTCTTTTTGACTAAAGTCATAGATCAGTTTAATACAGCACCGGGAGATCCAATGGCAACAACAACCACTCAACTTATTTCGGTAGGGACATTTTCCCCAACAGGCCAAAAACGAGTCTTGATTGTAGACGATAATGAAATAGTTCTAACGGCGTTAGCGATTGCGGTCGAACATCTCTTGCCGGATTATCAGATCACTGCCGTTGAGGATGGCGCTACCGCTTTGGCTGAATTGCAAAAGCAAGGCTTCGACCTGATTTTGACCGATTATGATATGCCCCAAATGAACGGCCTGGATTTAGCCCAAGTCGCCCAGCAAATTTCTCCCAAAATCCCCGTTATCTTGGTGACGGGAGGGCACAGTTATGAGGAAATCCAGGCCATGGCAGGCTCAACTCAACTGGCCGGTTTTTTGACCAAACCTTTTTCAATGCGGCAATTAAGAGAGTTACTTCAGCAGAACGAGATATAAAATGAGAACAACGTCGTTTAACGTACCGGCCACCCAGCCCATTCAGGTAGAAACGCTGCGGCTGCCGCCCCATATCCTCCGGCTGCTGGCGCTGGGAATGATTGTAGCCCTGGCAGCGGCTCTGCGCTTTGCCAATTTGGAGACGCTCGGTTATGCCAACCATTACTACACCGCAGCGGTCGAGAGCATGCTCCAGTCCTGGCATAACTTTTTCTTTGTGGCCGCCGAACCAGGGGGTGCGGTGAGCGTGGACAAGCCTCCCCTGGGCCTGTGGCTCCAGACCATCTCGGCCTACTTTCTTGGAGTGAACGGTTTCGCCGTGCTGCTGCCGGAGCTTGTGGCCGGCCTGCTTTCGATAGTTGTGATCTACCATCTCGTCCGGCGCTCGTTTGGAACAGTGGCGGGACTGCTGGCGGCGCTGGCCCTGGCGATTACGCCGGTTGTCGTGGCTACGGATCGGAACAATACGATTGACAGTCTGCTGATCTTGACCCTACTATTAGCAGCCTGGGCCTTCATTAAGGCGACGGAGAGCAGCCAGCGCCGTTACCTGTTGCTGGGAGCCGTGCTGGTCGGTCTGGGTTTCAACATCAAGATGCTCCAGGCCTATCTACCCCTGCCTGCCTTTTCTGCACTATATTTCTTTGGCGCCAAGGAGAGTCTATGGCACAAGCTAACCAACTTACTCCTGGCTACGGCCTTGTTACTGATTGTTTCGCTCTCCTGGGCGGTCGCCGTTGATTTAACTCCGGCTGATCAGCGTCCTTACGTGGGCAGCAGCGGCGACAATTCAGTGCTCAGCCTCGCGCTGGGGTACAATGGCCTGCAACGTTTGACCGGCATGGGCGGGCCTGGCGGTGGCATGCGGCCACCCAATGGAGCATACCGAGGCTTCCCTCAGCCGGGGGCAGGCCCAAACGGCGCACCTCCATCATTTGAGCCGGGGACAAATGGTTCATTTCCGCTGCCCGGTCAAGGCCCGAATGGCCCGTTTCCGCGGCAGGACCGGCCTGGGCCGGGTGGGCCAGGGGGTTCGGGCGGCAGTTTGCCCGGTTCCGGGCAAGCCGGTCCACTGCGCCTGTTTACAACGCCGTTAAGTAAAGAAGTCAGTTGGCTGCTGCCTTTTGGATTGTGCAGCGCCGGACTGCTGGCGTTTCGCCCGCGCTGGCGCTGGCCGCTTGCCCCCGGACACCAGACCTTTGTGCTCTGGGGCGGCTGGCTGCTCACCGGCGCGACCTTCTTCAGTATCGCCCAGTTTTTCCACGAATATTATCTATCTATGTTGGGCGCTCCGCTGGCCGCACTGGTGGGCATCGGGAGTGTTGAACTGTGGCGCATGCGCGAACAACGCCCCTGGCTGGCCTTGGGCCTGCTGCTGGCGGCGGCGAGTGCAACGTTGGGATTACAATTTATCACCGCGACGACTTTTGAAAGTACGGCCTGGTGGCTGCCGCCAATCATTGTGCTGTTCATTATTGGCGCGGGGCTGCTCATTATCTCGGCCGTTCGCCGCTGGCCGCGCGGGACCAGGCTTGGCTTTGCCTGTGTCATCGCGGCGCTCCTGCTCACACCGGGGATCTGGTCGGGCTTGACCACATTTAACGCCAGCGCCAATCAATCATTGCCAAGCGCCTATGGTGGGCGCTCGTTTGGGCCACCGTCGCTGCCACGCGCTTACAGCCAACCTTCGTCAGAACTGCCCTCACTACCAGATGGTTATGATGAAGGGCCATCTGGCCTTATGAGGCAAAGCGGATTGCAGGTGAACCAGGCCCTCCTGGATTACCTGGAGCCGCGCACTCAAAATATGACTTATTTGATGGCTGTCCCCAGCTCGATGCAAGGCGCGGACTATGTGATTGCTACCGGTCGCCCGGTGCTGTACCTCGGCGGGTTCAATGGCGTAGACCAGGTTGTTAGCAGCGACGATATGGCCCGGCTGGTGGCTGAGGGCAAGCTGCGTTACGTTTACTGGGGCGGCGATGGTCCTGGCGGTGGCGGCCCTGGTCCCGGCGGGCAATCGAATATTTCCACCTGGGTCAGTGCGCACTGCACCCCGGTGGAGGGCTTCGAGACGGCGACAAGTAACTTCGGAGCGCCCGATGGTACGCGGGGAGCGCCAGGCTCTGCTAGCTATGATCGCCCTCTATCGCCCGGCTCCAGAGGCATGCAGGTATCGCTCTACGATTGTGGCAGCTAAACAGCTTACCGGGATGTAGCAATGACCCCAAAATT
>CAZRYD010000344.1:0-6640 GCA_964604225.1 uncultured Caldilineaceae bacterium
TTAACTCATCAACCATTTCGATGACCAAAATTTGACACTCAGTGTAACACTCGGAGCGTAGCGGAGTGAAGAATCCCTCAAAAATTTGTTTGCAAGCGTAGGTTTCAGGGATTTTTCGCTCCTTCGTCGCTCAAAATGACATAATTTGCGTAAGTCCTGAAGGATAATGCTTATGTGTAGAAACATCAAGCCTCTCTTCAACTTTGAACCCCCCGTGACCGAGGACGAAGTTCGGGCCGCCGCCTTACAATTTGTGCGTAAGGTCAGCGGCTTCAACCAGCCCTCCAAAGCCAATGAAGCGGCCTTCCTGGCAGCCGTTGACGAGATAGCCGCTATCACCCACACCCTGCTCAACTCGCTGGAGACAAACGCGCCAACGAAAAACCGCGAAGAAGAGGCTGAACGGGTACGCGCCCGTTCAGCTCAAAGATTTTCCAGGGGGACAGCCACAACATGAATTTTGACTTTGAAGAAAGATTATCGGATTCGCCCTTTGTTGAAAAGGTCTGGCGAACCCGCAGTGAGCACAGCGGCTCTTTTACCTCTGCTGCCGAGAATCACTGGGAGATGGTCATTACCACTTATCAGGGCAAGACAAACCTGACCATACGGGGACCGGAGACAAAAGCATCAACCGCAGACTGCCCGGCCGAGGCCGAATTTTTTGGCATCGTCTTTAAACATGGGGCGTTTATACCCCATCTGCCCCTCACCAAGCTGCTGGATCGAAACGATTCAACCCTGCCCGAAGCCAGCAGCCAGTCCTTCTGGCTGCATGGCTCGGCTTGGCAATTTCCTGATTTTGATAATGCCGATACCTTCGTCGCCAGATTGGTACGGCAAGGGCTGCTGGTGCATGAACCGGTGGTTGAGGCGGTATTACAAAACCGGCCGCTAGACATGTCGCTGCGCTCGGTGCAGCGTCGTTTTCTACACGCTACCGGCTTGACCCGTGGCACCTTCGATCAAATCGAGCGCGCCCGCCAGGCTGTCACCCTCCTGGGGCAGGGTCTTGCCATCGCCGATGCCGTGTATCACGCCGGCTATGCCGACCAGCCCCATCTAACCCGCTCGCTAAAGCATTTCATCGGCCAAACTCCCGCCCAAATCCTGCGTACAGGCAAATCTGAATAGCTGTCGTTTTTGTTCAAGACAGGCTCCTTTTATTGTGTTATGATGCCAGTGTAAGCAATAAACATCACCACAATAAAAGGAGAATTAATATGAGAAGGATCATTGTTTCAACCTTTGTTACCCTGGATGGGGTCATAGAAAATCCCCATCACTGGTCCCTCAACTACTTTGACGAGGAAGCGGGGAAATTTGCCAGCGAACAACTCTTTGCCGCAGACGCTCTTCTGCTGGGGCGAGAGACGTATCAGGGGTTTGCCGAAGCCTGGCCCTCCAGAACAGGTGATTTTGCCGACAAGATCAACAGTATGGCCAAATATGTCGTTTCGACGACGTTGGCCGAGCCGCTCACCTGGACCAACTCCACGCTGCTCAAGGGTAATGTGGCCGAAGAAGTCTCCCGGCTCAAGCAGCAGCCCGGTCAAGACATCTTGATTTACGGCACCGGCCGTTTGGTCCATACACTGCTACAGCACAGCCTCATTGATGAGCATCGCCTTTGGGTTGTACCCGTCATTTGGGGCAGTGGTAAACGCATTTTTGAGGGGATGGACTCGACGACGCTGGAGCTTGTAGACGCAAAACCCCTCCCTTCAGGCACGGTCATCCTCTCTCACAAGCTGGCCCAAAAGAAATAAGCGATGAAACAATTTCATAATAAATAAAGGAAAAAACGACAATGAGAAAATTAAAACTTCAAGTACAAATGACCGTTGACGGATACATTGCGGGGCCAAATGGCGAAATGGACTTTATGGCGTGGAATTGGGACGACGAATTAAAACAATATGTTACAGATATAACTGAACCTGTTGACTGCATTGTTCTTGGACGAAAACTGGCCGAAGGGTTCATTCCTCACTGGGCTGGCGTGGCGGCAGATCCGAATCACCCAGAATTTACAGCCGGTCAGAAATTTACGGATACCCCCAAAGTTGTTTTTACCCAAACACTTGACCAATCAGCATGGGACAATACTGTTTTAGCCAAAGGTGACCTGGTTGACGAAATCACGAAGCTAAAAAACCAAGCCGGCCAAGACATCATCGCTTATGGCGGTGCGACTTTTGTATCGGCTCTCATCAAACACGGACTGATTGACGAGTTTCATTTATTCATTAATCCCACTGCCATTGGGAACGGAATGACAATTTTCAAAGAACTTGACCGCAAACAAAATCTGACCTTAGTAAAATCTACCTCATTTGACTGCGGAATTGTTGTTCTTAATTACGAGCCGAAACGCGACTAACCAGGCGAAGTGGACGGGTGGGATTCGTCGCCGTTGTCGAGCAGTTTGCTGGCTTTGAGTTTTTTCTGCTCCTGAACCTTGTCTACACCCACCCACCCGCCACTAACGCAAAAGGCCGGTCCAACCAAATGAAACCATTCTTTAGAGATGGGAGCAACGCCACTCTGAAACTTGTCG
The DNA here is from genome assembly GCA_964604225.1 of uncultured Caldilineaceae bacterium. GTDB lineage: Bacteria > Chloroflexota > Anaerolineae > 4572-78 > J111 > DSQQ01. The sequence continues at coordinate 2,561 of CAZRYD010000344.1, forward strand.
AAACAAAAGCGCATAGTTCAGGCGTCGGTCTTCTTTCCTGCCGGCCGGTGCGGAGTGCGTAACAGGGCTTTGTCCTGGTGTTCAAGGGCTGGCGGTCAGTGGACATTCGGTCCAACAACGCGCCAGCCCTGGTCATGGTCGGGGATGCCGATTCTGCCCTGGGACCAGGCCAATTCCTGTGTTCACCGACCGCTCCAAGGAGGAATGGATATTCAAGCATATCATATATCATTACTCCAATGAGCCTGTTTACTCCACGGTGACGCTTTTGGCCAGATTTCTTGGCTGATCCACGTCGGCCCCACGCCAGATGGCGGTGTGATAGGCCAACAATTGCAGCGGAATAACCGACAAGATGGGCGTCAGCAGCGGGTGGGCTTTGGGGATTTGCAGGATGTGATCGGATTTTTGGGCAACCTCGTCATCCCCTTCATTGATCAGCGAAATGACAATCCCTTTGCGGGCACGCACCTGCTCAATCTGGCTAATCATTTTATCGTAGACATGATCCTGGGTTACAATGCAAACGACCGGCATATTGTCGTCAATCAAAGCAATAGGGCCGTGTTTCATTTCCCCAGCCGGATAGCCTTCGGCGTGGATATAGCTGATTTCTTTAAGTTTCAACGCCCCTTCGAGCGCAATTGGGTAATTGAGACCCCGGCCTAAAAACAGAAAATGCTCTTGCTTGTGATACAGATTGGCCAGTTTTTCGTAGTCATTATAACCCTCGGCCAGCACTTGACCGGTCAGTTCCGGCAGATGCGCTAACGCCTGAGCTAACTCAAAACTCTCTGTAGCGGCAAGTACGCCCCGTAGTTGTCCCAGGTACATACCCAGCAGGAACAGATCGGCCAGGGTGGTGGTGAAAGCCTTGGTACTGGCCACGCCGATTTCCGGTCCGGCCTGCATCAAAATGGCTCCATCACTAATGCGGTGGGCCATGCTGCCATGCGCATTGACAATACTCCAGATTTTGGCCCCTTTGCCTCGGGCTTCCTCCAGGGCGGCCAGGGTGTCCACGGTTTCGCCGGATTGGGTGATGGCCAGAACGACGGTTTTGTCGTCGATCAGCGGGTCACGGTAGCGAAACTCCGAGGCATAATCCACCGACACGTTGACTCTGGCCAGTTTCTCGATCAGAAATTTGCCCACCTGCCCGGCATAAGCGGAGGTACCGCAGGCCACGATAACGAGGCGTTCGATGGCTTTGGCTTCGGCGGTAGTGAGCGGTAATTCCTCCAGGTGAACCTGGCCGGTGGTGAAATCAATCCGCCCGCGAATGGTGCTTTGAATGGATTGGGGCTGCTCATAAATCTCTTTTTGCATAAAATGACGGTAGGGGCCTTTCACGGCGCTGATGGGGTCCCAGGTAACCAGGTGGACTTCTTTGGTCATAGCTTGACCGTCAAGTCGGCTAAAATTGACCCCTGCCGCCGTAATGACGGCCATCTCCCGGTCTTCCAGAAAAACAACGCGTTGGGTGTGTTCCAGAATGGCCGGGATATCGGAGGCCAGGTAGTTTTCACCCTGTCCCAGGCCGACAATCACCCCGCCGGCGTTGCCCAACCGCACCGTCACAATCTTGTCGGGCTCCCGCTTACTGACCACGGCGATGGCATGCGCCCCTTGTAACTGGCGAAAGGCCCGGCGGCAGGCTGCCACCAGATCGTCGCCCTCAGCTAAAAATTTATCAATTAAATGGGTGATGACTTCCGTGTCAGTATCGGATTTGAACTCATGCCCCTCTTGTTGCAGTTGGCTGCGCAAGGTCATGAAATTCTCCACAATGCCGTTTTGGACGACGGCGATAGCGTTCGTTTCATCCGCATGCGGGTGCGCGTTGCGTTCTATGGGTGCGCCATGGGTGGCCCAACGCGTATGCCCAATGGCCAGATGACCCACCAGCGGTGCTTCTTTTAACTTTGTTTCCAGGTTGATCAGTTTGCCTTCGGCCCGGCGAATATCCAGATCACCGTTGACTGAAGCAATCCCGGCTGAGTCGTAGCCGCGATATTCTAATTTTTTTAAGCCGTCAATAACGATGGTTGAAGCGTTCTTTGTTCCGACATAGCCAACAATACCACACATAGTAATTAACTTTTCCTTTCAGACTTGGCTGCATTTTAGTTGGGTGTGCTTGTCGTCCTAACTGCCGACAGCCGACCGCAGATCGCCGTAAAATATGGATAGACTCCGGCTCAACCCAAAAGAGTCTCCGGTAGCGTCAGACTTACGCTGGCTAGGCCAAATTTTGCTATGAACCATAGCCAAACATAAGCACCAATGAGCTGACATAGGTCAGCCAGCGGTGGTCTGCGGTCATATTAAAATAAATGGGCTTGTTTAAAGATGGGTCTTTGCCGCTATCTGGCATGAGCGAGGGGAGGTTATACCAGGTAACCTGGTAATAGCACCCTGATAGCTTAAATAGGCCACTACCTTCTCTTTTGTGCCGCCAATTACTTGTCGGTTTTGTGAAAAGGTTTTAAATGCCCCAGGGGGAGGTGGGGACAGGGCGGGCTGTGGCTTCCCGGCAGGTCATCCGCCGATAATTTCGATAAACCTGCTCCTCGTCACCCAACTACATAAGGCTGAAGGATGAGGGATGAAGGATAAGAATCCGTCTTCATCCTTCCGCCTTCAGCCTTAGCAGTTGGGTCAGGCGCTCGTTTTAGCCCCGTTTAGTTTTGCCTCCTTTCTCAAAATTTCGCTCAAGTGATAACCCATCTTTATTTTATAGCAGACAGGCAAGAAATCCGTAAAAAGTTAATAGGAATTTGGTTAGAGTTAGAAATAACTGAACGGAGTACCAGTGAAGAGTTTTTACCTACACTCTATTGTACCAGATATTTGGGTTATATCATACCCCAAAAATTGGGTGTATTTTTTCGGCGGCCCTTATGAAGGAGAGCTTTCTTTGCTGAAATAAACCTTTGGGGCGTCTTGCAGGTGACGATATACGCCCCGAAACTCAGGCGGCAATTGCTGAGCCAGGCAAACCATTAATTCCTGGGTCATGGCGGCTGTTTCGGTGCGAGACATGCGGCCATTGAGCCAGGTTGAGTGTAACCGAATGGCATGTCCGACACTCAAGCGAACCGGAGCACGCTTGAAGCGGATCAAGTGGACTTTTATTTGATGTGTGCCGGTGATGCCTATGGGCACCAAAGTGGCTTGGCTGCGCAAGGCAATCAGAGCTGCGCCTTCTTTACCGGGCTGCAATTGGTAGGTGGGACTGCGGGTGCCTTCGGGAGCCATTAGGATAGCTCCTTGCTGCTTGAGAACTCGCAAGGCGGCCTTGATGGCGCCGGTATCGGCTTCGCCGCGCTGCACCGGAATGGCTCCGTACAGTTTGAGAAACGGCCGCCAAAAAAAGGAGTCAAATGCCTCTTTTTTGGCCATGGGAATAACCAGCCGGGGCGACACCCCGCAGACCACCAGTGGGTCTAAAAAAGCAATGTGATTGATAATAATGATGACCGGCCCGGTGGTGGGAATATTCTCCAGCCCTGTTGATTCCAGCCGCAGCAGCAATTTCATCAAAAAACGCAACAGCCGCACTAAAATTTTCTGCGCCAGCGAGGGCTGAGATAGATGACTCTGGGGCATAAATTACCAAAAAATTATCTTTCGTTTCTATCTAACTTACTGTTGAGACGGTGGTGATCAGTTGTTCCAGTTGGGCCAACACTTCTTCGATGCTCATATTATCGGTTTCGATAATTACGGCATCGAAGGCTGGTATCATCGGCGAAATAGGTTTTTCTTGATCTTGCTTGTCGCGTTCCCGCATGGCCGTCAAGATTTCGGCTAAATTGGCTATTTTGCCCTGGGCCAGAATTTCGTGGTAGCGACGCCGCGCCCGCTCTTCGGCCGAAGCCCGCATAAAAATCTTTAAATCGGCTTCCGGCAAAACCACTGTACCAATATCGCGCCCGACCATCACAATTGAACCGGCGGCGGCGATACGGCGCTGCTGCGCCGTCAAAGCGGCCCGAACGCGAGGAAAGGAGGAAACCAAAGACACAAAAGTTTCCACTTCCGGGCTGCGAATCTGCCAGGTAATATCCTGGCCAT
>CAZRYD010000345.1:0-6513 GCA_964604225.1 uncultured Caldilineaceae bacterium
GGAAAAAAGAAGCCGCTCAAGAAGACGGTGGGCATGATGGTGGCAAAGGTCATTAAAAACGCCTCCACTTGGGTCTTGGCGACACTGGAAATGAAGATACCTATGCCCAGTGCGGTAACCAGAAACAGGCTGCACAGGCCCAAGAGCAGGGGGATACTGCCATTAATCGGCACGCCAAAGATCAACACTCCCAGAGTTAACACCTCGATGATGATGAAGAAAGAGACCAGAATGTAAGGCAATACCTTGGCCACAACTAATTCGATGGGCCGGATGGGCGTCACGATTAATTGCTCAATAGTGCCCAACTCGCGCTCCCGGACAATGGAGGTCGAGGTAAACAGCGTGGTAAACAAGAAGAGGATAATCACGATCGTACCGGGAATCATGAAATGGGAGCTCTTCAGATTGGGGTTGTACCAAACCCGCGGCCTGACGTCCACTCCAGGCAGGGGGCCAATCAAATCCAATTGTTTTTCAAGGATTCTCATTGAAACTGCCTGCCCCACTTGTTGTGAGGCGGCAAAAACGGTGCGGGCCACGCTTGGGTCGGAACCATCGACGAGAAAGGCTACGTCGGTACGCTTGTGGGCGGCCATATCTCGACCATAACCGGCAGGAATAATCAGCGCGCTACGCACATCATTGTGATCGATCAAATAGCGCAGGTCATCTTCTCGTTCGACGTACCGCACAATATCGAAGTAATTGGAGGTCTGGTAAGCTTCGATGAGATCACGGCTTTGAGGAGTTTTATCGGCGTCATAAACAGCGGTACGCAGGTGTTCGATATCGGTGGTGGCGGCATAGCCCAGGAGGATCAGCATGAGGATGGGCATGACAATCATAATGGCCAAGGTGCGCGGATCCCGCACGATGTGGATAAATTCTTTGCGGATTAGACTAAAGAGTCTACGAAACATAGCTCAACTACCTGCTAAATAAGAATAGGACTTTCGCTTGTCATTCTGAACGGAGCGGAGCGAAGTGAAGAATCCCTCAAATATTCGATTGCAAGCCGACGTTTTAGGGATTTTTCGCTCCCTGCGGTCGCTCAAAATGACATACGAGCGAAAGTCCTGAAGAAATTAGAAGTTAGGCGTTCCGACCAGTGTCTCGTTTCTTATTTCTCATCTACTCGCTCTGGATTTAAAAGCATGCCCAGAAAGAGGGAGACCAATTCCTCAATCAGAGCGTCGGGCGAGATATTTTCATACCTGGCATCAAGGTTAGCCAGTTTCATGGCAAAGTTTACGACGATAGACCCAATAAAAATGCGAGTCGCAATTACCGGATTAACCGGGCGAAACAAGCCGGAGTCAATATGGGTCTGGATATATCGCTCCAGGAAACCAGCTACAGGCATGGCCAGCTTTTGATAAACCTCCTGGCGCAGCTCTACATCGGTAAACATTTCGGCCAGGATAGGCATAATCAGGTAACCGCGTTCCTGAGCCAGTTGATAACGGTCATGGAGAATCATGCTGATAAATTCTTTAGGGTCAGCGGGCGGCTGAGTGTTGATGATGCTTTTGAGAGATTGCAGGGCCAGCAGTTCAATCATTGCTAGCAGCAACTCGCGTTTGTTGGCGAAGTAGTTGTATATGGTTCCTTCGGAAATACCGGCAGTCTGGGCGATCTCTTTGGTGGTGGCTTTGTGATACCCCTTCTCGGCAAAGACCTGGGCGGCGCCCATTAAAATTTGCCGGCGTCGGGTTTCGGCCATCTGCTCTTTGAAATCTATGCTTTCGTTTAACACCTAAGCCTCCGGGTTGAGTGCTTATTTAATTGAATGAGTAAACACTCAATTGAGTGAGTGTACACTCATTTTATACCCAATTTTTCACAATGTCAAGACCCTTTCAACCCATAATAGATCCGTTCTTTAGATTTTTTAAGGTACAATGGAGACCATAGGACAAAGTTTTAAGAATATTGCCTGTAAATAGTACCTTAACCTTAACAAATGCTCTCGACAATTTAAGAAGCCTTTAGTATAATTAGCCTCGTAAGTAATTTTTCGCTGCCTTTGACTCGATAAATTCTATAAAACCCTGTATTTACCGGAGAAAGAGCCATGGCTACCACTGGAACTCTGAAACAATTAACCAACATTGGTGGATCTATTTCGCCCCAACGCACCCTGTCTAGTACCGCCCAATTAACCGCCCCCAGCATCCTGCGTTTTAGTGGCATGGTCGAACTCCTGACCCCGCCGGCTTCGCTGGATGATTTAGATATTAATCAGGGCATGATTGTTGATATTCTGTTGCGGTTGACGTATAACGAGGGTGAAGTGAGCGCCACGCATGCGGAGGAGGTCATCAAGCTGCCTTACCGCATTATTGATGATTTACTGGCCTGGATGCAGCAGGAACATCTGCTCGAAGTGGCCAAGGCAGTTGGCAGCTTGGGACGGCGGGGCTATGTTTATAGCCTGACCGACGGGGGGCGAAACAGGGCCAAGGAAGCCTTTGAACGAACCCAATATGTGGGCCCAGCGCCAGTGCCCCTGGAAAAATACACCAAATCCGTTCTGGCTCAGGCTACGATTGAGAAGCTAACCCGCTCGCAAGTTCAGCAGGCTTTAACTCATCTCATCTTGCCCAAAGATTTTGATCGTAAAATTGGTCCGGCGGTTAATTCCGGCAGCTCGCTCTTTTTGTATGGCCCCCCAGGCAACGGTAAAACCACCATTTCCGAAGCTATCGCCAAGATGCTGGGCGGTGGTGAACCGGTCTGGATACCCTATGCGATTACCGTGGGTGGGGCGATTATCCAGATTTATGACAGCCTGATCCATAAATTTAGTACCGACGAGCGAGGCGGGGCTGATAACCGCTGGGGGTTATTCCAGCGGCCGGGGGTTATGGTCGGCGGCGAATTAACTATGGAACACCTGGACCTGCGTTACGAGCCGGTGGCAAAATTCTACGAAGCGCCTTTGCAGTTGAAAGCCAACGGAGGGATGTTCCTCATTGACGACTTTGGCCGTCAACAAATTAGTCCCACCCAACTCTTGAACCGCTGGATTGTGCCGCTGGAAACGCGGATTGACTTTTTGCGGCTCAACTCCGGGATGACTTTCCAGATACCGTTTAAGCAGTTACTGGTGTTCAGTACCAACTTGGACCCCGATGACCTGGTGGATGGGGCTTTTCTACGTCGTATCCAAATCAAGGTGGGGGTATTTGGTCCTGACGAAAAGATGTTTTACACAATTTTTGCCAACCAGGCGCAGGCCCTGGGCTTTCCAGAGGTCGACCGGGAGTCGTTCCTCTATTTTCTCAATGAGTGGTATCGGAAAACAGGCAAACCGCTGCAATCGGTTCACCCGCGCGATATTTTGAAGGCGGTGAAAGTCTTGTGTGAATACGCCAATGAGCCGCTGCATATGTCTCCGGCGCTGATTGAGGAAGCTTGTCAGGGGTATTTTGTAAAGGCCAAGTCGGGTCAGATTTTGTAAGCTAAATCCAGGTTCTCAAGGTTTTCAAAATCTTTAGGGCCTTTTTGTTGGCTAAGGTTTTAGATAGGTCTGGTATCGAGCCAGACCTTTTTTTTCATCCTTGGGCCGGGTATGCTGGGCGATGGCCGCGCTCAAGTGCGCCCCAAAAAGGACAATCAGACTGCTCAGATAAATCCATAATATGAGGGCTACGACCGCGCCCAATGAGCCGTAAATTAACTGATACCTGGCTAAACCGCTATTCAGATACCAGATAAAGCCAGCCCGATTGATTTCCCAGGCAAAGGTGGCTACTAAAGCGCCCCAGTTGGCCTCAGACCATTTAACCTTGGTGTTGGGAATCCACCAATACAGCAATAGAAACATCAAATACATCAACACCCAGGGAATCAGCCGGGATAAGACCCGCCACAACAGGGTTCTGTAGATGGAAACATCGCCCAGCAGGGGAATACTGAATTGGGCTAAAAGATTAAAAGCGGTGGTAATAAACAGCGACAAGATCAATAACAACCCTATCGCACTGCCGGCTATAGTCAGCGCCATCAAGCGTCCCCTTAAAAAATTATGCCTTCCGGCGTTGCGCCAGGCCCGGTTGATATTATGCGTGAGGGCATTAAACACAGCCGTGGCCGACCACACCAGACCAATGGTACCCACCAGCCCAACCGTGCCCCGTATTTCCAGCATATGGTCGATGTTTTTCTCGACCAAATCCCTGGCTGTGGGCAGCGACTCGGTCACAAAGGTCAACACTTGTTGTTGGACTTGTTGACTCTTTAACACTGAACTGCCAATCGCCACCAGAAAGAAAAGAAGCGGAAAGAGAGAAAACAGGGCATAGTAGGCGATGGCGGCTGCACCTTCTGTGGCGTGAGCATGGTGAAAACTGCGGACCGTGTCAACAATGATGCCTAAAACGCCCTGGCTCATACGATTGGCTCGCCGATAGCGAGCCTGTGCTTTGGTTTTTAGGCTCTTTTTGGTATTCTCGTTGAGTACCAGGCGGCCTTTATCTCTTCCTACCATAAGCGGAACCTGATTTGACCTTTAAAGTTTAACCCCTTGGCGGACCACTACCGGTGATCCCTCGGCTAAAAAAGCGGAACTTGGCGCGGCCCGTAGACTTTCTACAAAAGTTTCGCCGTATAACCCGGCTACGTCGCAGTCAAAAACATAATCGCTTACCTGCCAAACTCGCCACGATGGATGCTCTACCTGGTATTCTACACAAGCGCCATCTTTTTGAGCGGCATAACCCCAATAATGCTCGGTGATAAATTCTTCCTCAGAGCCAGGGGTGATGGCTTGTAAATCACCTTTGGTGTTTACCTGCAATAGATTCCATTTTTCTTTAGATTTCCAGCCATATTCAACCACAAGCGAGGGGGGGACAAAATTGGCGGTGACCTCGTGGCGCATGGATAGGGCGACATAATTCTCGTTGTAGACCCGGCGAGCGACCATTGCAATGGCGGGTTTGGGGACAATCTCTTTGATAAAGACCACGCCCCGCCGCCATCCTTCCGGGCTTGAGCGGCGCACATAAAAACGCAGATTGACCTCTTCAAAACTGGAGTGAAAGGGGATCGACCAGCCCAACACTTTGGTCTTAAGAAATAGAAAACCAACTATACTGACAAATGTTTTGCCGTTCCAGGAGTCTAATTCTGTGCCGCTGGGTACGTAAGGCAACAGGCAGACCGGGTCAATCTCATAATTGAGCATCGCCAGGTAGCGCCATTCGGCCGAGAGAAATATGCCGGGGTTCGTCATTGGTGGTCAATCTATAAATATGTTATACTCAGTGCTATTATACTGACCAAGAGAAAAAAAGGTAATGACCGCCCGCTTGATTTGTCCGGACCAGTTTGGGGTTGGGGGAGTTTTTACCGGGACCGCCTAAAAAAGCGGCCGGCAGATTGTTGTAGGATTCTATTCCAAACAGGCTTGGTCAATCGTTCCCAACATCTGGAGCTAAATATGGATGCTTTTAAAATTTCTCAACTGATCATCGAACAGCAAAATTCAGGAAAATCCTACCTGGAATTTCTGCGGGTGCCGTCGCTCAGCGTCGGCTTGTACGGCCTACCGGCCGGTGGCGTGGACTCCCAGCAGCCTCACACCGAGGATGAGGTGTACTACGTGGTGGAAGGTCGCGGTTTCATTCGAGTTGGCATAGAGGATCGCGCGGTAGAACCGGGGACGGTGGTTTTTGTCGCCGCCAATGTAGAGCATCGCTTTCACACCATCAGCGAAGACATGAAGCTTTTGGTTTTCTTTGCCCCGGCGGAGAGTAATCCGTGAAACGTGACAAGCTTCGACGCTAATCCCTCACGTTTCACGCCTCACTATTCAATCCACTTTGTCATCAAATAACTGTTGTCATCCGCAAAACCCGCCGCCCGATAGAGGGTTTGGCCCGGCGTGTTAGCCCGTTCCATTTCAACGTGAACGGCATTTACCCCCAGTGATTGACACTCCGCCAGGGCAAATTTAAGACTCTCTACAGCAAAATCCTGCCGGTATGGGTCGGGCAGGTACAGTTCATCCAGCAGGGCGTCACGCCCGTGAAACTCCAGGCTGTAACTAAAAGTAAGCGCAACATATCCAACCGGCTGGTCCTTGATTCGAATCAGCCAAACTCGCCCCAATGAGCTGTCGGTTACCAGCCGGCCTAATCTGGCCCGACTACCTGCCTCAGCCGCATGGCCCGCGCATCCAGTCTCTTGCCTGAGGCTAAAGAGGGTGTCGATATCTGAACTTTGCGCCGGTGTGAAGGTAATTGGGGGGAGCTTGATAGCGTGCCGGTTTGGCTCCCCCACAAGCCAACGAGTCATCAAATAGTGACTATAATCTACAAAGCCCACGGCGGTATACAGGGCCCGGGCCTTGGTATTCTCCTGTTCTACCTCTAAATGCAGAGCCTTGACCTCCAAATCACGGCACATTTCCTCAGCAAAGCCGATAGTCTGACGGCCAATTCCTTGCCCTCGATGGCTGGGACGGACATAAAGCTCGTCAATAAAAGCATAGCGGCCATAGGC
>CAZRYD010000346.1:0-4669 GCA_964604225.1 uncultured Caldilineaceae bacterium
TACTTTGCTACTTGCTACCTTGATTGTTGAGAAAGAATTTTTCTGGACACCTATATTATTAGGACTTTCGCTTGTATGTCATTTTGAGCGACCGTAGGGAGCGAAAAATCCCTAGAACATTGGCTTGCAATCGAATATCTGAGGGATTCTTCACTCCGCTTCGCTCCGTTCACGCGAAGCAGTGACAAGCGAAAGCCCTGAACATAAAGATTTGCCAGTGTAGGTCAGTTTCACGTTTTATAAAACTCCTCCAAACCCAAGCCCTCATTCGCCCACTACAAAGGCAATAGCATAATCTTTAGTGTGCGACAGGCTGACCGCAAAACCCGACAGACCCAATTGCTCGGCCAGGGTCGCAGCAGCGCCGTGCAGCCGGATAGTGGGTTGCTGATTGGTCTGGCTGATTACCTCGATTTCTTGCCAGCTCACCGCGCCAATGCCGGTGCCCAGGGCCTTGGCCGTAGCTTCCTTGGCGGCCCAGCGCGCCGCCAGCGAATTGACCTGACCTCGACAATAAGCCAGCTCCCGCTCGGTGTAGACTCGCTTGAGAAAGCGCTCCCCAAAGCGGGCGATGCTCTGGGCCACGCGAGCCGTTTCAATCATATCAACGCCGATTGCTTTCATAGTCTGAGTCTATTCTAAAGCTGGCAGGGGAGCGGTCGGTTTAAATCTCATCGCCTTGACCACGTAAGCCGCCATATCCGGCTCCGATTCCGGGTGTTTGGTGCGGATGGTTTTGGGCTCGGCCTCGACCAAATCGGCTACACGCTCGTAAACCGCCGGGCTAATGACAACCTCTTCCCGGCCGGCTCCGTCGCAATAGCGCACCGCCCGATTAACCGTATCGCCAATCACCGTGTATTCCATCCGCTCGGCCACGCCGATAAAGCCGTGCAAAATCGCCCCGGTATGGATGCCAATCCCCACCTGGCAGACCGGCAGGTTGCGGCTTTGCCATTTCTCTTTCTGGGCCCCGATGGCCTGCTGCATATCCAGCGCCGCCCGCAGCGCGTGCTCCCACTGTCGCTCGTCGGGTTCCGGGCTGCCAAAAACAGCCAGAATGGAGTCGCCGACATATTTATCTACCGTGCCGTTGTACTTAAATATAATGGGAATGCAAACACTGAACAATTCGTTGAGCAGCTCTACCACGTCGCCCGGCTCCATGCCCGCGCTGAGGGAGGTGAAGCCGCGCACGTCGGAGACCAAAATGGTCACCGGCTCGGCCTGTTTACCGCCAAGCTGCCAGTCGCCCGGTTCTTTCAGCATCCGTTCCAGGCGCTCGGCCACCTGCGGCGAGAATTGGCGCAGTAAGTTAGAGCGCACCACTTCCTGGCGGCGCAAATCTTGCTGCAAGGCATAATTTTTGACAAACATGGCCGCCTGACTGGCCATGGCCATCAACATGCGCAAATCGTCGTCGTCAAAAGTGCTGCCAACATTGGTTGTATCCACAAAGACTACCCCCAGCACCTCCCCTTTCCAGATGAGGGGGGCATACATGGCGCACTGGGTACCGTGCAGAATAACGCTGTCAAAGGGCCGGCCGGTTTCCTCGGCTATGGGCAGCCGCCAGGTGAAAGCTTGTTGTTTTTCGATGGCCTGCCTGGCCAGATTTAGGCTAATCGAAGGCTTGACCTTCTCTGGCACATAGGCTTTGGGCAGCAAGCCCCGCTCATCCTGCAAAAGCAAAGCCGCTCGCTGGGCCCGGGGAATGGCCTGGCGCAAGTGTTGGACAATCGTCTTTGACAGCGCCTCCACGGTGTCCATTGTGCCCAGGGCCGCGCCCAGCTCATAAAAAGCGGTCAAGCGGCGTTTGATGATTTCCAGCGAGGCCGCCGCCAGAATCAGCGCCGAAGGGGAGTCAACCGCGCTGACGCTGCTGGTCAGAACACCCTCAAGCGTACTCTCGCCAGAAATGAGAGGAGCCGGCTCCATGATCATTTCTAGCGTGGTCTGCCCTACGGTGATTTGATCCTCCGGAGCCAGTTGAATTTTGGCCGTAATTCGCTGCCCGTTAACCCAGGTGCCGCCGGTACTGCCCAAATCCTCCACCCAATAGATGCCATTTTCATGAGTCAGCCGGGCGTGGCGGCGCGAAACGGTATTATCGGGGGTCAAATCCAAATCAACCGGTTGGCCTCGCCAGAGCCGGCCCACGATAATCGAGTCGGACTCGGCTTCAAAGTGTTGTGGCGGACCTGCTAGATAAGTATAGGAAATATGCACGGCGTTCCCCCTTCCGTTGCCAGGGCCTGATTAGGGCAAGTTTGACTCAAACCATCAATTAACAAACGGGCGATAGTAAATCAGGTAAGCCCCGTAAAAGTAAGTCTCTCGGGCCAAAAAACTGAGTTGACTGGGCCAACTCCGATAACGCGTGGTCGGGGTGGGAGACGGGTAGGCATCCATGCCCAGGTCCTGGGCGATCAACACGGCCCGTTTCAGGTGGAACGGGTCGCTGACGATGAGCAGCCGAGTTAGATTATGCCTCTGGGCCACCCGGTGGGCATAGTAAAGGTTCTCGCGAGTTGAGTGGGAGCGGGTTTCAATTAAAATGTCATCTTCAGGGATACCCCGCTCAAGGGCGTAACGTTGAGCCACCACCGCTTCGGCCGGTTCGCTGGCGTCGGCCTGACCGCCGGTAAAAATCAGTTTGCCGACCTGCCCGGTTCGATAGAGTTCCAGGGCGTGATTGATGCGCTCCCTGAAAACCGGCGAAGGACGCTCTCCCCAGGCAGCCGCGCCCAACACAATCGCCGCATCCGCTTGAGCAGGGGTTGAGGTGTTGGCATAGGCATAGATACTCCAGGCCAGGTAATTGACTGTCATCAGGATACCTAGCAAGAGCAGCAAAACACTCATCCACCAGCTCTTTTTCAACAAGGTCACTTTGTTAATCGCCTGACGCTTATTCAGGCGGATACTCAGAGTAATATATATCACTCAACTGGTCATGAAAGCCCCAACCAATGCCGCTTGTATCGCTCACAATCCGCTTCAAGCGGGGCCGGAATTGCTCGATCAACTCCCGACTGCCCAAGCGCAGCAGCAATGCCACCGCCTCCGCATAAACCGACTCCAAGCTGCTGTAGAAATTTTCGTCAATATCGCCGTAATTATTGGTGCAGATGACCCCTTGCTCGACGTAAAAGATCATCAAATCGACCACGGCCAGCGGGTCGGCGCTGGATTTTTTAAAATTATTGAGGGCCTTACGCGCTGCCCCTACCTTGATCCTGGGAAAGCCTCGGTCGGGGTTGAATTCGCGCTTGATCGCCCGGCGATAAGGCTCGACCAGCACTTCTGCCGTGCCTTGACCCCACTGGGAACTGAGAAAGACTTTGTTATCCTGGTTAAGCTTGTACAGCTCCCCAATAATATCCAGTAAATCTTTTGCTTCCAATTGGGCCAATTGCTTTTTAACTTGTGACCACGTGGGCGATTTTTGTTTGTCCATTACCCTTTACCAAGATATGAATCACCAGAACACACAAATGATACCATAAGATAACGATAGTGTCATTTCTAAAGAGTTTTGACCAAGCAACCTCAGTTCGGAGTTTCTTATTACACGATAGGATTAACAAGATTTACAGGATAAAAATTGGTCAAAAATCTTGTTAATCCTGTAAATCCTGTCTATTTTGGGCAAAACGTCGAACTGAGGTAAGCAGCATTTGTCAGCAACCCCAGTAAAAATCAGCGATGAGCCGTCTTGGCGTGGGTAAATTGACGTGCTGGTGACCAACACACCCGGCTCTGCGGTGATATAATCAAGACCACAAACAACGGTAAGCCAGCCTACAACAAATGTCGTAGGCCAGTGACACAAAGTACGTAAAAGTACTACGCTTGAGACCATTTGTTTGGCGTAATATTAATCAGCCGGGAGGCCGATTACAAGCCAGGCCAAACCTGATACAATATAATCAGTTCTGAGAGAAAAGAGGATTCTCCGATGAAACAGCTAAAATGGATGCTAAATGGTGGGTTGGTTACTTTGATCTTTTGTCTGGCAGTGACTTTGACCATCCTGGTGATGAGTGAAATACAAACGGTTCGGGCCGACGTGGTTCAGCCGGCCGTTACGACGAATACCGTTGAATACACGCGCTTAACCGATGCGCCGCCTCAACGCGACCTTACGACTCAGCGATTTGCTCCGCTGGAGGTGCAATAATGACTGGCCTGTGGAAGGCATTAAAAATAATCGGCTTGGGTTTGCTGATCTGGAGTCTGGGTCTGCTGTGGCCCGAAATTAACCTGGCCCTGGTGCTGGCTGTTTTGGTGGCCGCCGTGGTGGTGCTAGGCTCGATAGCGCTGGCGTTCCTGTGGCGGCAGCACCTTAACGACCAAGACCACACCCACCGAGGCCGGCCTCAACAGCCCTCCCACCCGGTGCCGGTTGTCTAATCCTTAATTATCCCAAAGCCCGTTTTCTTCAGTGAAAGCGGGCTTTTTTGTTTTTTAGCCGGTTAGTGTTACTTTTTAATGCACGTGAGTGTTATAATTGAGAGAGATAAAATTTGTTAAGCTAAGGATTGAAATGCATGACCAACGAAGAATTTCTCGATGAACCTGTCAGCGTGGTGGCGGCGATGGACGACGAGGGTAAACTAGACCCCCAGCGCGTCACCTGGCGCGCCCGCAAATACCGGATCACGGC
>CAZRYD010000346.1:4679-6497 GCA_964604225.1 uncultured Caldilineaceae bacterium
GGGATGAAGCCGATGGCCGCCACGTGCTGGTCGAAACTGCCGACAGCACCCGTTTTGAGCTGCAATTGCGCCGGGAAGATTTTGTTTGGCGGCTCAAAAGGGTGTGGTGGGTGCTGCTGGCCGGTTGAAGGCCAAAAACGGGGTAACAAAAACGCGAGGAGGTGATAAAAAATCCTTCACTTCCTCGCGTCGTTATTTCTTCGTCTCACCTTATGGGACGCTGGTAAACCATAGCAGAATGAGCATGCCCATGCCCCCCAGCGCAGTGACAGAGAGAGAGCCAAAAACGATGACGGCCAGCAGGTTGACTTCTTCCTCATCCTCTTCTTTGCCCGCTTTTTTACTGCTCTTTTTAGAGGCACGTACCCCGGTGACGCCGGGGTCGGGCGGATTGGCCGCCAGCCGTAAAGCCGCGTAGGGATCAGGAATGCCCGGCATAGGCTGGCTGGCCAGCAGCCGGGCCCTGGCTTCGGCTTCGGTCATCGTTGGCATAGCCATGGTTGAGCTGGAATGGTAAAGCTGATTCTGGGGGAAGGCTGGCTGAAATTGCGCCGGCAGATAGGCCAGGCCCATAGTGCCGTTCGGGTGGATCACCGGCACGGGTTCGGAGGGATGGGGTAACTGGCTGTTTTGCGGCGGCAGCGGCATGCCCATAGTGGCATTGGAGTGAATAGGCGGCCCGACCTGAACCGGGTTTTGCGGCTGGAAGTATGGAGTAGGCATGCCCATGGTCACATTCGAGTTAACGCCCGGCGCAGGGTAGGGCGATTGGTTTTGAGGCCCCGGTGAGGGCATGCTCATGGTTACGTTAGAATGAGTCACCCAGATAGGTTGTGAAGGTCGAGTCTCATTCGCCGACACCCCAGCCGCCAGACCTTGCTGCGGCGGCACAGCAGGATACTGAGCCTGTCCCTGGGCTGGCATCGCGTTGTTGGCCAACGGACCAGTCTCAGTAACGGTAGAGTTAGGATCAGCCGGATTGGGCGCAGGCGACGGCGCGGCCGGAAAATCTGGCAGTGGGACCCCCGCTGGCGTTGTAGGAATGAGCGTCATCCCCGCGCCTGGATAAAGGACCGGCGCCGGCTCCGAGGGTTGGACCGGCCAGCCGTTTTGCTGCGGCTGATATGTCTCTATGGGGGCGGGCTGGGGAAGAGGTGGAGCATCCTGGGCTGCGGGCTGATCTGTCTCTGGGCGAGTAATAAACGCCGAAGGCGACCTTCGCGCAGGCTCGGCAAAGGGCTCGCGGATGGGCGTAAAGGGTAATTCCTGGGTAATGGTTTTAGGATCAAGGCGGAAAGGTCGTCGTTCTGCCAAAGGTCCGGTTTGGTTGGGAGCCGGAGCAGGGGGAGCAGATTCGGCCCTGGCTGCGGGCGGCTGCACCTGAACCAGAGGTTGGGTTTTGAGCGGGTGGACAGCCGGTGGCACGGGCCAGGGAGTCGCCGCTTCAGCCTCAGGTCGTTGCACGGGAATGGGTTGGGAGTCGCGCGGCACTTTGACCGGGCGCGAGTCGGACACGACAATGCCCAAGAGCTGCAAGCCGCGCCGGGCCAATTCGTTATCGGGGTTAATGGCCAGCACGTGGTAGAGGCAGCGGGCGCGTTGCTCGTCGGTGTTGACCACGCTGCTCATCCACAGCCAGGCCATTTCATTGTTGGGGTTCTGTTGAATGAGCAAATTGAGCAACTGCCGCCCTTCTTCTTTGCGGCCGGACCGAATGGCAGTAATCGCTAGTTCCAGAGAGGTTGCCATAAATACCCTCGTTTCTCTGCGGCAAACTTGCCATAACAACTTTCCATAATGATATTATAGCACAAATAA
>CAZRYD010000347.1:0-6396 GCA_964604225.1 uncultured Caldilineaceae bacterium
GCCTAGCGGCCTGGGCGGCGACGCCATGCGCATGCTTGAACTCAGCCGCCACAGTGAGCGCGGCTCTGATGCTGTCACCAGCGTGGTGGTTGACCGCTTTCTGGGGCTGTCGGCCTTGCAGGCGATTGCGCTCATTGCCCTGATCGCCGATTGGGGAGCAGTCCCCTCCGCCGTGGCTTACTTTACGGTGGCTATCTTTTTGGGCGGATTGGTGATCGGCTACCTGTTGATCAATCGGCCTCTCTACACCTTGCTCCGTACGCGTCTGGGGTTGTTCCGCCGGCTCAGCGATATTAAAGTCATCGGCAACCTGGCCGAATCGTTCCAACGCTACCCTGTGGGAGCGTTAGGCCGGGCTTATCTGGTCTCCTTTGGCTTCAATATCTCCCTCATTGCCATGAACGTGTTCATCGGCTTGGGTCTGGGAGCCAAGGCCAGCCTGGCCCATTATGCCATCTTCGTGCCGATTACCTCATTGGTGTTATTATTACCCATTAGCTTTGCCGGGCTGGGCGTACGCGAGGGAACCTATCGCCAGTTATTTAGCCAGGTAGGCGTGCCCCCGGAAATTGCCGTGGCTATGTCATTGTTGGTCTACATTTTTGGCAATGTCTGCACCGGCTTGATTGGCGGGGTGATTTATTTGCTGCGCGGCGCGCGCGGTGTGGTCTCAGAGGAAGGATCATAATTGTGACCTATCAAAATGTGTCAACCCTTGACACTTCAGTGACTTTTAATCAAGAAGCAGTTCGTGAGCAGAACGGTGTAGCTGCGCAGACGCCGCAACTCACTATTGTCCTGCCTATTTATAACGAAGCGGAAAGCCTGCCCCATTTGCTGGAAGAACTGGTACCGGCCCTGGAAGCGACAGGACGCACCTTTGAAATCATCTGTATCGACGATGGCAGCCGCGACAGCAGTTTTGTCGAATTACAAAAACTGCGTGCTCAGGATGAGCGGGTCCGGGTGGTCCGCTTTCGGCGCAACTTTGGCCAGACCGCCGCTTTTGCCGCCGGTTTTGACCGGGCCCAGGGCGAGATTGTGGTTACCATGGACGCCGATTTGCAGAATGATCCGGCTGACATTCCCGACTTGCTGGCCAAAATAGACGAAGGCTACGACGTAGTCAGCGGTTGGCGGGTCAAACGCTGGCAAGAGGGTTTTTCTTCTTTTCTGACCCGCAAAGTTCCCTCGGCCACGGCCAACTGGCTCATTTCGACCGGCACCGGTGTGCGGCTGCACGATTACGGCTGCGCTCTCAAAGCCTACCGCAGCGACGTGGTCAAAAGTATCAATTTATACGGCGACTTGCACCGCTTCATTCCGGCCATTGCCAGCTACTACGGCGTGACCGTAGCTGAGGTGCCGGTCAACTATCGCTCCCGCCAATTTGGCCGCAGCAAGTACGGCATTGGCCGCATCACCCGGGTTATTCTGGACCTGCTGACCGTGCGCTTTTTGCTCAGTTATTCGACCCGGCCTATCCAAATTTTTGGCTTGATGGGCCTGGGTTCTCTGGGTTTGGGCATGGCTATCGGCCTTTATTTAACCTTGGATAAATTGATTTACCAGGCCAACTTGGTTGAGCGACCTCTCTTGCTTTTTGCCATTCTGCTGGTGATGGTCGGCGTGCAGTTTATTACAATGGGGCTGTTAGGCGAAATGATCTCCCGCACCTACCACGAAAGCCAGGACAAGCCAATTTACACGGTACGGGAAGAGTTGGGTTAGCTAAGGCGTCAGACTTATAGCGTTCAAAAACTTCTCAAAAAGCGGCGAGAAGATAGCGGGCCGGCCTGAGGTATCCTTGATGGCAATGCCTTTGGCCGTTAGATTATCCAAAGCGACGGGATTATTTATGGCAGGCTCACCTCTGAACAGTTGCAGCAGCACATCCTGTTCCTGAGCTTCCAGGCTGTTCCAGATCTTGCGACATTCACCGATGACAGCATCGTACCCCAGCAATTGTTGCAGTTGCGACCCTTCGTGGTGTGGCAGTGAATGGCCCCGGTGGATTTTGAAAATCGCGGCGATTAGGCCCCCGTGTCCTCCACTTACTTTTGCAATCGAGGCCTGCTGAGTGGGACTCAGCTCAAACTGATAGCGGCTGGAAAGTTCGGCGATCATAAATTTGGTATCGTCAGGGTTATAAGGCTTTAAGCCCAGGATATTAGCCGCCAGCAATTCGTAGAACGGCTCGCCCTGGACAAAAAACTCCTCGCGAATAGCCATCGGCGTGCGATGCGCGGCCATCACATAATTGAGCCGATATTTAAATTCGTCCCGCAGCCAGCGCAAACTTCTAAAAAATTGAAAATCTAATTCGCGGGCGATGGGTTCAAATTCATCAAACAACAAAACCGGGTGAAAATTCTCGATGTAATTGAATAAATACCGCAGCGCAGTTTCCACATGGCGCTGGGCCAAAACTCTACTCTCCGCTACAACCACTTTTTCATGTAAGCCTTGGATAAAAGCAAGCACGTTGTCCGGCTGGCCACTCTCCTCGGTCCACTTCTGTAAATTGTACAGAATCAGTTCATACAAGTGAAAGGCTGATAATTCGCCCGCCAGGGCATTGGTGTCGGCCCAGATGAAGGCATAGCTGCCGGGTTGGTCGGCTAAATACCTTTCTTGGGCCTCCTGGCTGCGCAGACATCTGAAAAGATTGGATTTGCCTGTGCCGCTCACCCCCACAATAAAACAAGACTCCCCTTTCTTGAGCCGTTCCATAATGAGTGGAATAATTTCTTTGCGATAATCTGGGGGGAATTTACGCCCAATCTGCTCTTGAAATGACGGCTTTTTCATCGGGTTCTATCTCCTCAACTAATCAATGTCCAGTCTGAAACCCACCCCACGAACCGTTTTGACATATCGAGGTTTTTGAGGATTGGGTTCAATTTTTTCGCGCAGACTCTTCACCACCGCATCCAGCCGAAAATCTGGAATCTTAGCCAGTTGGTGGTGGTCTTCATTTGGGTAGAGCTGCCGCAACAGTTCCAGACGCCGGCAACTCTGGCCGCGATGCTGGTATAAAATCGCCAGTAACTGCGCCGGAAGGCCGGGTAAATTTATCTCTCGACCTTCAATCCAGCAGCTTTGCTGGTTAGGATCAAAATAAAAATGCAACCTGGGTCGGTCTGCTGACCGTTGTTGACGTACAAAATCGGCAAACAAGGGTGAAAACAAGCGCGGCTGCCCCGGCGACTCAGCAACGATGAGTCCCTTACGGCTCAATTTCGCTAGCCCGGCCTGAGAGGCTGCGTCTATCGTACCGAAATCGCCAGCGTCCATAAATTTTTGCAGCAATTCCCGTTCCTGATCGATTAAGCTGGTCCAAATTTTCCCACACTCTTCTTTTATCTCTGGATCATCGACCAGACCGGCAAACTCTATAGTTTGCCCCTCTTTTAGAGCAGGCAAAACTTTACCAAAAATCACTCTGATAAAGCCGCTATGTCCGCCCGATAACTCAAAAACCTGAACAGTGTAGGGAGCCGGCCATTCGACGTGTTGGCGCAGGCTCAAACGATCTAGCATAAGCTCTGTGCCCGGCAGATCATAGGGTTTCAGCCCCAAGATGCGGGTTTGGAAAAGTTCGGCAAAAGCTTCTACTGCCACTGTGCTTGGAACTACATCTTCCAAATCGCGACGCAGAAAAAGCAGATAGGACAGGCTGTACTTGTTTTTATCCCGCAGCGATCTCAAATTGGCCCAGAAGCGCTGGCTCAACTGCTGATAAAGCACCTCAAATTCATCGAGCAGCAAGACCACCCTCAATTGGTTAACCTGGCACAGCCACTGTAACGCCTGCTCAACGCAGCGTTGAGCATGGGTCACATCATTGCCTCGCTTTAGCAACTTTTCGTGCAGCTCATCTAAATGAGCTATGATATTTGGCGGCAGATTGGCGCCCTGGCAGTGGAACGATAACCGATACAGCAGTAATTCCAAAAAGTCCCATTCCGTGATCGCGGTCAGGTCGTTACTATCGACCAGAACTATTAAGATTTGATCTTTTTCCGGCCCTAGATGCAACTCCTGAATATCCGCTTGCTGTAAGCAGCGCACCAGGTTCGACTTGCCCACGCTGGCTACACCAACCACCGCCGCCGACTCGCCGGCTTTGCTCAAACGCATCAGATTATCAACAAGCTGGTAACGGAAAGTTAGTGGCAGGGGGGGTCGGTCCATAAGCGCCTCTGGCTGCGTTGGGTTAGGACCATTATACCATTAAATGACATAAAATAAAGAGAACTCTAAATTTTCTTGAGAAAATCTCTAAATTAATGCGGGTAAGGCATGTTAAGATGTAAGTAGGCTTAAACCAATAAGTTCAATCTGATGAGAGGAGTAAAAATGGGACGTTCACTGGTGGAAAAAATTAAGAGCAAGTTAGGTTATCAGCATGTGCCTGACAATATGGTTCAGGTTATCTTTCGCGATGGCCGCTACCACCGGGCCGAGGGCAATACCTTTATCAGGCGGCGCTTGCACGACGAAAGTTATGGCCCTCAAATCAGAGTTGGCATCAGAGTGGTTGAAAACCTCTATCAAAACATTGCCAGCCGCGATGGGGTTCTGCACAACATTAACGTCCATGTCAAAGTATTCTTTGATTTGCGCCAAGCGGATGCGCAGGCCGCTCCTTTTTTGGTGGATAATTGCGAGCCCATCATCCAAAATAAGGTAAAAGGACTGGTTGATTTAGCCCTACGGCGAGAAATAGCCCAGCTCGACTCGACCAAACTTTTGCAGCCGGAGGCGCCGGTCAGGCTGGAAGAGGCCATCAGAAAAAGATTGGATCGCAACCTGGGTTTTATGGGCCTGTCTCTGCCCACTTTTGAAGACGCTTTGATCGTGAAGGAGATTTTACCGCCGGAACGAATGCAAGAAACTCGAGCGGAAGCGACCAACATCGCCGAAACTGTCCACAGTCTGGCACGCCTCGCGGCTGAAGAGGTCAGACAAGCCCTGATTGCTCATTTTTACCGGGATGTGGGCGAGCGGCCTTTCCAGGTCCGTTCTATGAACATGCCTGATCCCTTGAATCCTTTCAACGAGGGCCAATCCGATAATTCCTTCCGGGTACTGCGGCAGCCAACGGGCCGGATTTACGACAATTAATACTTAGGAAGCGGAATGGGGTAGAAATCAAGCCTGTCACAGCTTTTTTTCTACCCCATTCTTTATTGAGCCTTAAGTTTTAAACAGGCTCGGTTATCAGCCTGAGGCCAACCCGGCTGGCTTTTTCCCTCAGCCAGCTATTTTACTTCCAACAACTCCACCTCAAAAATCAGGGTCGCATTGGGCGGGATGACCCCACCAGCGCCCTGCTCGCCGTAAGCTAATTTCGCCGGGATGACCAATTGGCGTTTGCCGCCGACCTTCATCGAAACGACGCCCTCGTCCCAACCGGGAATGACCTGGCCGGCCCCCACGGGAAAGCTAAAGGGCTGTCCCCGCATCAGCGAGCTATCGAACATCGTTCCATCTTCAAGCCAGCCGGTATAATGCACTGTGGCCGTTTGCCCTTCTTTGGGCAAATCACCGCTGCCCTCTTCAAAATCGTAATATCTCAGGCCGCTGGCGGTGGTGGTGTAATCGGCCTCGTCCACTTTGGTGGGAGCTTCAGGCGGCGGGGGTGGTCCCGGCTCAGCCGCAACCAATTCGACCTCAAAACGGAGTGTGGCATTCGGCGGGATGACCCCACCCCCGGCTCCTTGCTCACCGTAAGCCAGGTCCGGCGGGATAATCAACCTGGCTTTGCCGCCCACCTTCATCAGACCAATTCCTTCGTCCCAGCCGGGAATAACCTGGCCTCTGCCTAAAACAAATTCAATCGGCTCTCCCCGATCAACCGAACTATCGAACTTGGTGCCGTCTTCCAGCGTGCCGGTATAATGCACCTTGACCAGATCGCCGGATTTGGGCGCCGGCCCGGTCCCTTCTTCAACCACCACATATTTCAAGCCGCTGGCGGTTGTGACCGCAGCCTTATCGTCAGCAGTTTGATCCTTAGCCACGGCTGCTGTGGCGACGGCAGCAGGTTCTTCCGTCGCCACGGGCTCAGCCACAACCGGGGTGGAGGTTGGAGCAGCGGCGGCGGGCGCTTCGACTGTAGGTTGCTGAAAGCTGTTGCATGCAGCGACCAACACCCCCATTAAAATAAGACTAATTATTTTAAACCTCATGCTTCCTCTTAAATCTCCTTCAAGTAATTGATTACCTTCGAGCAAAGCGCCGGGCAAAATAAAATCGAGGCCCGAGCCGGAGCTTCGCAGCAAAACTTGGCTCGATACCTCGACCTTGTTATTGACCACTGGCTTGAAACTCAATGGGTAAATCATACTGGAAAAGGAGCGATTATCCAAAAGGTTTGTACCAGAATCG
>CAZRYD010000348.1:0-6389 GCA_964604225.1 uncultured Caldilineaceae bacterium
CCTGTACTTTGAACTAAAAGATAACTCATCCAACCTGGGCGAGGTGGATATCGAGGCGTTGATCGCCGGCCGGTCCCAAACGCTGGTCAACAATCCGGAGGGAACATACCAGCTAAAACGCGTCGGCGATGCGGTTTCCAGCCGCAACATCCACGCCGCCATTTACGATTCGCTCAGACTTTGTAAAGATCTTTAACTCAAAGAGATTCACGAGCCAGAGCGATAGGTCTCGGCCTGGCTCCAACCCATCTGCCCGGAACTGTTCACCCTGGCCAATTTAGGGTACCACCAGGCCGTTTTGGTGATCCGTCAGTCATATCTTTGGGTTTTGTGGTAAAATAACAGAAGATAGAGCAAGGGTGCATCTGGAGTAGCCCATGCAATTATACAAGGTCATTTGGAAAGAGCAGTTTGTGGACAAGCTGGAAATTAAACACCAAGTTGACCCTGATGAAGTGGAGCAAGTGCTATTCACCAAGCCATACGTGTGTCGCACCCAAAAAGGCAGGATCAAAGGAGAAGATTTGTACGTAGCCTATGGTCAAACTGAATCGGGCAGATATTTGATCATTTTCTTCATCCACAAGCCCCCATCCGGCGCTTTGCCCATTTCAGCCAGAGATATGACCGCAGCCGAACGGAGGTATTATGAACAGCACAAAAAAGCGGGTTGACCCCATCCCGGATGAATTCAATAGTTACGAAGAAGCCGCCGAGTTCTGGGATACTCACGACACCACTGATTACCCCGAAGCCTTTGAAACGGTCGAGGTCGAAGCGGAGTTTCGAGGACGGCGCTATGAAGTTGAGCTAGATGAGGATGTGATTCATCTACTGCGCGAAAAGGCTCAAGAACTTGGCGTCTCAGTCAACCATCTGGCAAACGATATGCTGCGCCAGCAAATTATGCCAGGTGGATGATATGACCTCGCCAGAACGAAAGGACAAAATAACCCGAACCTCCTGCCTGACTTATCCTTTCGTCTTCTTCGCCTCTTCGCTCCTTCGTGTTCCAAATCCCTTCATACAAAGGATAGCCTGATGCCCACCGACCAAGAAATCCTCGCTGCCCTTGTCGAAAAAATCGGCGTTGAACCTAATGAGGTTGAATTTGATGACCACGAGTGTCTTATCAGGCTTGACTATTCCTTCGCAAATTTGCTTTTTCTTCCCTCTGAAATCGGTCAATTGAATAATCTACAGGTACTTGAATTGACCAAGAACAGTATCAATCAGCTTCCATCCGAAATCTGGCAGTTAATTAATTTACGACAGCTTAAACTTAATGCTAATCAGATAACGTATTTATCTAACGAGATTGGTCAATTGACGAATTTACGAGAAATTGATTTGGGTACCAATCACCTTAGCCAACTACCGCCTGCATTAGGAAAACTCAGTAATTTAAGGACACTTTCATTATATGGAAACCAACTTAGCCAACTTCCAACTGAAGTCGAAGGCTTGACTAATTTAAGGGAAATCTCTTTGGGCGGTAATAGCTTCAATCGATTTCCACTTGAAATTATCAACTTGACTAGCTTACGTACGATTTCTGTAGGTGATTTTTTAACTGAACTACCACCTGAAATCGGCAATCTAATAAATTTGCGTTATCTTGGTGTAGGTGACTTTTTAACTGAACTACCGCCTGAAATTGGTAATTTAATAAACCTGGAAATATTATCTTTTTTTCGTAATCGATTAAGGCAATTACCTAGAGAAATTGGCCTATTAGTTCATCTACGAGAAATTGATTTAATAGGTAACTCACTTACGAAACTTCCTTCTGAATTTTGTGCGTTAACGGACCTAGAAAGCCTTTACCTAGATGAAAACCAACTGACTGACCTGCCAGCTGAGTTTATCCAGTTGACTAACTTGCGATATTTTTCCATTGGTGACAATAAGTTAAACAAATTACCAACGAATTTCGACCAATTGATTAATCTTCAAGACCTTGGCCTTCACAATAACTGTTTTAGGAATTTGCCAGATGATATCACTCGCTTAGCTAATCTAAAGTATCTTTCCCTCTGGAACAATCCTAACCTTCGTACCCCACCTCCCGAAATCGTTGAGCGTGGCACCCAAGATATCCTCGCTTTCATGCAGGATTTACAAGAAGGCAGTATCCCTCGCTACGAGGCCAAGCTGCTCTTAGTCGGCGAAGGGCGGGCAGGCAAAACCTCTCTGCTACGTGCCCTTCAAGGTGAAGCATTTGACAGCAATCTCGATAGTACGCATGGCATTGAGGTAAAACCCTACCATTTGCAATCCCAAACCGAAATCACCCTCAATGTCTGGGACTTCGGCGGGCAGCAAATTTACCACAGCACCCACCAATTTTTTATGACCAAACGCTCCCTCTATCTGGTCATCTGGAACGCCGGGGTGGATACGGATCAGGCCCGGCTGGATCACTGGCTCAAAACTATCCAGGTTTTGGCCCCGGATTCGCCGGTGCTGTTGGTGGCGACTCATCTCGATCAACGCCAGCCTGATCTCAATTACCAGCGCTTCAAAGAAACGTATCCCCAATTGGTTGGTCACTTTGGAGTCAGCAACAAAACCGGGCAGGGAATCGCAGAACTCAAAACCGCCATCGCTGCGGAAGCGGCCAAACTGCCGCTGATGGATCAGAAATGGCCCCAGAAATGGGTGGCCGCGGAAGCAGCGCTGTTAGCCAGACCGGAGCATCATCTTGATTTGGAACGTTATCTGGCCTGCTGTGTTGAAAGCGGGGTCAAACCAGAGATTGCCGAGACTGTCTTCGGGGGGTATCTGCATGATCTCGGCAAAATCCTCTACTTTCAGGATGATGATAATCTGAGCGATTTTATCGTGCTCAAGCCCAACTGGGTCACTAAAGCGATCAGCCGCGTTCTGGCCGACGAAGCGGTGCGAGTGTCGGGCGGCATTCTGGCCCATGCCAACCTGCCCCGCATCTGGGCCAAAGATGACGAGGGTATGCCCTACGAGCGCCGCCTGTACCCTATCTTTCTGCGCTTGATGGAACGCTTTGACCTCAGCTATCAACTTGAAGCCGGCACACCCGGTGAGCCAAGCACCCACAGCTTGGTACCGCTCTTGGTGCCTTTTCAACCTCCCGCTGACTTACCCGGTTGGCCGGTCGAACCTCCTGCCGGACAAACCCAAATCGAAATGATTTACCGCCTCGATTTTGTGCCAACCGGGATCATGAGCTGGTTCATCGTCCGTACCCATCGTTACACCAGCGGCGCTCACTGGCGCGAAGGCGTGGTGCTGAGTTATCAAGGCCATCAAGCCCGCGTCGAACTCAATCCCGGTGCGCGTGAACTGCGTCTGGTAGTTTGGGGGCCACAACCCCATAACTTCTTTACTATCCTCAAAGAAACGCTTGACTTGATTTTGGCTCGTTTTGAGGGGCTGAAAATTATCCGTGATGTGCCGTGCATCTGCCATTGGCAGGCTGAGTCTGCCAAACCCTGCCTTCGTTTTTATAGCTACGAAGACTTGATTCGGCGGATGAAGGCCAGGAAATACACGGTTGAATGTCCTGATAGCTTTATGGAGGTATCTGTACCGACCCTTCTCTACGGCATCCATTCGAGTACCGAACCTGACGTTATCGCCAATATCAGGGAGATGAGACAGGAGTTAAACGAGGGCCAGCGCCGGCTTTTGGTAGGGCAACGGGAACTGTTGGAGCGGTTGCAGCAGCAAGCAGAGCTGATTGTCCGCAATTTTACCCGCCAATGGAACCTGGAAATGAAGCGCATCGAGGCCGAGTGCCCCAATACCTTTATCTTGATGCCGGGTGAACGTGGTTTCAATCCCAAAAATTGGATCAGTCAGGAATACCGCCTGTATCTGGTCTGCCAGCACCCGGCGGGTCCTCATGTGGTGGGACAAGGTTACTCATTACGTCAGGCAGAGGTGTGGTGGACTGAAATAAGCCCCTGGTTAGGCTACCTGCTCAAATTTCTCAAATATGGCATGCCCATGAGCAAAGTCACCGGCCTGGAGGGTCTGGCCGGTTTGACCGAAGAGGCAATCAAGCAAATGGAGGAGGGGATCAAGGTGTTGGAGCAGATCAACACTGACCTGCCCAAGCTGGAAACGGCTGACTCGGTTAAACGAATGGCGGCACAGCCACGCATGGGTGAAGAAATAGACCTGGTCGGGCCGGCCCTGCGCACCCTCCATACTTTCCTCAAACAGGCCGATCCGGCCCAAACCTGGGGCGGCTTGCACAAAACCCTCACCCCCGATGGCAACATCCTCTGGCTCTGCGGCGAGCATCGGCAGCCTTACATAGTCGAGCCGTTGGTATTGGATGTCGGCTAGGATCATGTAGGCAAGGCGTGCTGGGTGAAAAGGTCATTACGCATTACGCATCGCCCCTTACTAGGCCATCAATCTCGCAGCTAACGTCAGGTCCCTATGCAGCAAAAATTCAACACCCTTGCCGCTCAACTTGACCTCCGCTCCAGTTTGAAAAACGGGGCGTTCCTCACCCTGGGTGCTTTTCTCCAGATTCTCAATGTGGACATTTTCCTGGCTCCGGCGCAGCTCTCGCCCGGCGGCGTGACCGGGCTGGCCATCATTATCAACCATTTTGTCAGTTGGCCGATTGGCATGATTATGATGGCCTTTAATATCCCCATGATGATCCTGGGTTATCGCTACCTGGGGCGGTTTCGGTTTTTGGTGAACACGCTGTACGTGGTGCTACTGATTAACCTAGGGGTAGATTTTTTGGCGTGGTGGCTGCCGCGTGGCATCACCGACGATCTGCTGCTCAATGCCTTGTACGGGGCGGTGCTGGGCGGACTCGCCACCGGCTTGATCTACCGGGGACAGGGCACCACCGCCGGCAGCGGGGTTATTTCACGGGTGTTGCAGATTAAAACGGGCCTCCCCATCAGTCAGATATACATCATCATTGATGGCGGAATCATTTTGCTGGCCGGGTTGGTGTTTGGCTGGGAGCGAGCGCTCTACGCCTTGCTGGCCCTATTTTTGTGGGGCGTCGTGGCCGATTATGTACTCGAAGGCCCCAGCGTGGTCCGCACCGTGTTTATCGTGACCGATTCGGCCGAAGAGGTCTCGCAGGCGTTGCTCACTCGCCTGCAAATTGGGGTCACCGGCTGGCCAGCCCAGGGTAAGTTTACCCATACCGAACACACGGTCCTATTTTGCACCGTCAGCCGGCCCGAAGTCAACACCCTTCGTTCCATCGTCACCGAAGTGGATCCGCATGCTTTTGTGGTGATTGGCCAGGGTCATCAGGCCAGCGGCGGGGTACTGCGCAAGAAAGAAAGCCGGTAGGAGATCAGAGATAATTACCTGCCAAGCTCTAATCTCTATTATCTTCCCCGCCACCAATCCTTGCGAACGCGCGGGTCCATAAATTTGCCGGTATCGCGAATAGCCACCTGAATCTCTACACCGCGAGCGCGGCCAAAGGGCTGATTGGCTCGTAGGGCGGGCAGTTGCTTGCGTCCGGCGGCGTTCATCCGATTATACAGGTCCAACAGCCGAGGCTCGACGCAGATGCCCTCGACATGGATGGCGTAGCCGTTGACCACGCTGTCTTCGCCGGTGTATTTCAGCGTGATACGGTTGGCGTCGGCGTAAAGGACCAGCACCTGGTTGCCCTGGCCGATATCATAACCGGCACCGGGTACGTGAATAGTTTCCCCTGGTTCGACTTCAAAGCCGGCCAGGGTGACCTCGTAATCGGTGATGGGGCCACCGCGCTTGCCGGGGCTGGGCAACGGTTCCCAATTCCACTTGTTGACACTGTAGATGCTGGTAAAAATACCGGTACGTTTGTCGGTAAAGAGATCAGCTAATTGGGGGGCGCGGCTGTCGGTAGCCCCGCTCATGTCAATCAGGCTGAGCCGGCCAGCCGTCGGCGAAAAACCGCGCAGGGCCAGGTTCAGGTCGGCGTGCTGGTCCGCCGGCCGGTCGGCGGGCGGACCGACGATAGGCAGCGTGCCGTAATTGACATTGGGGATCGGAGCGCAGGGATCTACTGTCGGCGCGGGAGCAGGCGCAGGTGGTTGTGGCGGTGCAGGGGCTGGCGACGGCGCGGGAGCGGGTGGCGGCGGAACCGGAGCCGGGGCTGGCGGTACAGGCGGGGTCGGAGCTGGAGCCGGTGGAGGTGGTGTGGGCGCTGGGACAGGGGTCGGCCCGGCCAGAGGGGGGATGACCAAAACTTGTCCCACCCAGATCTGTCCCGGATCGCTCAGGTTGTTGGCCCGTTGGATGAGCGGGTATTGGTGGGCGTCACCATAAAAGGCGCGAGCTATCTTGCCCAAAGTGTCGCCGCGTTGGACGGTGTAAGAGGTCAACTGACCGGTCGAGCTTCCCTGGGCGTAGGTGGCGAAAAGATCGGC
>CAZRYD010000349.1:0-4473 GCA_964604225.1 uncultured Caldilineaceae bacterium
GGGCTGACTTCCCGCCTGCTGTACGAGGAGATGGACCCGGCCTCCGACGCACTGGGGCCTGGCAACAAGCTGATCTTTGGGACCGGCCCGCTGACCGGCACGGGCGCTCCGGCGGCTTCGCGCTACGTGGTGGTCTGTAAGTCGCCGCTGACCGGCACCATTGCCTGCTCCAACTCCGGCGGCTTTTTTGGCCCGGAGCTAAAGTTTGCCGGTTATGACGTGCTGATTTTTGAGGGCCGGGCTGCTGAACCGGTCTATGTTTGGATCGAAAACGATAAAGTAGAGATTCGCTCGGCGCAGCATTTGTGGGGCAAAACCATCCCCGAAACCGATGCGGCGCTGTTGGCCGAAACCCATCCGGCGGCCAAAGTGGCCTGCATCGGCCCCACCGGCGAGCAGTTGTCGCCCATCGCCGGGGTGGTCAACGACCGCACCCGGTTGGCCGCTCGCTCCGGCGTCGGTGCGGTGATGGGCAGCAAAAATTTGAAAGCGGTGGCCGTGCGGGGTACGCAGGGCATTAAGCTGGCCGACCCCAAAGCCTTCTGGCTGACCATGCAAGAAGTCAACAAGAAAATCGTCAACGACCCGATTTCCTTTGGCAGTTTTCGGGCCTACGGCACGGCCAACCTGGTCAACCTGCTCAACGAAACCGGCGGCTATCCCACCCGCAACTTCCGCGAAGAACTGTTTGAGGGCGCGGCAGTGGTCAGCGGCGAGGCCCTCAAAGAGCGAATGACCCGGACCAATCGGGCCTGTTTTGCCTGTCCCATCGCCTGCACCCGCGTCACCGAAATCGTGGATGAACGTTTTGCCAGCAAGGGTGAAGGGCCGGAGTTTGAATCGCTGTGGGGCTTCAGCGCGCTGTGCGGCATTGATGACCTGGCGGCGGCGGTCAAGGCCAATTACCTGTGCAATGACTACGGCATTGATACCATGTCCCTGGCCGTCACCATCGCTACGGCCATGGAGATGTACGAAAGCGGCTTTCTGAGCCAAGCCGAGGTCGGCTTTCCCATCGGCTTTGGCATGGCTGGTGAGATGGTACGCCTGGTCGAGCTGGCCTGCCGGAGCGAAGGCTTTGGGGTGGAGTTAGCTCAGGGTTCCTACCGGCTGACCCAAAAATATGGCTGCCCGCATCTGTTTATGGGCGTGAAGAAGCAGGAGATGGCAGCTTACAGCCCCCGCGTCTTTCAGGGGATGGCGCTGCACTACGCCACCTCCAATCGGGGAGCCTGCCATGTGCGCGGCAACACCATCGCCGCTGAACTGTACGGCATCCCCCGCTATATGCCGCCGGAGAGCCTGGAACAAAAAGAGGAATTGGTCCGCCGGCCCTTCCAGAATTCCACGGCCTATGTTGACTCCTCCGGCATCTGTCTCTTTTCCAAGTTTGCCATTACCCACCGCGAGATTGCCGCCCTGATGAGCGCCGCCACCGGTCTGAACTTCACCTTTGAGAATTCGCTCATCCAGGGCGACCGCATCTGGAACCTGGAGCGCATGTTCAACCTGGCCGCCGGACTCACCGCTGCCGATGACACCCTGCCCGAACGCATGTTAGAGCCGGTCCCCGGCGGTCCCTGGCAGGGCAGCCGGGCCAGGCTGCAAGAGCGCATCCAGGTCTATTATCAACTACGGGGTTGGAACAAGGAAGGCCGCCTCACGCCTGAAAAGCTCGCAGAATTAGGCTTGACTCAGCTAGCTGAATACCGGCGCAACTCCACCCATAAAATTGTAGGCCGGCCATGATCGAGGTACGTGTCAAACTCTACGGCGGACTGCATACCCGCTATTCTGATCGGCCGGTGGGTCAGGTTGTCACCTGTAAAATAGCGATGAGTGTTACCATTGAACGTCTCCTGACCGAACAATTCAATCTATCTCCAGGCGAAGTAGCCATTGCCCTGGTCAACGGCAAAAAACAGCAGCTTTCCCACTCCCTCAAAGAAGGCGACTTATTGGTTCTCTTCCCACCCATTGCCGGTGGCCTTTGAGGATTTTGGATTTTGGACTGCCCGCCACTAGGGGCCTTTGGCTCTCTGACGGGCGTAGATTTTGGATTTCGTGACCCGCTCAAGTTTTAACCTCATCCAATACCTCGCGCACTTTTCGAGCCAAAGTGTCCGGCGAGAAGGGTTTCTGAAGCAAGATCAGGTCGGCGGCTTCTAAGACGCCATGATGAGCGATCATATCACCGGTGTACCCGGAGATAAAAAGGTGTTTCATTTCTGGCCGCTGTGATCCTAATTGCTCAACCAACGCCCACCCGCTCATTCCCGGCATTACCACATCTGTCACCAGTAGGTGGATCGGCTGCTGATACTGCTCGCTCAGCCTGAGCGCTTCTGGGCCATTGGCCGCCACCAGCACAGTGTAGCCATTCCGTCGTAAGGTCTCGGCTACTAACTCCCGCACCCCCACTTCGTCTTCTGCTAACAGGATGGTTTCCGAGCCGCCCGGTACGGTCGTAGTCTGCGGCGGTGGAGGTGGGATCTGGACCGGCTCAGTTAGCCGGGGAAAGTAGATTTTGAAGGTAGCACCTTGCTCTACTTCACTGTAAACCCAAATGGCCCCGCCACTCTGCTGGACAATCCCGTAGACCGTAGCTAATCCCAACCCTGTGCCCTGGCCCAGCTCTTTGGTGGTGAAGAACGGCTCAAAGATACGCGACAGAGTAGCTGCATCCATGCCATGCCCGGTGTCGCTAACTGTCAGTACGATATAGGGACCAGGATAAAGGCCGAGGTGCAAGCGGGCAAAGTCGGCATCCACCTCAAAGTTGGCCGTCTCAATGACAAGTTTGCCACCCTGGGGCATAGCATCACGAGCATTAACGACCAGGTTCATAATCACTTGCTCCGTCTGGCCGAGGTCGGCTTGGATCAGGCCCAGGGCCGGGTCGAGATGGGTGATCAGTTCGACATCTTCGCCGATGAGTCGGTGCAGCAGCTTATGCAGGTTGGTCACGACGAGGTTGAGGTCAAGGGGGCGAGCCAACATGGGCTGTTGGCGGCTGAAGGCCAGCAGTTGGCGAGTCAGGGTTGCGGCTCGCTCACCCGCCTGATGGATGGACTCCAGATCACGATGGTGCGGGTCGTGGGGAGGCAGGTCATCCAGTAGGAGCCGGGTGTAGCCGAGGATGGCGGTCAGCACATTGTTGAAGTCGTGGGCAATACCGCCGGCCAGCCGGCCAATGGCCTCCATCTTCTGGGCTTGACGGAGCTGCATTTCCAGGCGCTTGCGCTCGGTGATGTCGCGTAGAATTACCGTGAACAACTTTTGCCCGCTACTTTTGATCTGCGAGATGGACGCCTCGACAGGAAACTCTTCACCGGTCGCCCGCAGGCCGATGATCTCGCCCAGGGCGTCCATCACGCGATTGGTTTCACCTGTTTGCCCATATTTGACGATGTGCTCAGTATGCGCAGATCGAAAGCGCTCCGGAATAAAGCGGTTAATTGATTGGCCGATGGCTTGCGCCGCAGAACAATGGAACATCTTTTCGGCGGCGGCATTAAAGATCTGAATGCGTTGCTCTGAATCAATGCTGATAACGGCGTCCATCGCCGACCCGATAACACCCGCTAACCTGGTCTGGCTTTCTTGTAATTGTTCCTGCGCCTTTTTGCGCTCAATAACCAGGCCTAATTGCGCTGCGACGGCTGCAATTACCTTGACCAGTCGTTCATCCTCACGACGTGGCTCACGCAAAAAAAACTCGATAACTGCAATAACCTCATCACCGACGAGAATGGGGAGGCCCAATCCAGCCTTAAGCCCGGCTTTTCCGGCAAATTGCGCTCGTAGGAACTCAGCATCCAAAGTGACATCCTGAACCCACACCGGCTGTTTAGATGACCAGACCCGCCCGGGCAACCCGATACCCTGGGGAAACGTAAATCCTCCACTGATGACTCTGAATTCTTCAAACTCGTTGGTGGTAGCGAACCATGCTGGGCTACAGCGGAGAACTGTTTTATCCCCGCTCGGCATCCAGGCTTCCCCCAGTACCCAGCCAGTCTTCTGACACACGCGGTGTAGCACAACTTCCAGAGCGGAAGCAAGATCTTTAGCTTCAGCAGCCTCTACAGCGATCGTTTGCAAAAGATTGATTTGCTCTTCGGCCCGCTGGCGCTCGGTGATGTCGCGCAAAATCACCGTGAGAAATTTTCGGCCGTTGGTCTCGGTTCGTGAGATCGAGGCTTCAACAGGAAATTCCTCGCCATCGGCACGCCGGCCGGTGATAGCCCCGAGGGCGCCCATGTGCCGATGGGTTAAGCCGTTTTGACTGAAACTGCGGATCTGTTTGGCGTGCGCGGCGTGAAAACGTTCGGGAATAAAGCGATCGATGAGCTGGCCCTCGGCTTCGGTCGTGGGGCAGCGCAGCATTTGCTCTGCCGCTGGATTGAAAAACACGATTCGCCGGTTTTCGTCAATGGTAATGATGGCGTCCATCGCCGAATTGATGATGCC
>CAZRYD010000349.1:4573-6334 GCA_964604225.1 uncultured Caldilineaceae bacterium
ACCTGGAAACCTTCAGCTTTGTCAACGGCCTCATCAAGGGCGCTCATGAAAATCAGGGGGATTCTGCGACTCCCTTCGTTGGATTTCAGACGACGGCAAACATCATAGCCGTCGAAGTCCGGCATTTTCACATCTAGTAAGATCAAATCCGGCGCGTCAATCGCCACCGATTTCAGCGCCAGGTGTCCACTGGAAGCCTGGCGTACCTGATAGCCATGACTCGTAAGCATATCGGCCAGCAGCTTCAGGCTATCCAGGGAATCATCAACGACCAGAATTTGGGGTGAATCTGCTTTTTGCATCACATGATTAATCATGGGTTATCCTCCAGATCGGTGTCTTTTTAGAGGTAACAGGTTCCAGCATGATCATCGGGCTTTACTCGTGGATATTTCCAGCAGTTATCATTCAATATCAGCATTCAAAGTTATTATATTATACCCTGACGGTTATGATCTCGCATTAATATTTCTCCATTCGACTGACTTTGTCCCTACCCCATCGTTTTCTCAAATTTGTGCCAGAGTGCAAAATTAGGGCAATCGCATACTCCTGAATTTTTGCGGTGAATGTGTCATACAACCGAAAGGTTTCCGGTAAATAGCTAAACGTGATCGTTCACGAAACACGAAAAACCGAAAAAGATTCGTTCATGCGATTGCCCTGAGTGCAAAATGGATGGTGGTTGACGAATCCCACAAAATAAAGTATGATTTCCTTCCCTTTCAACGGCGTTAGGGAGGCGCATGGAACAAAGAGAGTTAGCCGGGGAGGCTATCACTGCCCCCGTTCCCCTAATTTTAACCAAGTTACATCCCCCTCTCCTTAAGCGCAATGTGCTGCGGCGGGAACAGTTAATTGCCCTTTTTCAACAGGCTACCGAGCATCGCTTGACCTTGGTTTGCGCCGGAATTGGCTACGGTAAAACCACGCTGCTGGCAAATGTGTTGAGCGCGCTCAATTTACCTTTTGTCTGGTATGCGCTCAGCCGTAGTGACCGCGATATTGTCACTTTTTTATCATACCTCATCGAGGGTCTAGACCGGCAATGGCCGGGCTTTGCCGCCACTCTATGGCCCCATTTGCTTCTTACCCCTAACCGGCCCTTTGAATGGAACAAATTTATGGCCGTCTTCATCAATCAATTGGCCGATGTTGCCCCAACTGATTTCTTGATTGTGCTAGACGACTTCCATCTGGTTGAAGTCAATGCAGAAGTGTGTCAGGTGTTGGATTATCTCTTGCAACATACTCCTCATCAGGCTCATTTTGTCCTCTCGACTCGCGCCACGCCGACTTTGCCTTGTCTAACCCGCTTACGGGCTAGTGGTGATGTTTTGGAAATTAGGGAGAGGGATTTCAAATTTACGCCAGCCGAAATCTCAACCCTCTTGCGGCAGAATTTTGACCTGGAGTTATCGGCCGACGTTATCGCTCCGTTGACCAAAAAGATGGAAGGTTGGGTGCTGGGGTTGCTGCTGATTGGGCAATCTCTCAAGGAAAAAAAGTCGGCTGCGGCGTCCGATATAATCGCAGCTTTGGAGCGTTTAGGTTCGCCCTTGGGGTGGCAGGATCAATCCCCGTTGAAAAATAGCGCCGGGGATGGTGAGATCGCCAGTCATTATCAGGTGTTGTTCGAATATCTCACCGAAGAGATTCTGCGCCACGAGCCGGAGCCGATTGCTGATTTTTTGACCAGTTCGGCAATTCTCTCCTGGCTAGAGCCGAAACTGTGCGATGCCACCCTGGGCCGCTCTGATT
>CAZRYD010000350.1:0-6313 GCA_964604225.1 uncultured Caldilineaceae bacterium
ACAGCCGGGGCGGATACCAGAGTTGAGTCAAAAGCGGGCGTTGTTCCGTATTCTCAACCATCTGCCCCTCGGCATTGACAAAGAAGGGATAGAGCCGCAGGTTGCGCTCAAGGGGTCGAAGGGCCTGCCAGTACAGGCGCACGGCAGTTTCCTCGCGGCGGGGGTCGTCCAGCACGTCAAAGCCGATGAGCCGCAGTTGGTCGCCAAATTCTACCTTCAGCAGATGTTGGGGTTTGGGGTCGGAAACGCGAGCAAAGTCATAAAAAGCGTCGGGTATCTCGGTGTTGGTCAGGCCGCGTTTGAGGAGCAAATAGCCGTCGGCGACGTCGAGCACGCCGTAGTCGCCGGAGTGGAGCAAATCCTGGGCCAGCGCCCAGATATCGTTGGGGTGGACCGGCCAGGTGCCGGTGGTCACGTCAAAGAGAACATAGTCGGCGTCGTGGACATCCGGCAGTTGATAAGCGATCAGGCGGTTGCTCAAATGCGGATACACTTTGCCCTGGGCAGCGATGGAGGCTTCGGGCGGAATCTGGGCGATGAAACGCTGGGCCAGCCGGTCGTGGGCGGTGATTTCCCAACGGGGTGGATCGAGCGCCAGGGGCGAGAAACCGTGGAAAAGCTGCCAGGTGAAGGCGATGATGAGTAAAACCAGGCCAATCCCCTGAGTGACGAATGAATGGCGAATAGCGAATGGCGAATGAGGCCAAAAACGAGATAAGCCCGCCCGCAGATAAATTGCACCATACAAAGCGGCCCAGGCCAACCAGGGAGCAACATCCGCGCCGTATTGGGCGATGGAAGCGTCGTGCATGGCGGTGTTGCCGCTGAGCAGATTGATGGCAAAAGAGGGCGCGCCAATGGCCAGCACCGGCAGGCCGAGCAGCGGTAGGTAGGCGAAGGGAGTCAGGATGTCAAAGAGGTATTGCAGCCGGGTGGGGCGTAATAAGATGCTCAGCACCAAGTCGGGCCGGGTCAGGGTGGTCAGGACAATCTCTGCCGGCGAGTCGCCCAGTTCGGCATAGAAACCAATGAAGAGATGGTCGCCGGTAACGCTGTTGGCCGGGATAACCCAGTACATGACGCTGAAGAAATAGGCCATGGCAATGACGATAGTGGTCAGCCCCAGCCGCCAATTGCGCTGCATAACGATGGCGGCCAGGCCCAAAAAGGCGACTTGCAGCGGCAACTGCTCTTTGCAGAGCATAGCCAGGATAGCCCAGAACAGAAACCAACCCGTTTTGCGCTTGGCCAGGCAGTAAAAGGCGGCCATAAAAAAGCCGACCGCCAGCGCCGGCGGGTGAAAATCCCACAGGTTGACAATTTGGAGGGTGGGGAAAAGTAGATAAGCAGCCAGCAGGCTCAAGGCAGCGAAGTCACTCTCCAGTTTCTCGCGGGCCAGCCAGAACAGGGGTAGACCGCCTAGCCCAATAGCGGCGGTCTGCAAAAACAGCAGCATTTCGGGACCACTGTAGATGAGATAAAACGGTGCAACCAAAAGTAAGATGGGAGAAGCATGGTTGGACAAATGCAGCAACGGTTGGCCGGTGGTGGTATAGAAGAAGGGCCGTCCGTGCAGCGTATTCCAGACCACCTGGTCGTAGATGCCCAGATCAAAGCCGCTGGAGTCGAAGCTGGCGTGGCGCAGGATGGCCAGCCAGGTGAAGGTGACGATGTACAGCAAAATAAGGCCCCAGGCCAACCAGTAGGGCCAATCTTCGCGCCAGTGATAGATCAATTTTACGCGGCTGGCCAGAGTAGGCCAGCCGCGCGTTAAAGCGCTATGGGGGTTAATCTCCAGCCTCCAGGGTGGTAGAGATCAGAAAGCGGGAGAAATTATACCCCAGGCTCAAATATCTGTCGAACCTCTCATAAAAGGCAATAGACTGTTCAAACTTCAACGAACTCTACGCAGCTAATCAGCGTTTTCTGCGCCGGGAATAATCAAAGGTGATAGCCACCAATAAAACCAACCCAATGACGATTTTGTGCCAGAAGGGGTTTATATTGAGCATGACCATCTCATTCTGTAGCGCCCCAATTAGCAGCGACCCCACTAAAATGCCAACCACACTCCCCTGGCCGCCCATCAAGCTTAAACCGCCCAAGATGCAAGCCGTAATCGCTAACAATTCAAAACCCTCTCCTGCGCCGGGATGCCCCAGGCTAAGGCGTCCGGCCTGGATAATCCCTACCAACGTGGCGCAGACCACCGAGATGATGTAGCACAACATAATCCGGGCGTTCACGTTGACCCCTGACAAACGGGTCGCTTCAATGTTGCCGCCGGCGGCATAGATTTGCCGGCCAATATAGGTAAAGCGCAACAAGTAATAGGCCAACCCGGCTACAATCAGGCAGATCACCACCGGCACCGGGATCAGGTTAAAAAATATATAACCCTGCCCAAAATAAGTAAATCCATCCGGTACGCCGGTAACGGGCGTCGCATTCGTCAGCACCAGGAGAACGCCGCGAGCTACGCCCAAGGTGACCAGGGTAATGAGAAACCCATGCATATTGAACCGGGTCACAAACCAACCATGGATTGAGCCGATCAGGCCCCCAATGAGCAAAGTCAAGGCAATACTCAACCAGATGGGCAGTCCCATTTTAACAATAAAATAAGCCGAAAAAACCCCGCCTAACCCCACAATCGAACCGATAGACAGGTCAATCCCGGCGGTAATAATGGTAAAACCCACTCCGATGGCCGCAATGGCTAAAATAGCCGCATCACGGGTCAATATTTTTTGATTTTCCAGTCCTATAAAACGAGGGTTAACAATGGCTCCAATTATAAATAAGACAATAACCACCAGAAACATGATAAATTCGGGCACTCTAAAAAGTCCTCTGATGGTCTCCCCCAGTCCCGTGGCTGCCTGACCCATATCCGGCCTTGATTTTGTTGCCGCATTATCCATTGACCTATCCTCCACCTTATGCCGCTATTATCGCTTCTTGGGCGATGTCGCCCTCTACAGAAAGAAACTGCGTCGCGCAAGTCATAATCTCTTCTTGGTTCAAGTTACCCCGCTCAAATTCACCGGTAATCCGGCCCTGGCACATCACCATCACCCGGTCGCTCATGCCAATAATTTCGGGCATTTCTGACGAAATCATTAAGATGCCGATGCCTTGTTTAGCCAGGCGGCTCATCAAGGCGTGCACCTCGGCTTTGGCCCCAACATCTATACCCCGCGTCGGTTCATCCATTATCAGCAGTTTTGGCTCGGTACTGAGCCATTTGGCTAAAACCACTTTTTGTTGGTTGCCGCCGCTCAAGTTTCGCACGGTTTGGGTTAAACCGGGGGTAGCAATCGAAAGAGCCTCGACATAATGCGATGATATTTTTTTGGCCTCTTTTTGTCTCACTGCCCCAAGTAGATTTGAGATGCGCTGCAAAATGGCCATCGTCATATTTTCTTGCACATCCATGCCCAGGATCAGGCCGTGCAGTTTACGGTCTTCGGGCACCCAGCCAATGCCGTGTTTAACCGCATCGGCCGGCGATTTTATTCGGACGGGTTTACCCTCAATCAAAACCTCGCCTGTGATGAGGTTGTCTACGCCACAAATAAGACGTGCCAACTCGGTCCGACCGGCCCCAATTAACCCGGCCAGGCCCACAATCTCGCCTTTACGAACGGTCAAACTGATATTATTGATCCCATTCTGCCCAGACAGATGGCGCACTTCTAACACCGGGGCGCTAATTTCGGCTGTCTCTTTGGGAAAAAGACCGACATCACGCCCAACCATCATGCGGATGATTTTTTCCTCGGTAGTTTCGGCAATGGGTAGCGTTCCCACCCGGCGGCCATCGCGCATCACAATTACCCGGTCCACAATTTGCCGGATCTCGTCCAGCCGATGGCTGACAAAGACAACCGCTACCTCTCTTTCTTTCAAACGTCGCATCAAGGCAAAGAGGGCCTCCACTTCTTTGCTGGACAGAGCCGAGGTTGGCTCATCCATCAAAATAAGACCGGCCTTGTGCGAGACCGCTTTGGCTATTTCAACCATCTGTTGCGCCGCCACATTCAATTCCCGGATGAGTTTGTGACTCCGTATATCGGCGCCCAAGTCGTGCAGCAGCTTTTCAGCCTCACGATTCATGCGCCGGAAATCAACCAGTCCCAAAGCGCGCCGAGGTTCATTATTGAGGAAGATATTTTCGGCCACGGTTAGATAGGGGACCAGGGCCAATTCCTGGTGAATGGTACTTATGCCGAGGTTCTGAGCATCGTGCGGGGTGTGCGGATTGACCACCTGGCCGTTCAGCCGGATTGTGCCTGAATCCTTCAAATGAATCCCCGACAGAATTTTGATGAGGGTTGATTTGCCGGCGCCGTTTTCGCCGACAAACCCCAAAATTTCGCCGGGATAAACCTCAAAATCAACCTCATCCAACGCTCGAACTCCGGGAAAACTTTTTGAAATATGCTCCATACGCAACAGGGGTTGTTTTTCCATTCATTACGTCCTTTCAGGGTAGCAGGTTGCAGGGTAGCAAGTAGCAGGTTGCAAATTGCTACTTTGCTACATTTGCTACCCTGCTACTTTGTCACTGTGAAGCAATACCAACGGACTCGAGATAGGCTTTATACAGGTCAAACGTATCGGCTTTGATAACGTCAATGCCGGTATTCAGCCGGATTTTACCATCCTCGCCAAATTCATCCAGGTAAGGATCCAAAACTTTCATCGTTTCTTCCTGGCCTATAATGGACATGGTGTACATCACGTAACCACTCAAATAGCCGTAGAAGTAGACCCGCTGCCCAATCATGGCTTGAACCACACCTTCCTG
Organism: uncultured Caldilineaceae bacterium; assembly: GCA_964604225.1. Classification (GTDB taxonomy): domain Bacteria; phylum Chloroflexota; class Anaerolineae; order 4572-78; family J111; genus DSQQ01. The sequence goes on from CAZRYD010000350.1 coordinate 4,814, forward strand.
CATACAAGCCTGGGTTTCGGGTTCGGCGTCAAAAGCAACAAGTTTGAGCGTGCCTATTTTGTCGGCTTGCTTGATGGCCTGGCAAGCCGCCGGACCATCGTAGGAATAGAAGGTGATAAACCCGGCCAGCTCATCGCCGTATTTCTGGATGGCCGTTTGGGCATTACTCAAAGCCACTTCGGGCTTGATGTCGTCTATGAGCACCTCGACCAATTCCATCTCGGTGCCTTCAAACACATCATTAACGCCTTTAATACGGTCCTGGGCATTCTGGGCGGTGGCAAAGCCGACCAGGCCAACCACCTTGCCTTTGCCAATGATCTCCAGGGCGGCTTCGGCGGCAGCGCGGCCGGCGTCGTAGTCAGACATGCCGATATACAGAGCGCGCTGGCTGCCGGTGGCGTCGGAGTCCATGGTCAGCATGATCGTCCCCTGCCCAACGGCTTTTTCAATAATCGAATGGGGCGCTTCACGGTCAATGGCCGAGAAGGTGACGCCGGTGTAGCCATCATTGACAAAGGTTTCCAGCATCGAAAGCTGTTGGCTGAGCAAGTCAGAAGCTGTTGGGGCCTGGAAGGCGATGGGGACGTTCAATTCCGACGAGGAGCGGGCCACCCCAATTTGGGCGGCGGTCCAGAAAGGCGACATGTTATTGGTCAAAAAGGCAAATTTAGCGCCGGCAGATGGGCTTTTCCCTTCGGTTGCCGCCTTAAGGTCTGCAACTGTGTCAAACAGATTGTTGGGACGATAAGGATTATCCTCAGGGGCGGCTGCTTCAGCCACGGCCCCGCCTTCTGCCATCACCTCAACGGTAACAACTTTTTCCACCACCTTTTCGACTTCAACTTGCTTTTCCACTTCGACGGTGACTACTTTTTCCACTTCAACCGTCTGCACAATTGTTTGTGGAGCCGCCGGAGCTGCTGCGCCACAAGTGGCTGCAAACGTGGTCAAAGCAGTCACTACCAGTAACAAAACAATTACTTTAAGCATAGTACGCGAACGCATGGATGTTCCTCCTTTAAAATCTACTTTGATTGAGACTTGGCTGAAAATAACAACTTTGTTGAATTGACTCTGGCCAGTCTGGTTCAAACTGACCCCCCTTTTAGTGTCTGTTTGAATAATTTGCCCTGTACTCCCTCCTTTCAGGTTATTAGCGAGAACCCGGCCCGCTAATTCAGCGCTGCCGTTTGTAAGGTAAGGGCAAAAGTGCTATATTCAGCCTGCTGATAAATCAAAGCCTCACCCTCTAAGGCAACATAATGAGCCAAGGCGGGATGAGTTCAGCTTAGGTTGAGTCAGCCTTCTGAGGAGGCTCGTCACTCTTGGCGGATGGGGCGAGCCTCTTGCTTTTGCCGCTTACATTTATATCTATTCTTAAGTTCTTTTTGACCTGGATTTTGTAGCGTCACCCCCTTTCGAATTTCGGTAGTGGCTAGATTACAAGTCAGGACTTACGCGGTTGAGTGCTCAAAACGCCGCTTCGATACGGCTAAC
>CAZRYD010000351.1:0-6271 GCA_964604225.1 uncultured Caldilineaceae bacterium
CGGCTCATAACCGGTTGGTCGCAGGTTCGAATCCTGCAGGGCCCACAAAAACCACTCGACTTGGCGGTCGAGTGTTTTTATTTACCCGACATATCGATTCGTTATCGGTAAGCGGCGGTCTTTGCCAAAAGCTTTGGTGGTAATCTTGGGGCCGGGGGGGGCCTGGCGGCGCTTGTACTCATTACGATCTACCAGGCGAATAATTCGCCGCACGGTCGCTTCGTCAAAACCTAAAGCCACAATTTCGTCGGCGCTGTAATCCTCTTCAACGTAGGCAGCCAGAATACCATCCAGGATGTCATATTCCGGCAAGGAGTCGGTATCTTTTTGGTTGGGACGCAACTCGGCCGAGGGTGGCTTGGTCAGCACAGTTTCGGGGATAGCCGGGCTGATTTTTTCATTGCGATACCGGCACAAAGCATAGACCAGGGTTTTGGGAACATCCTTGATCACGGCAAAGCCGCCGGCCATATCGCCGTAGATGGTAGCATAACCCACCGCCATTTCACTTTTGTTGCCGGTGGTCAGCACCAGCCAACCGAACTTGTTGCTCAGGGCCATCAGCGTGTTGCCCCTGGCCCGGCTCTGTAGATTTTCTTCAGCCTCATTGGGTTGGGTTTCGGCGAAGCTGTCGGCCAACATTTCCAGATAAGCCCGATAAGCCGGCTCAATGGCAATCACCTCCAGGCGAATACCCAAACGCCGGGCCAGCTCCGCCGCATCGCTCTTGGAATGATCCGACGAATAACGCGAGGGCATGGACACGCCGATTACATTTTCCGCGCCTAACGCATCCACGGCAATGGTGGCCACCAGCGAGCTATCAACACCCCCGGATAACCCTAGAGTGACTTTGCTGAAACCATTCTTGCGAACATAGTCTCGCGTGCCCAGAACCAGGGCCTGGTAAACTTCCTCAACCGGCTCAAGGGGCAGAGCTAGAGGCCCAGACCGAGGCAGCGGAGCAGGCGCAGCAGTCTCAACCGCCGCCAAGGCTATTCGCTCAAAAGCATCCATATAAAGCTCGGTCAAGCCATCTTTGCGGCGGCGGGGATCACGCAGGCGTTGGCGGAAGACATTGCCCAGGTTGACATCGGCCAGCACAAAATCTTCGGCAAAAGATTGGCCTCGGGCCAACAGGTTGCCGCGCTCATCAAAAATCACGCTGCTGCCGTCAAAAACCAATTCATCCTGCCCGCCCACCAGATTGCAGAAAGCTACAATCGCCACATTATCGGCCGCACGGGTGGCCAGCATGCGTTCTCGGCTTTGGATTTTACTGCTTTGGTAGGGCGAGGCGGAGATGTTGAGGAGCAACTCAGCCCCGGCAGCGGCCTGAGCTTCAGGCGGGCCAGCCGGGTACCAGATATCTTCGCAGACGCTCACGCCAAAATAAACATCGCTGGGGTGGGCCGCACCTGGATTTGACAGCGGCAGGGCAAACAAAAGCGAAGTGTCGCCCGTGGCAAAGTAGCGGTCCTCATCAAATACCGCGTAATTGGGCAGAAGCGCCTTATGATAAATCCCGGCCAGTTGGCCATTGTGCAACACGGCAACGGCATTGAACAGGTCATCGCGCCGGTCCACAAAGCCGACGATGGCGGTCAGGCCGGTAGTATAGGGAAGCAAGCTGTCCAGGGCCGCCCGGTTGGCAGCGGCAAAGCTGGGTTTGAGCAGCAGGTCTTCGGGGGGATAACCGGCCAGGGCTAACTCTGGGAATAAAACAATATTGGCCTGAGCCGCCCTGGCTTTGGCTAAACCTTCTTTGATTTTTGCCGCATTGCCCTGAATATCGCCAACGGTGACGTTAATCTGAGCCAGAGCGATCCTGAGGAGAGTCATGGTCCAATTTCATTTTTCCCGAAGGATGGAAGAGAGGCCGGCTGGAAAAACCGTAATCTTTCAACCAGCCTCGATTACGGCTGGCCGGCTTTGTGAGCCAGAATAATCGCCTCGGCGACTTCTTTCATCGGCTTGCGAGTGTTCATGCTCATTTTTTGGATGCGGCGGAAGGCTTCTTGCTCTTCCAAACCCTGGGCATCCATCAAAATGCCTTTGGCCCGGTCCACCAGTTTGCGCGTTTCCAGGGCGTCTTGCAGATCGTTGACTTCCTGGTTCATTTGCTTGAACTCGCCGAAACGGGCCAGGGCCACCTCGATGGCTGGCAGCAGGTCGGCTTCTCTAAAAGGTTTGACCAGATACCCAACCACACCGGCCTCTTTGGCCCGATCCACCAAATCTTTCTGGCTGTAAGCCGTCAGCAAAACCACCGGGGCAATTTGCTCCTCGGTCAAAATTTTGGCGGCTTCGATGCCATCCATATCGGGCATTTTAATATCCATCAAGACCACATCGGGCTTTAATTCGCGGGCCAGGTTGACCGCGCTCTGCCCATCGCCCACCTCACCCACTACCAGATAGTTGAGCGTAGTGAGCATTTCTTTCAAGTCCATTCTCACAATGGACTCATCATCTGCTATAATGATACGTGTTCTTTCCAACCTTCCTCACCTCTAAATAAAATTTTGGGGAATTTTACGGTCACGGCCAGGCCGTTCCCATTTGTTAGTTGAAGTTGACCTTTCAAGTCCTCTTCGACCAATATTTTGACAATGTGGAAGCCCAGGCTGTCGGTCTGGTCTAATTTAAAGTCAGGCGGCAGACCATCACCATTATCCGTAACGTTGATGATAACCTCATCGCCTTCATCTGCCAAATTGACCTGCACAAATCCTGTCTGTTTATGTTCAAAGCCATGTTCAATAGCATTTTGCAGCAGTTCATTGATAATCAATGAACAGGCGGTGGCCTGTCGGGCCGGCAGATAAATTGGCTCGCCGATCAACTCTAATTGGATTTCTTTGTCTGGATTGAGCATCCCCTGCCGGAACTGGGCCAAAATCCGGTTGCTCACCTCTTTGATATTGATGATATTAGAATTTGCATTCGACAGAAATTCATGGATGACGGCGATGCTCAAAATTCGATTCAGGGTTTCATCCAGCACTTGCCGGGCTTCCTCAGATTTAACCCGCCGCGTTTGCATGCGCAGCAACCCGGCAATGGTCTGCAAATTATTTTTTACCCGGTGATGAACTTCCTGGATCATGGCATTCTTAACCCGAATTTCCTGATCCTGCCGCCGGCTTTCAGTAGCATCCTGGATGGCAATCATCACGCCATACGGCTTCTCCGTGAGCGGCCGGTGCGCCAGAGGCTCCAGCCAGGGCCAGCGGGCGGCTGAATAACCCTTCAAAGGCAGGGCTTTGCGGGTCCAATAACGGTCGCCCTCTTTGGTGTCTCGCTCCACACAGCGATTTTGGGCCAGAACTGTCTGCCTGATCTCCTCATCGGCTGTTTCAAGATCGGCCAGGCGACGCCCGACCACCGCTTCTTTAAAGCCCAGGCGGCGATAAAAATTAGAAGCGACACCGCTGGCGTATTGCACCACCCCAACACTATCCACAAAAATAATCCCATCTTGTTCGCCAAAGGGCGATAAATCTTCGGCGCCCGGAATCTGACCGTATGAGACCATAATTTGTAATTTTTTTAAGGCTTGTTGAAAGATTTTGCTGCGCAAGCGGTGCCGCTCATACTCAATCAGATTGGTCACGATAATCATGGTCGCCACTACCCGTGGCTTTTCTTCTGGTTGGGCCGTTCTGCTGAAGGTCTCAACCGGAGGTGGAAACCAGACCGGCAGGGCTTGTCTGACCACCGGCGCGCCCTCGGCAATAAAACTACGATGCTCCTTCTGGCGTTTGCCGGAGATGAGGCCGTTTATTATCTCTGGACGTGTTTTACTGGTCACCACGTAGCCTTCACGGCTTTTGTTGTAAACGTGAGCCAGAGAGTGGGGCTGCGCGTGGGCTAAGGCAATGGCTTCATCCTCCGACTTGCGGGCATATAACAAAATGTCGGCCCGGCTGAGATCGGCCACAATGCTCATTTGCTTTTCCACCGTGCCCAAAAAGTCAATGCTGGCCTCATTTAGATTTAAACAGTGATTCACTGCCTTGTGCATAACTCATCATCCCAGCGCAAGCTGGCAAGCATAAAACTTAGCCACGAATTTCACAAACAAGCCCGAAAAAAACGTAAACTTGGTGAAATTCGTGGCTAAAAGCCAAAGCTTATAGAGACAGAGCAGAAATTACATATCGACGTTACAATCTCAATATTATACTAAAAAATCAGCCAGAAAGCGAGTGAAACAGAAGCTCAACGCCTAAACTTTAAACTTCGGCGCTGCTCAACCGGGCGCCCAATAATTCGGGCTGGCCGTTGAGCATGGCCTCAGCGGCCATTTCTTTCTTACCGGCAGGCTGAACCATAAGCAGGCGCACAGCCCCCTGGCCGGTGGCTACGTAGACGCCGCCTTCGTGCTTAAAAACAGTTCCCGGCTCTGGTTGGGGCGGACTCACCCGCAGAGCCATCTCAACCGCTAAGACCTTAAATTGCCCTCGCGGCCCTTGCGTAAATGTACCGGGCCAGGGATCAAAAGCCCGCACCTGCCGCTCAATCTCAGCGGCTGAGTGGGTCCAGTTGATTGCACCCTGCTCTTTTTTGAGACGTGGGGCCAGGGTAGCCAGGCTGTTATCCTGCAACTGCGGCTCGATCTCTCCGGCCAGCCAGCCCGGCAGGGTTTCAAGGAGCAAGGCTGCGCCCACTTCGGCCAATTCCGCCGTGAGGCTGCCAGCGGTATGCTGAGGAGTAATCGGCACAACCCGGCGAGCAAGCATCGGACCGGTGTCCAATCCTTCCTCCATCCGCATCAAGGTTACCCCGGTCTGGGCATCGCCGGCCCGAATGGCGGCGGCAACCGGCGCGGCTCCCCGCCAGCGCGGCAATAATGAAGCGTGAATATTAATGCAGCCGTGCGGAGGTATGGCTAACACATTCTGGCGCAGAATCTGGCCGAATGCCGCTACCACGATTAAATCTGGCGCCAGGTCGGCCAGCTCGGCCACTGCCGCCTCATTTTTGAGCGTTTCCGGCTGGAGCACTTTCAACCCGGCGAACTGAGCCAAAACTTTGACGGGCGAAGGGGTCAATTGTTTGCCTCGCCCGCTGGGACGATCAGGCTGGGTTACCACGGCCACAACTTCATAACCTTGAGCCTGAGCCGAAGGGCTAATTAATGCCGCTAAAGCGGGCACGGCAAAATCGGGCGTGCCCATAAAGATAATTCGTGTGCTCAAAGTAAACTCTTTCAATTTTGGATTTTGGATTTTAGATTTACGATTTTGCAACTATCAATCTAAAATCGCAAATCGTAAATGGCTGTAATTCCTACCCCCAAATTTCCAAAAAAAGGTAGTCGTGTTGCATGGGCCTCAAACCTATGTTAGAATAAACTATCTGATAACATTTCAACTCTGCGCATTAAATATAAGGAGGCAGTGAAAAGAATGTTCAACTCAACCATGCAAATTCAGCCCAGTGATCCCCCCAAAAACCCAATCGTGGCCGCCATATTAAGCTTTTTGTTATTAGGGGGTGTGGGGCAACTATACTTGGGCCAACAGAAAAAAGGCATTATCATTATTGTTGTGACGCTGGTGTTGTACTGCTTTTTTGGTCTCGGCGTTATTATCAATATCTTAGGCGCCATCGATGCCTATATGCTGGCCGACAAACTTCAAAAAGGCCAAGCAATTGGCGATATGGAGTGGTTCTGGGAAAAATAAAACAGCAGCTCTGGGCAATTCAATAAGCTTAACAAGTTCTTACAAAATATCAAGCTGTAAACAATTCTATATAGCGAGGCAAAATATTCCATGAACGACATTAACGACAACGATAAATTAATGGCTGCTCTGTCGTACCCAATTGGGATTGTGGCGATCATTATCTTGCTGGTGGAAGATATGAAGAAGCGCCCCTTCCAGAAGTATCACGCCGTGCAAGCGCTGGCGGTCAACGTGGTCATTATTGTGGCCAGCATTGTCTTAGGCTGGACGGTCATTCTGGCTTGCGTACCTTTATTGCTCTGGCTGGTTACCTTTTACTGGGCCTTTAAAGCTTATAAGGGTGAATATTTTGAAATTCCTGGCCTGACCGGTTTTCTGAAGGGACAGGGTTGGATGTAAATCACCCTCTCCTTATTTGCCGCTAAAAACTGAATCGTACCGTGCTCAATCCCTCATCGACGGGTGAGGGATTTTTTGTTGAGTCCGCCCGAAAGAGAACATTTTGGGATTGCCTGATCTTTGCACTATAATAAGCTAACAGCAAGCCTTTTGCGCTGATGTGCTCATTGACTCCC
>CAZRYD010000352.1:0-6021 GCA_964604225.1 uncultured Caldilineaceae bacterium
TGGAATTAAATTTGGGCGATGTGCCCCACGCGGCGGATGTGGACGAAGCCGATGTGCTGGCCTTCAGCGAGTCGCTGGCCCGGTTTGTGGTCGAGGTCGCGCCGGGGGATGCGGCTGCGTTTGAGGCGACGATGGCCGGTTTGCCTGTCGCTCAAGTCGGGTTGGTGCGGGAGGATGATTGGGTGATTATTGGCGGGCTGGATGGGCAGTCGGTGATTGAAACTGATTTGAAAGCAATGGAATACGCCTGGCGGGGACATCTGGGATGACCTCTGGCTGGAGTCGGTGCGGCAGTTGGAGTTGTTTGGGGGTGAGGGGGTTGAAAAGGGGCACGAGGTTGAAGAAGGGGTAGAAGACAATGAAGCTGATGATATTTAGAAAGCCTTCCTTTTTGCAGTTGGATTCGGAGGAATAAATGACAGGGAGCCTTCCCGGCACGCCTGGTGGATCTGGTGCATTACCCGGAATGCCACAGCCAGAGAAAAATATTTCTCCTGAGTTAGCCCAGAGGTTGAGACCACGACGACCAGGGTATGACCGAGTGTATACCTTGGTGCAAAAATATAGCGAGTCGTCACATCGTCACCTTGCACGAATGACTGAAGATCAAATCAGTAAAGATTATATCCAACCTATGTTCCAAGCTCTTGGTTGGTCGGTACAAATGGAAACTGTTTCCCAGAACAAGTTTCCTCTCTTTGATTTAGAGTACCAAAACCTTCGCATTCCAGTTGAAATCAAAAAATTTGATGATCCAATCAAGGCCGAAACCAGCGATATTATGCGCAGGTGGCGTGGAGTTGATACTTGGGGTATCTTGACTAACTTTGAAAATATACAGATATGGGACATTGACCATCAAAGCCTCGTCCTTGAAACTAGTCCGTGGGCTTATATCGCTGACGATAATGAAGAAGATGATCTACTGGCAGCAACAATATTTTATGAGAGGTTGGTACAACCGCCCACACAGCGAATTGAGGTATCCGGCCAGATAGATCCGACGGGAGAACTAGAAGCTCTTAAGATTCCGGAGCCAGGTTTTGACTCGCCGGTAGGAAGCAAAGAGGAACGCTCCGGGGATACAATTTGGCCGAATAGTTGGATCGAAATATTAAGTTTTCTCTCACCTTTGCCAGAAGCTCCCGGAAACTTTTCCCCTGGCGTCCGACTTACTCCAAATCAGATTAATTCTAAAACTTATGAGGTATACGCTCCGGCCAATGGTACGGTTACCCATGCCCAAATGGCGAGTACGGGTTGGTTCGGCACAATCATTATTGAGTCTATTTTACCCGACCAAACTCATGTCTTTGCACGAATATCTCAACTCGACGAAATCATTGTAAATCTAAACGATCAGGTTGTTCGTGGACAATTGATTGGCCGTATCGCTTTCAACCAACCCGATAAATTTCTTCGCTATGAGATTGCCAAGAGCGAGATCCAACCATATCACTGGGAAATCGAAAATCCTCAAATCATTGAGCAGTACTATCTCAATCCAACGGAGTTCACCCAGGCCAATCGTCATAGACGCTTCGCTCAACTCGATGCAACATTAGGACCTGTAACCCTCGCTGCCACTGCTACAGCTACGGCTGGTGTAACTGTGACCAAAACTGGCGAACCCACCCCTGAGTCTACGACAACTACAGTTTCAGAAACTCATTCTATCGAAATTGCCATCCGAGCCTTGGCTGATAAACCAAGCGACGTTGATCTGCTTGGCTTTACCGATTACGCTGAGGCACTAGCCGACTTTATCAAAGAACCCAAGACGGAAAAACCGCTAACCATTGGCATTGACGCCGCTTGGGGCATGGGTAAGACAACTCTGATGAAGATGCTTCAGCAACGGTTGGCCGGTACAGGCCGGATGACCTGGGGGCGGCAATCCTTTCCCACGATTTGGTTCAATGCCTGGAAGTACGATGAAGAGGAGTCTCTTTGGGCAGCGTTGGTGTTGGAAATTCTGGGACAGATTCGCCGGCAGTTAACTTGGTGGCAACGCACTCGGCTAAGTTTGCAATTAAACTGGAAGCGCTTTGATTGGGGCTTGTTGTGGCAAAAGATTCTCAAATACCTGGTCATTTACGTCTTTTTGGTCGGTATTCTGGGCACATTGACTTTTGGTATTGCCTCCCTCTGGTTGGGAGCTACTTGGCAAGAGTCATGGCAAAAACTATGGCAGTATATTCAATTAGTGGGTGGACTGGGTTTTTTGACGGCGATTTATGCGGCGGGTAAACAAGTTTTTGATAGTCTGACTAACCCTTTCAACTTAAAACTGGAGCAATATATTCGTCAACCCAACTATGCCGAGCGAGTTGGATTTCTGGCTCAGTTTGAAGCGGATTTTAAACGGGTGATTGATGTGGTAACAGAAGAGGGTAAATGGCCTCTGATCGTTTTTATTGATGATCTAGATCGCTGTGCTCCACCCAAGCCAGTCGAAATCATCGAAGCGATCAACTTGCTGCTGGACTCGCAATATTGTGTTTTCATCTTGGGGATGGATGCTCAAACTGTCGCCGGAAGTATTGAGGCCAAGTATAAAGATTTACTCGAAAAATTGGTGGAAGATGATGCTCCAGGTAGCTTGACGCTTGGACAGCGCTTTCTGGAAAAAATTATACAAATCAATTTCCGAATTCCTAAGGTTGATCCAGATGTGATGGCTTCCTTCGTTGACGCCCACTTAACATCCCAGGCTAAAGAAGCAGCATCATCCCCGGTCCAGGTAAAGGTAGCCGAAGCAGAAAATCTGATTAAAGCTGAACAAAGAGGTGGAATAACATCGCGGGACGAGGCTGCGGAGGTAGTTCAAAAGGCTAGACCAGACTTGTCACCTGACGTGATTGCCGCTGCTAAAGAAGAAGTACATAAAAAATCCTTCGATGACTCAGTGGAGGTAAAACAAGCCATCCACGAGGCAGTTCGTTATTTGGGCTTTAATCCACGCAAGATTAAGCGTTTTATCAACCTTTTGCGTTTGCAAGCCCTTATTGCTAATCGTCGGGGCCTATTAGATCATCAGGTAATCCAATTGGATATGCTGGGCAAATGGTTGCTGCTGGCTACCCTTTGGCCCGATACCGTAGAGGCCATTGCCGCTGATCAAAGTTTTGTCGGCCGCTTACAGGGAGCCTATGCAACCCAGGAAGAGCTACGAAAGCGCCTCTCAGAGGCTACAGCAAAACAAAGAAAGGACCTTGCTCGGCTAGTAAATGAGGAAATCAAAGTAATCGAAGTCTCGCTCAATAATTACCTCGCCGATCCTCTAATTAAGCAACTTATTAATACCCCTAAACTTATTCAACTCTTAGCGGGAATAGATATGTCGAAACCCGAAGTATTCTCTCAATACCTCCGCCTGGCCCAGATTGGTGTGGATAGCTCAGCCAAACAACAGTTAGCGCAAGGTGACATTAAGCAAGGTTGATCTTGATCAACTCCGCTGTGAACATAAGCATCAAAAATGAGTGCTCCAAAAATGGGTAATGCAAGGCCAAAGATTTTGTTTCGAAGTAGAATTGAACGATGAAACCCAAAATTCTCATTCTACACGCCACCGGCTCCAACCGCGACCGCGGCGTTCGCCCTGAATTAAAATTCAGGGCTGAAAATCAAGGGCGCTACAAGCGCACTGCTCCAACCAAAAATCGGGCCGCTTGAGTCGACTTATGAAATTTAAGAAAATAGTTCGGTAAAAACTTACACAGAGGGACCCGGAGGAGACACAGAGATTCGCAGAGATTTCTCTGTGATCCTCTGTGACGCCTCTGCGAGACTCTGCGTTCCTAATGTTCCGCTTTAATGTTTGAACTTTCACGATTCACAGGCAAGGCGGCTTATGATGAAACCCAAAATTCTCATCCTCCACGCCACCGGCTCCAACCGCGACCGCGAAGCAGCCTGGGCCTGTGAGTTGGCCGGCGGCGTGCCCGAAATTGTCCACATCAACCAACTGATCGCCGGGGAACGCCGGCTGGGTGATTACCACATGCTCGTTCTGCCCGGCGGCTTTTCCTACGGCGACGACCTGGGCGCGGGCAAATTGTGGGCCGTGGCCTTGCGCCACCGCCTGGCGGACGATCTGGCCGCCTTTGTCGAGGCCGGGCGGCCGGTTTTGGGCATTTGCAACGGCTTTCAGGCGTTGGTCAAATCGGGGCTGCTGCCGGGCGATAGACCTGACAGGTTTGCCAAACCTGTCAGGTCTGCTGACGCACAAACTGCTACCCTCACCCGCAACGACTCGGCGCAGTTCGAGTGCCGCTGGGTCTACTTGCAGCCCCAGCCAGACAGCCCGTGCATCTTCACCCGCGGCCTGAGCGAGCTGATTTACTGCCCCGTCGCCCACGGCGAGGGTAAATTTGTAGCCCGCGACGCCGGGGCGCTGGCCGAGATCGAAGCCAGGGGCGGGGTCGCCCTGCGCTACGTCGGCCCGGCTGGCCGCCCGGCGGACTATCCCTGGAATCCCAACGGCTCGGCGGCCCATATCGCCGGGGTTTGCAATCCCAGCGGTACCATTTTGGGGCTGATGCCTCACCCGGAGGATCACCTGATCCCGCCGCAGCATCCCCAGTTCCAGCGCGGGCAGCGGGGTATGTTGGGCCTGCCGTTGTTCCAGAACGGGGTTAATTATGCGGCAAATTTGTAGTAACCTGAGTTCGGCGTTAATTCCGAACCAGGGTATAAACGAGAAATCCCTCCGAAGCTACATTTGGAACAAGATGCGAGGGATTCCTCACTTCGTTCGGAATGACATGGATTTGGAGATGTGCATTTATGTTGTCAATTGCTGAAATCATCGAGGCCATCCCTCACGCCCTGCTGCGGGTTGACCTGCCGGAGTTGGGGCCTCGGCTGGAAGGCAAAGTCCGCGATATTTACCGGCTGGGCGAACAGCGCGTGCTGATTACCACCGACCGAGTTTCGGCCTTTGACCGGGTGCTGGGGGCCATCCCCTTCAAGGGACAGGTGCTCAATCAACTCAGCGCCTGGTGGTTCGAGCAGCTCCAGGGAGTGGTCGCCAACCACGTCATCTCCATCCCCGACCCCAACGTGACCCTGGCCCGCGAGGCCGAATCGCTGCCGGTGGAGGTGATTGTGCGTGGCTACATCACCGGCGTCACCTCAACCTCGCTCTGGACCCTGTACCGCCAGGGCGTCGAGCGGCCTTACGGTCTGGACCTGCCGCCCGGTCTGGCTAAAAACGACCCGTTGCCGCAGCCGGTCATCACCCCCACCACCAAAGCCAGCGGCGGGGCGCACGACGAGCGTCTGACCGCCGCCGAGGTGGTCGAGCGCGGGCTGGTCGCGCCGGAACTGTGGACCGACATCCAACAGGCCGCCCTGGCTGTTTTCAAACACGGCCAGGCCGTGGCCCGGCAGGCCGGACTGATTCTGGTAGATACCAAATACGAGTTCGGTTTGATCGCTGGCCGCCCGGCCTTGATTGACGAAGTCCACACGCCCGATTCCAGCCGCTACTGGCTGGTCGAAAATTACGAAGCAGTGCGGGGCGCGGAGGTCGAGCCGGAAAACTTCGACAAGGAGTTCCTGCGCTTGTGGTTTATTGGCCGGGGTTATCGCGGCGAAGGCCGGCCGCCGGCTATGCCGTCCGATTTTGTGGCCCAGGTGGCCCAGCGTTATATTGCCGCTTACGAGCGTTTGACCGGCCAGGCGTTTGTCCCCGGCGCGCAGCCCGCCGCCGAACGGATTAGAACTGCGCTAGCACAAATACTATAGCGAATAAGGCTCTTGATGCGTTTCAAGGCTATCTATTACCCACATCTTTCGCCGGGTGCTCGCCCCGAATTAAAATTCAGGGCTGATAGCTCAAGTGCGCTTTAAGTGCACTAGGCTAACCAAAATCAGGCTGCTTGAGTCGGCTTGAGCCGACTTGAGCTGTTAGCCTGCGAATTGATTCGCAGTTAAGGCTCACAGATGAACACAGATAACACGGATAAAGATAGAATAATGCGAATTTTATCAACCCATTCGTCAAATTCGTTT
>CAZRYD010000353.1:0-5948 GCA_964604225.1 uncultured Caldilineaceae bacterium
CTACTTGTTTTGATTGAACTTATGACCAATAGCTTGCCTGCCGATTTGCACGAAAATCTGGATAAGCGTCTCCAGCGCCTGGAAGGCCAGGTGCGGGGCATCCGCCGCATGTTGGATGAAGACCGGGATTGCCAGGATATTCTGACCCAACTGTCGGCTATCCGCGGCGCGGCTTATCAGATTTCGCTCTTGCTGGTGGAGAATTACGCGCTGTGCTGCGTCAGCAACCCGGAAGAGTACGGCTCGGCGGACGAGGCGATTGCCAAGATGGTCAGCACGCTGGGTAAGTTGTCAACGTAAAAAGTGGACACGTTACAGGCAACGTTATAATTGGTTGATTTGTTAAATGACCTCCGATCGGGGGTCATTTTTTTAATCCAGGTTTACATACTAACTTTTATCTCCTGAACACTTGTTCTTGTCTTGTGCCCCGAATCTTGCTATAATCTTAGCATTATGGCTAAAACAAAAACGCGTTATGTTTGCCAGGAATGTGGCAGCGCCCAGCCCAAATGGATGGGTCGCTGTCCCGATTGTGGCGAATGGAATACCCTGGTGGAAACGGTGGTCGAAGAAGGGCGGTCCGGCGGCCTCTCGCCGCTGGAGCGGCAGACTCGGCTGGAACGCAATCCGCCCCAGCCCCTGGTCGCCATTTCCGCCGACAGCTACCAGCGCACCTTGTTGCCGATGGACGAATTCAACCGGGTGTTGGGCGGCGGGCTGGTGCCCGGCGCGCTGACGCTCATCGGTGGCGACCCCGGTATTGGCAAAAGCACGCTGTTATTACAAATTTCGGCAGGGCTGGCTACGGTGGGGCCGGTGCTGTACATTTCGGGTGAAGAGAGCGCCCAGCAGATTAAACTCAGGGCCGCCCGCCTCAAAATCCCCGGCGATAACTTGTATATCCTGACTGAAACCAATATGACCGCCATCCTGGAGCACGTGCAGCAGATGTCGCCTCAATTTTTGATCGTCGACTCGATTCAGACGATGTACCTGGAGGAATTAGAGTCGGCAGCAGGGTCGGTGGGCCAGGTGCGGGAGTGCGCGGCCCGTTTTCAAGAGATGGCCAAGGGCCGGAACATCCCTATCTTTTTGATTGGACACGTGACCAAAACCGGGGCCATTGCCGGGCCGCGGGTGCTGGAACATATTGTGGATACGGTGCTGTATTTGGAAGGGGAACAGTTCCACGCCTATCGGCTGCTGCGGAGTGTCAAGAATCGGTTTGGAGCCACCAACGAAGTCGGTATTTTTGAGATGGGTGATGTGGGGTTGAGCGAGGTGACCAATCCCAGTGAGGCTTTCCTGGCTGAGCGGCTGCCCAATGCGGCCGGCTCGTCCATCGCCGTGACCCTGGAAGGAACGCGACCTTTGCTGGTGGAGGTTCAGGCTCTGGCCAGTACCACCAGCTTTGGCAACCCCCGGCGCACGGCCAACGGGGTTGATTTCAACCGGCTGCTCTTGATTGTGGCGGTGCTGACCAAGCGGGTCGGGGTGCGTTTGTCGGATCAAGATGTATTTGTCAACGTCATTGGCGGCCTGCAAATCGGCGAACCGGCCTCGGACCTGGCGGTGGCCACGGCTATTGCCTCCAGCTTTCGCAATACGCCGGTAGCAGCAGATATAGCCCTGGTGGGAGAAGTGGGCCTGTCCGGCGAGTTACGGGCGGTAGGACACCTGGAAACGCGGCTAAAGGAAGCCGCCAAGCTGGGATTCAAACGTTGTTTGCTGCCGGCGTCGAGTCAATTGAAGCAGCTCAAATCGCCGCCGCTGGAATTGCTTCAGGCGCGGTCGTTGACTCAGGCTTTAGAGGCGGCGCTAATTCACTGAATTGTGGAGACTTGAGCTTTTCGGATGCCCGGTCTGGCGAGGCGGCTCCACAATTCTTTTGACAATTCATATCCTTTGTGCTACCATATTTTAAGGTTTCCGGCGTAGCATTATTTATTTTTCTTTTATTTTCTACAACGGACCAAAATTTTAACTTCATAATACGATTGATAAGCACTTATTCTTTGTTATTCGGAAGATCGGACGTTAACAGCAACGTTAGAAGAGGCAAAGCAATCACCAGTTAATCCAATATGGAGTAACCATCAGGTTTTAGCAGACTTCAACCTCCCCAGGTTCAATCTAGGCAGCTTGTTTCAACCCTAAGCGCCGTTAAAATCATTGCTTTTGGTTGGGGTGAGTGGGCAACTTCCTTAACGTTTTCAAAACCTCTGGATATACTGATTGCCAGCCTTGGTAATAGTTGTTTGACCAGAGTCTTCGGGCGAATGTGCTTTAGGTGCAGTCGCCTTTTTTTTTGACGACGTCGATCCCAAACGAATGAGGCCAGGAGCAAATTATCGGTGAGCGTAGAATTTGTCTTCCGTTTGGTGGGGATGGTCATTTTTGCCATCATTGGGGTTCAATCTATCCAGTTTTTTCAGCCCAATAACCCCGCAGAATCAACCCGCTTGATTATCGCCTTGACGCTGGCCGGCGCTGCTATTGGCTTACTTGTGGGTCCTTACCTGACGACTCGACCCTTTATTTTTATGCGGGCCAAGTTAAAACAGATGCCGGCTTCTCACCTGTTGTTTGGGATAATTGGGCTGGCCATAGGTTTGGGCGTAGCCGCGCTGCTTTATCCGCCTTTATCGGGCTTGCCGGGACCCTATGGTAATATTTTGCCGGTGGCTGTCAGTGTTTTGTTTGGCTACATTGGCCTGTCGGTGGCGATTATGCGGCAGCGCGATATTTTAAACACCGTTGGGCCACGGCTCACCTTAGCCGGTTCCTCGTTGGATTTTGGCCGCAAGCCTCTAGATGATGCGGTGCTGTTGGATACCAGTGTCATCATCGATGGCCGGATTGCCGACATCAGTAAAACCGGCTTTATTCGCAGCCCGATGTTGGTCCCGCATTTTGTCTTGAATGAACTCCAATATATCGCCGACTCATCTGACCCCATCCGCCGCAACCGTGGCCGCCGCGGCCTTGATTTGCTCCGCCGTTTGCAGGAGGAGTCGATGGTGCCGGTCAAAATTACGGATATCGATGTAGAAGGGGTTAAAGGGGCGGATGACAAACTGGTCATGCTGGCCAGGCAACTGGGTTATCCAATTATCACCAACGACTTTAATCTCAACAGCGTGGCCAAACTGCAAGGGGTAGTGGTGCTGAACATTAACGATTTGGCTAACGCGGTCAAGACCGTTATTTTGCCGGGCGAAGCCATGAGCGTTAAAATAATTCAAGAGGGCAAAGAACGCGATCAGGGGGTCGCTTACCTCAGTGATGGAACAATGATTGTGATTGAAAACGGTAAAGCCTTTATCGATCAAAATGCCGATGTGACCGTCACTAAAGTGCTGCAAACCAGCGCCGGCCGCATGATTTTTGCTAGAATGGAAAGGTAACCCATGACCCTACGAGTTTATAATTACCTCACCCGTACAGAAGAAGAATTTATCCCCCTCCATCCGGGGTTTGTGGGCATGTATGTCTGCGGTCCAACTGTTTACGGGGACTCGCATATTGGACACGCCAAGGCTTACATTACCTTTGATGTGGTGCATCGCTACCTGGAGTATCTGGGCTACAAAGTGCGTTACGTGCAAAACATCACCGACGTGGGCCATTTGGTGGGTGACGGCGACGTAGGCGAAGACAAAATCGGCAAGCAGGCGCGGGCAGAGCGCGTCGAGCCTATGGAAATCGTCGAAACTTATACCCGCAACTATTTCCGGGATATGGATTTGCTCAATATCATCCGGCCCGACATCTCGCCCCGGGCCAGTGGTCACGTGCCGGAGCAAATTGAGCTGGCTCAGGTCTTGATCGAAAAAGGGCACGCCTACGAGGCTAATGGGAATGTTTACTTTTCTGTACCCAGTTGGCCGGCATATGGCAAACTCTCCCGCCGCAAGCTTGACGAATTGGAAGAGGGAGCACGGTTGGAGGTGTCCACCGACAAGCGCGACCCGCGTGATTTTGCCGTGTGGCGAGCCTCCAACCCGGAACATTTGATGCAATGGAACAGTCCTTGGGGTCAGGGTTTCCCCGGCTGGCACGCCGAATGTACAGTGATGGCTCGCAAATATTTGGGTTTGCCGTTCGACATTCATGGCGGTGGACTGGAAAACATCTTTCCCCACAATGAAAGCGAAGTGGCCCAATGTGAGGCGGCTTACGGCGATGAGTTCGCCCGCTATTGGCTACTCAATAATATGGTGACCATTGAAGGCACCAAAATGGGCAAAAGCCTGGGCAACTCACTCAGTATTCAGCAGGCGATCACCGGCAACCATGCCAAGCTGTCGCAAGGTTACCCGCCAATGGCGATTCGCTTCTTCATTTTGAGCAGTCACTATCGTCAAAACAGCGACTTTTCCGACGAAGGTCTCAAAAGTGCGGCCCGCGGGTATGAACGGCTGTTGGGTACAGTGGCCCTGGTGCGGCAGAAATTGTCGAAAGCTGAGGTAAAAGCTGAGGCAGACGCTGAGTTTTTGGCGATCATCGAGCAACATAAGACTCGTTTTCTCGAGGTGATAGATAACGATTTCAATACGCCGCAGGCTTTGGCGGCCCTGTTTGATTTTAACCGGGCGGTCAATACCCTGCTTAACGGCGACCAGCCGGTTTCGGCGGCCACACTCAAAGCCATTGATGATACCTATCGTACGCTGGGGGGTGATATATTGGGACTGATTCCCGCCGACTTGTCGGGGGGAGAGGGTGTCTCTGCGCCGGGACTTGAAGAGGATTTGATTCAGATTTTGGTTGACCTGCGGACGGCGGCTCGCAAAAATAAGGATTTTGCCACCAGCGACGCGATTCGGAATCAACTGGCTGAAATTGGAGTGGTTCTGGAAGATAGGCCAGATGGGACGGCCTGGAAGATAAGCCGAAGCCAGTAATTATGCGCGAAATCCTCTACGGACGTAACGCCGCGCGCGAGTGTCTTCGGGCGCGGCGTCGTCATGTTCATAAAGTACTGCTGGCCGATACCGTCGAGCCGGCAGCCATTATTGACGAGATTGTGGTTCTGGCCAGCCGGTCGAAAATATTGGTGCAGCGTGTTTCTCGCAAAACGTTGGATAACCTGGCCAAGGGGCACCAGGGCGTGGCGCTGGAAGTGGGTGCTTATCCCACGGTGGCCGTCGAAGATATTCTGAATCGGGCCGCCAAATTGCAGAAGCCGCCTTTCGTCGTCGCGTTGGATCATCTGGAAGACCCGCACAATTTGGGCGCTATCGTGCGCACCGCTGAGGTGGTGGGAGTGCACGGTTTGATTATCCCCAGGCAGCGTTCTGCCAGTGTCACCCCGGCGGTGGTCAATGCTTCCGCCGGGGCAGCCGAGCATATGTGGGTGGCGGAGGTGCCCAACCTGGTACAAGCTCTGGAAAAATTAAAACAGGCTAATGTCTGGTTGGCCGGGGTCGAAGATACGCCGACCTCTATGATTTACAGCCAGGCCAATTTAACCGGAGCCGTGGCCGTGGTCATCGGTGGTGAAGGCAAAGGGATGAGTCGCCTGGTTAGGGAAACGTGTGACTTTTTGATTAAATTACCGATGCGGGGGCAGATCGAGTCACTCAATGCCTCCGTTGCTGCTGGCTTGATTTTGTATGAAGTTTGGCGAGCGCGCGGATTTCAATAAACAAATTTCTGGGGGTCAATTTGACTCTTAACCATTAATCAGTATACTTGATTTCCGCGCGGCGAAATCGCCGTGTTTTTAAATTAAATACGGAGAGGTGCCCGAGTGGCTAAAGGGGGCTGACTGTAAATCAGCTGGCTACGCCTACGGTGGTTCGAATCCGCCCCTCTCCACCAACTTAAACAGACAGTGAGTGTCTCCTCACTGTCTGTTTTCCGAATACCATTTTTTATTTTATTAAGCGAGGAGACTGAATTCGTATGGCGAAAGCGCAATTTGTGAGGGATAAACCGCA
>CAZRYD010000354.1:0-5872 GCA_964604225.1 uncultured Caldilineaceae bacterium
CCAGCGCCGATGGTACTTGAGGGGCGACCCTCTGGGAGAGTAGGTCATTGCCAAGAGGGCTTTTTTTATTTCCCTTGCTATGTTATTTAGCCTGTGTTACAATAGTTATTGCTAACTACCTGCCAATTCCACCACCCTTTAAAATCGCAGATTAATCATAATTGAAACCTGCTATAGTTTTGTTGGGGAGTTATTTTGTTAGACCCTGATAGTACGACGCCTATAGTCGTTTTGCTAGTTTTGTTAGTGGCCCATGCTTTTTTTGCAGCGGCGAAAGAAGCAATTGTTTCGATGCGCAAATCGCGGCGCTTGCAACTTATTGAGGAAGGCAATCACGCCGCTGAACTGGTCAATAACCTGGCCGAAGATGCCATTCGCTTGTTGACGACGGAACAATTAATCCTCAAATTTGTTGGTTTTTTCCTCATCGGTTATGCTGCCTTTGTTTATACCGAACCCCTGGCCCAACTGATCTCCGTTAATAATTTTATAGCTATGATCGTTGTGACGATTGTGGCTGTTTTGATTACCCTCATCTTTGGCGAACTTATCCCCAGAGAAATTGCTCACATTTATGCGGAACCGATAGCCCTCTGGTCGATCTACCCTTTTAACCTGTTTTCATATCTGGCGACCCCTTTGGCTCGCTTAATTACTAAGATTGGACGTGGGGTAACCGGGCGCTGGGATGAAACCGGTGAGTATGGTTTGGGTACCATTACTGAGGAAGATCTACGGACGTACGTGGATGCCGGCGAGGAAGGGGGCTTGCTCAAGGAAGAAGAAAAGGAGATGATCTACTCTATCTTCGACCTCAGTGATACGCTGGCGCGCGAGATTATGATCCCCCGTATTGATGTGGTAGCGGTTGAAGCTGATATGCCAGTAGCTGAGGCTCTGGATATTATCCTCGAGGCGGGTCATTCACGCGTGCCCGTTTATGATGATAATATTGATAATATCGTCGGTATTCTTTACGCTAAAGATTTACTGGCCCATTGGCGGAAAGGCGGCGAGCCACGCCCGGTACGGGGTTTGGAGCGAGAAGTTATTTATGTGCCCGAAACCAAGGCGGTAAGCGACCTGTTACGTGAGTTGCAATCCAAAAAGGTGCATATTGCTATTGTGGTTGACGAGTATGGCGGCACGGCCGGACTGGTCACTATTGAGGATATTTTAGAGGAAATCGTTGGGGAAATTCAGGATGAATATGACCCTGAAGAGTTTTATATGGATCGTATCTCTGAAAATGAATATATCTTTAGCGCCCGCCTGGACCTGGATGATATTAATGACATTATGGCGGTAGATTTGCCGACAGATGAGAGCGACACCCTGGGCGGTTTGGTTTATTCCATGCTGGGCCGGGTACCGACGGTGGGGGACTCGCTGGATGTGGCCGATTTGCATTTGACTGTGCTGGCTGTCGAGGGCCGCCGGATTGTTAAGGTGAAAGCACAACGGATCCAGCCTGAGAAGGAAGAAAATAGTAAGCAAAGCAGCAAAGAAAAAAATGAGGTGACAGCCACCTCTAAGAAAACTTCTACGTTTGTGAACAACCCCCGTAATGTCACCTCCGGCTCACCATAAGCGTGTCAACAAATTGACCTTTCTACCCTGCCAGCCCTTCAATCTTCCATCCAGTACCTTACAGGTGAACTATGACCGACTCGAAAAAAATGTCTCAATGGGATAACCTGCTCAAACGGGCCATCGAAGCCCGTGAAAAATCCTACTCCCCGTATTCCCACTACAAAGTTGGCGCAGCGCTGTTGACCACCAGTGGTAAAATCTATACGGGTTGCAATATTGAAAATGCCGCCTATACTCCCTCGAATTGTGCCGAACGTACGGCTATTTTCAAAGCCGTCTCCGAAGGAGATCGAGACTTTGTGGCCATCGCTGTGGCGACAATTAACGGCGGTGCTCCGTGTGGAGTCTGCCGCCAGGTTATCCGCGAATTTGCCCCCAATTTAATCATCATTGTGGGAGATATTGAAGGTAATTACAAAGTCGTCACCCTGCCCGATTTATTGCCTCAAAGTTTTGGGCCAGAGAATCTACCCCCACCATAAAGTGGAAGGGGTAAGATCTGAATCCGCGTTTAGTACCAATCACCTCGCCATACGTTTCCTTGCCTCTCCCCCCCGCCAATAGTATAATCTCCGTTTATGACTAATGAACGTCTGTACCGTACCGACGCAGTCATTCTGCGGCGTGCTGATTTTGGTGAGGCCGACCGACTGTTGACCGTTTTTACACCGGATCGGGGCAAGTTACGCCTGCTGGCCAAAGGTGTCCGCAAAACGACCAGCCGCAAGGCCGGACATGTCGAGCTATTCATGCTGACCGATATGCTGGTGGCCCAGGGACGTACCTGGGATATTATCTCCCAGGCCGAAATTGTTGAACCATACCGCGATTTGCGTGAAGATTTGGACAAAACCGGCCAGGCTTATTACCTGGCTGAACTGATTGACCGTTTCACGGAGGAGCACGACGCCAACACGCCACTCTTTCAGTTACTTATCACCACGCTGGCCCATTTGAGCCACACTGCCGACCCATTTTTGGCGCTGCGTTATTTTGAGCTGCACTTGCTGAGCCTGACAGGTTTTCAGCCGCAACTCCATTTTTGTGTAACCTGCGGCGAAGCGCTGGAGCCAGTTACAAATTTCTTCCATTTTGTGGATGGTGGGACGCTCTGCCCCCGTCACGGCGAAGCGCGCCCCAATGCCGAGCCGCTGCCCCTGCCGGTGCTCAAAGTGCTGCGCTATCTGCAAACCGAGCCGTGGGAGAAGGTGGCCAAACTGCAACTCACCCCGGTTACCCGGCAACACGTTGAAACTTTGCTATTTAATTACCTCACCTTCCTGCTGGAACGTCGTTTGAAGAGCGCCGAGTTTTTACGGCAGTTAAAGCGCGAAGGGATAAAACGTGAACCATAAGAGGAGAAGATGACTAAATCGCTCAACTTCCAACAAATCATCATGACCCTGGAAAAATACTGGGCCGACCAGGGGGCCTTGATCTGGCAGCCCTACCACGAGACGGTCGGGGCGGGTACGGCCAATCCTGGCACGATTCTGCGGGTGTTGGGACCGGAACCGTGGCACATTGGCTACGTCGAGCCATCTTTCCGGCCCGATGATGGCCGTTTTGGCGACAACCCCAACCGCATGCAGATGCACCACCAATACCAGGTTATCATGAAACCTGACCCCGGCAACCCCCAGGAACTTTACCTCAACAGCCTCTTTGCCATCGGTATCAAGCGCGAGCAGCACGATATCCGCTTTGTCGAGGATAACTGGGAAAGCCCGGTTCTGGGCGCGTGGGGGCTGGGTTGGGAGGTCTGGCTGGATGGCATGGAAATCAGCCAGTACACCTACTTCCAGCAATCCGGCGGTTTCCCGCTCGACCCGGTGGCGGTGGAGCTGACTTACGGGCTGGAACGGATCGCCATGTATCTGCAGAAAGTGGAGCGGGTGTGGGACATTGACTGGGATGGCCGCCAAACCTACGGCGACATTTTGCTGCGCCAGGAGATCGAACACTGCGAATACGATTTTAACGTGGCCGACGTGGCGGGGCTGAAAGAGAGCTATAATTTTTATGAGGTCGAGTCCAAACGTTGCCTGCAACACGGCCTGGTCATCCCGGCCCATGATTACGTGCTCAAGTGTTCCCATGCCTTCAATATTCTCGACACGCGAGGGGCCATCGGCGTGACCGAGCGGGCCGGCTACTTTGCCCGGATGCGCCGCATGTCGCATGATGTAGCCAAAGCCTTTGTTGAGCAGCGGGAGAAGCAGGGCTTCCCGTTGATGAAGTACATGCCGGTTAGGGCGACCGCAGACCGCAGACCGCAGACCGCTCCATCTCCAACCTCTAAGCCCCAATCTTTTCTGTTAGAAATCGGCTCTGAGGAACTCCCCTCCCACGACGTCACCGACACGCTGACCTACCTGCAAGAAGCGGTCCCCAAGTTTTTCGCCGCTATGCGTCTGAGCTACGAGCGCCTCCAAGTGGTGGGGACACCGCGCCGCCTGGCGATTCTGGTGGAAGGGTTGGCGTCCCACCAGCGAGATTTGGAGGAAATTGTCCGCGGCCCCTCAGCCAAAGTAGCTTTTGACGCCGATGGCAACGCCACCAAAGCCGCTCAAGGTTTCGCCCGCAGTAAGGGGGTTGACGTGTCAAGCTTGGAAGTGCGCGATATGGACGGCGGCCAATATGTGGTTGCGACGGTGCGCAGCGAAGGCCGCCCCGCCGCCGAGGCGCTGGCTGAGAACCTGCCCGATTTCATTCGTGGTATCACCTTCGGCAAGTCCATGCGCTGGCTGGCTTCGGCTCAGGTGGGTGAGAGTGTCGCCAAGACTATTTACAGCCGCCCGATTCGCTGGCTAGTGGCCCTGCTAGGGGATCAGGTTGTTCTTTTTGAATATGCCGGCCTGACCAGCGGGCGAGTCACTCGCGGTCTGCGCCCGGAAGGGTCGCCGGATATTGAGATTGCCAGCGCCGCAGCTTATCTGGAGGTTATGACCGCCCATCGGATTATGGTCGATCAAGAGGTTCGCCGGACTGAAATCAAGCGACAACTTGAAGCCGTCGCCACTGAGGCCGGCGGGCGCGTGTCGGATGAGCCTGCCCTGCTGGAAGAGGTAACCCACCTGGTGGAGCAGCCCACCGCTTTCCTCGGCCATTTTGAAGAGAAATATCTCGACTTGCCTGAAGCGGTCTTGACCACCGTGATGAAAAAACATCAGCGCTACTTCCCTGTGGTGGGGACAAATGATCATTCGACTCTGCTGTCCTATTTTGTCGGGGTGCGTAACGGCGGGACCGACCATCTCGATATTGTGCGCCGGGGTAATGAAGGTGTGCTCCGTGCTCGTTACGCCGATGCCGAATTTTTCTTTAAAGCGGATACTGAAAAGAAACTTGAAGAGTTTTTGCCCCGGCTTGGTACGTTGATTTTCCAGGAACGGCTCGGTTCGATGCTGGATAAAAGCAAGCGGCTGGAAACCATGGCTCCGCAAATTGGCGAGCGCTTACAATTGACCGCCGCCGAAATAAAAACGAGCGAACGGGCTGCTCATCTGTGTAAAGCTGACCTGGCGACGAACATGGTGGTCGAATTGACCAGCTTGCAGGGGATTATGGGCTACGAATACGCCAGACGCTCCGGCGAGAGTGAAGCCGTGGCTGCGGCGATTGTCGAGCATTATTACCCCCAGACCAGGCTACCGCACCAGAAAATCAGCAAGCCGGGCCTGGCTCTAAACCTGGCCAACCGGCTCGACAGCTTGTGCGGCCTGTTTGCCGTGGGTAAAGCCCCCACCGGCTCCGCCGATCCCTTTGCTCTGCGCCGCGACGCGCTGGCGCTGGTCACCAATCTTTTGGAAGTGGAAACCAGCTTTAGTCTTACCGAAGGCCTGCGGCTGGCAGCGGCCCTGATGCCGGTTGAGGTTTCAGCCGAGGCGCTGGTAGAGACGGCTGAATTTGTGAAGCGACGGCTGGAAGGGGTCTTGAGAGAAGAGTATAATCTGCCCCACGATGTAGTCCAGGCGGTGCTCGTAGAGCGGGGCGACAATCCCTGGCTGGCCCTGGCTGCCGCCCGCGATTTGACCGAGGCGACCCGCCGCCCCGACTGGCCGGAAACCCTGAACGCCTACGCCCGCTGCGTGCGTATTGTCCGGAGCCTTGAGGAACGCTATACGGTCCGACCCGACCGCTATACCGAGGCGGCGGAAAAACAACTCTACGCCGCTTATCAGCAAGTCCGAGCCAGTATCACCCTGGCCTCAACAATGGCCGCTGTGATTGGGGCGCTGCGCGAAATGCTGGTCAAGCCGATCAATGCCTTTTTTGA
>CAZRYD010000355.1:0-3787 GCA_964604225.1 uncultured Caldilineaceae bacterium
AAACTCATCAACATCGTGCGTGAGGCATTGGTTACATCGGTTATATGAACGCCTCCTTTGACGCCGCCGGTTAAATTCCAAACCAGCCAGGCATCCATATTCCCAAAAATAGCCTCACCCCGTTCGGCGGCTTCCCGCAGCCCCTCTACATTGTCCAACAACCATTTGAGCTTGGGCGCAGAGAAGTAGGACGCAATCGGCAGGCCCACCTGCAACCGGAAGCGATCCTGCCCACCGTCGCTGGCTAACTGCTGGCAGATTTCAACGGTGCGAATATCCCGCCAAACAATAGCGTTATGGTAAGGTTTACCGGTTGTTTTGTCCCAAACAACCGTAGTTTCGCGTTGATTGGCCAGACCAATGGCGGCAATATCCCCGGCCTTGAGTCCGGCCATATCCATGGCGCTCTTAATCACAACTTGGGTATTGGCCCAAATTTCTAAGGGATAATGTTCCAGCCAACCTGCCTCAGGATGGAGTTGTCGGTGTTTTAAGGCATGCTGGCTTACAACTTCACCTAGACGATTAAAAATTACGCAGCGGGTATCATGAGTGCTTTGGTCTATGGCAATAATATACTTAGACATCCGACGCTCTATCGCCTAGAAGCTCTATCTAACTCCCTCAGATGGCCTAAAGCTAGTAAAATCAGAATCGTTCATCTATTTGGATTGGAAAATCATCTTTTTGTAACCGCAAGCAGGCTGGACAGTTTTCCGTTTCAATGACTTGATCCATACGCTCTTCAGTCAACTGCTCAGGGGGTCCAGGCACAAAGCCGGTTTCGCCGCACAAGCAGGCATACCAGCCAAAATCAACGGATTGCCAGGGGCGGCGCCAGCCCAAATCCATCACTTCGATCGCCATGCCCCAGCGAGCGTTGGTAATTAAACGCCGGCAGCCTATCGCTCGCAGCCGGTTGGCATACAGACCCACGTGAGTGCAATGGCGCATCAACAACACCCCTACCGTGATTCCTGTAGGCCAGGGGACAGAGCGAGCATCGGCACACAGAAGGGTCAGGTTGTCAGGTAATGCACTCTGCTTGGCCAGCAGACCAGGCTGCCTTTCAATGGCAAAAACACGCCGGGCAATGGCGGCTATCCGCCTGGTTAGCCGCAAGTCGCCCGCCCCGAGGTCTAGCACCATATCGTCGGGTTGGATGTGATTCAGGACCGCCTGATAAGTCGGCTCATCGTAAGGCGCCCAGCGAGCTTCCCAATCATCCAAACCACCACCGACCAACGACCGCTGTTGACCGCCGCAAGCGTATTGGGCCGACCCATCACAGCGGTCTGCCGTCGGCGGCCGGCGGTCAGACTTCCAGCCCATACGCCTGCGCCAACAATTCAATCGGATGAATCATTTTGGCTCCGGTGGCGTGGGCTATTTGCCAGCGACAGGTCTCACTATCACACACGGCAGTTTTGGAACCGGAGGCTTTGACCTGATCGAACAGCAGTTTGCCTACGGCCATGCTGATGTCATATTTTTCCTTCTTGTAGCCATACGTGCCGGCAATACCACAACATTCGGCCTGAATGTGTTGGATTTTGACGCCCGGAATCATTTGCATCAAGTCAATCGCCGGCAGGCCCATGTTGTGCGCCCGAAGCTGGCAGGGTGAGTGGTAGGGGAGCGTGGTTTCGATAGGTTTGAAGTCAGTCTTGAGTTCGCCCGCGTCGGCCAGGTCGAGCAAAAATTCGCAAATGTCGTAAGTTTGCTGCGCCACCAGCTCAAAATCTTCGGTGTTCAGATCAAGAATGTGGCGATAGTCGGACTTGAGAGAAAGGGTGCAACTGGTT
Source organism: uncultured Caldilineaceae bacterium (assembly GCA_964604225.1). GTDB lineage: Bacteria > Chloroflexota > Anaerolineae > 4572-78 > J111 > DSQQ01. Next base: position 1,806 of record CAZRYD010000355.1, read on the forward strand.
GAGGTGCCGACGATGGGTAGTCCCTCCCGGGCATATTTGACCAGTGAGTTGATATTTTTGCAGGCATTGTGGCGCGCCGCCTCAAACTCGGCATTGGAGAGCATGGGCAGCCCACAGCAAACCTGCTCCGGCACAATCACCTCAAAGCCGTTATGCTCCAGCACAGCCAGGGCAGCCTTGCCTACGCGCGGCTCAAAATAGGCGGTACTGCACCCGTGAAAATAGACCACCCGCTTGTCGGCAATTTTCTGCTGCTTTGATTTTTGGTGGACCGACTTGTACCAACCGCGAAACGTCTCGAAAGAAAAGGGCGGCAGCGGCGCGTCACGATGGACGCCCATAAACGACTCGGCCAGGATGCGCAGGGGCGATAAGTGGGCCATAAAATTCGCAATCGGCGCCACCGGGCTGGCCAGCATGCCCATTATCTCCGAGCGCCCCAGCAGGCGGTTGCGCAGCGGAATACCCTTTTTCTGGTAGAGTTTGTAGCGGCCCTTAGCGTTCATTTCCATCACTTTAACGCCGTGCGGGCAAACCATAGTGCAGACCCCGCAGCCGCTGCAATAATCCAGGCTATCATCGACCGAGATTTCTTTGGGGTTGCGGAAGCGCTGCGCCTGCGGCCCCACAAACTTGGGGCCGGGAAACTTGTCGGTAACCTGAGTCACCGGGCAGTGCGAGGTGCAGATATTACACTTAACGCACAAATCGGCCGAGTTTTGGACTTGATGCCAAATGGATAACGTGACGTCATCCAGGGTAGATTCGATACTCACAATGACTCCTTAGCTACTTTTAGGAGTACGGAATAGATTCCACACTCCTATTTAACTAATTTGTTTGACTACGGCCGCCGCCGTGGCCAGAGCCAAGCCATCCCCGGTGCGACCGTGCGCCCACTCCGACCCGGCCAGAATGGCTCCCACGGCAAATAGATTTTCAGCCAGGGGCGCATCGCTGCCGTTGATTGGATTCAAGTGTTGATTGACCTTGACGCCGTAATTAAAGACAGGCTGCCCTTGGGGTGAAACAAAATGTGGGTTAAACCACTTGTGCCGGTTGGTTTCGGCAACAAGAGGCAGGCCAAAAATTTGTTCCGTAATTTGACCGTCTTGATGGGCCTCCAGACCGCCGCCAAAAAGGCCGCCGGTGGCCAAAACATAATTTTTGGCCTGAATAGGTTTGAGCCGGCTGACCGTTTCAATCCGAATCTGAGTGACTCGGCCCGCTTCAACGGCGCCATCAACCACCTTGCTGCCAATGATTAAACGCCCGCCAGCTTGTAAAAGGGCTTGCTTTAAACCTTCGTATAGGCGGCGTCCCGGCACCGAAGGTGGCAGGGCGCTGATTTCAAACACGGGCTTGCCCAACTGTTTCTCCAGGTCGGCCACCACTTCGCGGTGCTTTTGCAGGCCCAGCACTGCGGGAAAACCAATACGTTGATAGCCCTTGCTCTGGCTCTTGACAGCATTGACCACCTGCTGCCGGAAATCGGCCTGTTCAAAGGCGCGGGCTACTTCCAGGGGAGTGGCGTTCATTTTGGCCGCAGCCGGAATAGCGACATCAATGAGGCAGGGCTCAGTTTTAGCTAAATCCTGCTCATTGAGGTTTTGGCTAATCAGGCTTGGGTAAAAATCGCGCAACTCGCTGAAGCCGACAATGAGCATGCTCTCGCCGGTGCTTAATTCGCCTTTGACCAGTGAAGCCGGGGCCAGGCAAGTCGGGTGAATGGCTCCGGCGGCGCTGGATAAGAGCCAGTTGCGGCTGAGGTCGCCCTGATAATCCAGGCCGTTTTGATTAACCAAATCGAGAAAGGCTTTCACACCAGCTTCCAGGTTAGCCTGACCAACCAATCCATAGGGATGGTCAGGCCGCTCAGCCAGGAAATCTTTCAGTTTGCTGGCCGGATTTTTGACGGGTTTCAGCGAGTCAGCCGGTTGAAAACCCAGCACGTCAATGCAGCCCGAAGCCAACAACAGCGC
>CAZRYD010000355.1:3887-5835 GCA_964604225.1 uncultured Caldilineaceae bacterium
TCCAACTCAAAATAGCCTTCGGTTTCCACTTCACCAATCCGGCCTCGATCTAAGCCGCTTAATTCGGTGGGTAGCTTGTCCAACCCCAGCAAGCCCAGGTAAATGCCTTCATCAAGCTGCATCTGGCGCAGGTGTTGTCCCCACAAAACAGATTGGACGCCTTTCCAGCGCTCCTGTAAAAAGTCTATCAGGGCTTTATTGGTGGCCGGGGCTGAAAGCTTTTTGTGCTCATTTAGAATGCCGGCGGCGCGATAGGTGCAAAAACCGCCCTGGCATGGGCCCATGCCCAGGCGCAAGTCGCGCCGCAGGTTGTTGATAATGTTAGTGGGGTCATGGGTCAGGTGCTCTTCAATTTGTGGCCGGGTCACCAGTTCACACTCACAGATAAGCTGACCGGTCCACTCATGCGTTTCTAGTTTTTCCAGGCGCTGCCCCAGGGTATAAAACTTTTTGTCGCCGGGACTTTTCAATTCGGTGGTGGCGGTTTGGCAGGGACGCTCAGTCCCCAGTTTTTTGCAGACCAGGTCAACGGTCTCTTCGGCCATGAGGCGATAAGTGGTCCATTTGCCGCCGGTAATCGTAACAAAGTTATCGACGCCATCGCGTGGAGTGTGGTCAAGCAGGGTGTATTTGCGGGTAACGTCGCGCAGGTCGGCGCCTTCGGCTTTTTCCTGGTATAGCGGACGCACTCCGGCCCAGGCTCGCAGGGCGCGGAACTTTTTGAAGGTGGGGACCAACTTTTCTCCTTCATCCAGCATCAGTTGGATTTCCCAATCTTCAATTGCGTATTTATCGGGATCGGCCACTTTGACCGAGGTGGTGCCAATCACAGCCACGGAGGCAATTGGTACGATAATATCGCCGTCGTGGGGTTTGATGCAACGATTGATGACCGTATTGACCATGCGGTAGTTCATCGCCACCATTGTGCCCTTGCCGGCATAAACGGTGACATCACAGCCGGCCATCTGGGCAATTTGATGACCCCAGGCCCCGGTCGCATTGACTACCAGGTCAGCTTCAATGGTCACTTCCTCGTCGGTGATGGTATTTTTAGCTATGGCTCCGGTTACTTGGCCGTTGCTGACCAGAACATTGACGATTTTGTGGTAGGTCAGCACCTCGGCTCCGTATTCCTGGGCCGACTCGACCAGGGCCTTGCACGCTTCCCAGGTCTCAACGCTGGCATCAGGTACGCTAAAGGCGCGGGTCATCTTGGGGTTCAAAAGCGGTTCCCGGCGTAACGCCTCGCTGGGAGAAATTTCTTCAACGGGAATGCCAACTTTCTGGCAGGCCGCATAAAAGTCATCGGTAAAATCGAGGGGGTCGCCCGGCGCGCTGATAAAAAAGCCGCCGGTATCCTCGATGCAGTGGGGCATAACTTTGCGTAGAATAACATTTTCTTCAATACACTCACGCGCCGCATCCGGGTCGTTAACAGCGTAGCGTCCCCCGCTATGCAGCAGCCCATGAAACCGACCTGAGGTGCCATAGGATAGCGCCCCTCGCTCAACCAGCAAGCATTTAAAGCCACGTTGGGCTAAATCAAAGAGGATACCACAACCGGTAGCGCCTCCCCCAATGACCAATACTTCGGTTGATTTTTTCATCAAGGGTTTACTCCTGCTTAGGCGAGAGGGGACACTTGCGGTCCCCCCTCGCTCAAATAAAGCTCAATTCATCCTAGCGGGTAGGTAAAGGATTAGTGTTGAATCCAATCAAAGGTGCGGGTAACGGCTTTCTTCCACTCTTTGTACATTTCACTGCTGGCTTTGCTGCCTTTGGTTGGCTCCCAGGTTTTGTCCATACCCCAGTTGGCTCGCATCTCGTCGGTGTTCTTCCAGAAGCCGACAGCCAGACCGGCAGCATAAGCCGCGCCGAGGGCCGTGGTTTCAGCCACCTTGGGCCGTACCACCGGCACGCCCAACACATCGGCCTGGAACTGCAT
>CAZRYD010000356.1:0-5540 GCA_964604225.1 uncultured Caldilineaceae bacterium
GGGAAAGGCAGCTCCCGCTTGGGGAGGTCGCCACTCGGCCAGGCTGTCCCGCAAAATTTCACCCACAGCGGCAGTGGCAACGGTGAGGCCGCTGCCCAGGTGGTCACGCAGCGCCTGGTCGAGGTTGGGGCTGAGTTGGTTTAGATCAAGCGGCGCGGCCGGCTGGGGCAGCAGCCCTTCGACTTTGGCAAAATCGAGAAATTGGCCGACCACGACGATATTTTGGATGATATCTCGCCCGGCGATATTCACACCTTTGATATCCCCGCCGACATCTCCAATATTTACCGAAGAACTGGTTTCACTCGTCATCGCTCCACCGTTCCACAATTCCTCAAATCATAAAGCGCAATCGGGCCATAAAATCGCCCACCTCTTTGAGCTTGCGGGCGCTGGTCTCGTCGTTGCGGGCGCGAAACTGCTCAACCATCGCTTCCAACTCGGCAAAAAATACGCCATCACACGTGCTGACGTTATCGCTGATGATTTTTTGTAACTCGTCGCGATCCCTGGCCCGAATAATCTTCCTGACCAAATCCTGGGCTTGTTGATGGGTCATCGCAGTCGCCAGTAGACAGTCGTCAGTCGCCAGGGTTCGTTGCTAACAACGGGCTACTGACAACGGACAGACTAGGCTAGCTGCTCCTCTCTTTTTAGATTGACTCTGCCCCAATGATAGCACGATAGCCAGCAATTAACAATAGGTAGTTGACAATTGATTCAGGATAATTGATAATTTAAGTATGATTGAAACCTTGCTGAAACGCGGCCCCGGTCAAACCGTGGCCTTTGTGCCTCATCCCGATGCCAACTCATTGGCCGAAACGATGGTCGCCTTTGCCAATGCTGATGGCGGCACGATTTTGATTGGGCTGAACGGGCAGGGCCAGGTGGTCGATTATACGATCGACGAGGCGGTGCAGGGCCATTTGGTACGGGCTTTGGTGATGTGCCGGCCGCCGGTGGTGACCGATTGGGAGCAGTGTGAATTGCCCGGCGGAACCGTGGTCGCCTTGAAAATTGCCCGCAGCCCCGAATTACACGCCCTGGCCGATGGCCGGGTGCTGATTCGGGTGGGGGTGGAAAATCGACCGATGGGCGGCGAGGCCATCCGTCATCTGGCGGCGACCAAATCCAGCGGTGATTTCGAGAGCGAGCCGGTGGAAGGCGCAACTCTGGTCGATCTGGATAAGGCTGTGCTGGACGAGTACATGCGCCTCCGGGCCGAGCGCGGCCACCGCTCGCTGACCGGAACGCTGCAAGACCACCTGGTGGATATGGGAGCCATGACCGAAGATGGCACGCCCACCGTGGCCGGACTACTGCTTTTTGGCAAGCATCCCCAGACCTTTTTGCCGCAGAGCGGGCTGATTTTTGTGAAATTTTTGGGCAAAGAGGCGCGGGGCCGCGATGGGCTGGCCGGGTATGGCCGGCGGGTCGAGATTGAAGGACCGGCCGCCCGTATGATCGAGCGAGCCTGGCAGGTGGTCAACGAGGAAATGCGGGTCGAGGCGGTGGTCAATGGGCTGCGCCGGGAAGAGGTGCCGGAGTACCCCCGTTTTGCCGTGCGCGAGGCCCTGGTCAATGCCGTCTGCCACCGCGATTACCGCCTGAGCGGGCGACGGGTCGAAATCCGCATGTACGAAGACCGGTTGGAGGTCATCAGCCCTGGCGGATTGCCTGGGTACATTACCCTCGACAATATTGTCGAAGAGCATTTTTCACGTAATCCCCGGCTGGTGGCCGGACTGTTCCAGTGGGGCTACATCGAGGAACTCGGTTTGGGCATTGACCGGATGATTGAAGAAATGTTGCAGTTTGGTCACGCCGCCCCCAATTTTGAGGCTAAACCTTACTCCTTTACGGTGCGGCTGCACAATACTTTGGAGCGTACTCCCGTAAAGAATTGGCCCAGCAACATGAATGAGCGCCAAATGCGGGCCATGAATTTTATCGAGGAACAAGGCCGCATTACCAACCGTGATTATCGCCAGCTTTGCTCAGATGTTAACCCGGAAACGCTGCGCCTGGATTTGGTGGACCTGGTGGATAAGGGATTGCTGCTAAAGATTGGGGATAAAAAAGGGACGTATTATATTTTGAAGTAAGCAAAAAACACCTCTCAACCAGTAAGGGCAGGTCTCAGACCTGCCCCTACTACGTAACCAGCCATATCCTTATTCCTCCCATTACGAAGTTTTGCAACTTGCGACCTGCTACCTGTCTTCGGCTTTCACTTTTTCCGTATGAATCACACCATCCAGCATGGTGACGACCCGGTCGGCAAACTCGGCCATGCGCGGGTCGTGGGTGACATAGATGACGGTTTTGCCGTGTTCCTGGTTGAGCTGGCGGATGAGACGCATCACCTCAAAACCGGTCTCCGAGTCCAGGTCACCGGTCATTTCGTCGCCGATAATGATGGGCGGATCGTTGGCCAGGGCGCGGGCGATGGCCACGCGCTGCTGCTGCCCGCCGGATAGCTCGCTGGGGTAGTGGTCCATGCGGTCGGCCAGCCCAACCTGCTCTAGCAGCATGGTCACGCGGGCTTTGCGCTCTTTGCGCTTAAACTGCTTGGCCAGCACCATCGGCGCTTCGACGTTTTCAAAGGCGGTGAAATTGCTGAGCAGGTTGAAAGTTTGAAAGATAAAGCCCAGCTTTTGCAAACGCAGCCGGGCTACCTGCTCTTCTTTCATAGCCACCAGATTCTCGCCGTCGATGACAATGTGACCCCGGCCCGGCTCATCCAGGCCGCCCAACAGGTTGAGCAGGGTGGTTTTGCCGGAACCGCTTGGTCCCATCAAGCACAACATCTCGCCCCGGGGCACGTCAATGGTCACACCACGCAGGGCCGGTACGGCCTCTTTGCCCATCAAGTAACTTTTATGAATATTGTCTACACGGATGATAGGATCAGTCATATACTGGGTAGTTACTCACCTTTTACTTCCACCGGATATTTTTCCTCATTTTTGGCTATCTTGTCAAAAATGATCTTTCCCACGTCGAACTCCAAAATATCGGCCAGACTGAGACAGTAGATCAACACGTCGGCCAATTCTTCAGCAATAGCTTGCCTGGCGATGGGGTCTTCTTGGGCCAGTTCAGTGGCTTCGGCGGTAGTCAGCCACTGAAAATGCTCCATCAATTCGGCCGCCTCGATGGCAATGGACATGCTCAGGTTCTTGGGCGAGTGGAATTGCCGCCACGCCCGCGCATCTCTAAACTCGCGCACCGCTTGCTGAATGGCGGGGATAGATGAGGTGTTTTTGGGGATCATATTTGTCTCACATCTTGACCGCTGTCAGCGGTCTACTTTTTCTGTATCTTCAACACCACTGCACTGCTGCCCACAAAAAAGAGCGCAGCCAGGCCAAAGACGGCCAGGTAGCCGATGGTGGTGGTGCCGGTCAGTTGGTTCAGCCCATCGATCAGCGGTCCGCCCAGCCGCCCGCCGATGCTGCCCAGTACCGTGGCGGCGTTGGCCAGACCCAGGTAGAGCGCGCCTTCTCCTTTGGGTACAATGTCGGTGGCCAAGGCCCAACTGGCGCTGGCAAAAATACCGGCCCCGACGGCAATGAGTCCCCCGGCGATGAAGAGCAAATTGATATCGCGCAGCACGATAAAAAGGATCGCCCCACCAGCCGCCAGCAGTCCGGCAACGATCAACAGCGGCCGCCGGCCGATCCGGTCGGCGATGGCTCCGGCAGGCAAAACTAATAAAAAGACACCTGCGCCGAGCAACAAAATGAGGCGACTGCTCAGAGCCTGGGTTTCGGCGGGTGACAAGTTGAGCACATCTTCCATGTAGTTTAGCAGAAAAGTGCGAATAGAGATGGCCGCCGCCCAAAAAAGGAAGCGGTTAATCATCCACCAGGGCAAGGCCGGGGGCAGGTGGCTGAGGTTAAGCTTTAACAGGGCCAGCGGATGCGCGAAGCCGGACGAACGGGGGAGGCCAGCCGCTGTGGACGCTGGCCGGAGTGTTTGGGTGGTCAACAACAGGCTGAGCCATAACAGGCTGATCACGGCTAGCGGCGCGGCCCACAAATTGCCCTGGGCCAGGGTTAGCCCGGCCAACCCCACCCCGATAACCACCCCAATGGACTCCAGCACCGTTTTAATGCCGGCCATCGTGCCATGCTGCCACACCGGCACCCGGTCGGGTACCAGGGCCTGCCAGGGACCTTGAATGGTGTTGGAACAGGTTGAAACCAGGGCCACCGCCAGAATCAGCAGCAACAAGCTGTCAGCAGCAACTACCAAGACCAGAGCTAGACTGAGACCGAGCACGCCAGCCAACAGAAAAGGGAGACGCCGGCCCCAGCGGGTCTGAGTCCGGTCGCTCCACTGGCCGACGAGCGGCTGCACCAGCAGCGCCACCAACAGGGTGGTGATGGTGATCAAACTCAGGGTCGTATTTTTGAGGGCCGGCGGGGCCAACAACCGCACTTTCTCGGTGTAGATGAACGGATCTAGAATATTGAGCAGGGACGCTATGCCCAGCCCAAACAGGCCAAGCCCAACCAGGAAAGGCAAGCTGCGTTTTTCAAGGTTGGAGACCGAGACAATTTCTGATTGTACTTGAATTTCTGACTTCTGGTGGGTGATTTCCATAACAAACGGGGGGATTGTAGCACAAAAGATAGGGAACAGAAACTATACCCTGTTTTTGTTTTAGCTGGCCGGTTTGTAATTCGCTGATAGGGAGGAACTACCCAGGCATGTCATTTCGACCCGCCCAGCGGGGAGAAATCCCAATGCCTTACCTTGAAATTAGCCTTATTCTATTTGGGATTGTCATCAAAACTAAAAGCTGATACAATGAGGCAAATAGAAAAGCTCCGCTGCAATGGGGCTTGACCCGGATCAGGTGAGCGACCACCCCAACCGGTTATGGTTGCTTATGGTAGCACGCCGCGCTGCCTGGTCAAAAGGTGGCGTTTTTGTTTAAGAGTAGTATAAACCTAAGCTGCCTGGCCGCCGCTTAACCACCGGGCGGCTCGACATATACTGGTATTTCAGCGTCCACAATGACTTTATCAAGAGGTAAAGGAGAAAAACCCGATGCCTGACAATTGGCTCGATGAACTTTATCAGATGCACAACGAGGACAAAGCCAAACAGCAAGCTTCAGAGAAGACTGATCCCCTAGATTTGAGTGTTCTATCTAAAAATCGGGTTGAATTAGCAGCGGCCGTTCTGCGTAGTGTCAACGCTCTCAACTTAGTGCGTCGTTTACAAAGCGCCTTGCTGGGCGGTAAGGGAATTATTGATACATCTGACAGCAGAGATGACTATGATCGAGTAATTACCTTAGTTTGGCAAGGCCCTATTTCTAACGCTCGCAAACCTAACCCGGAAGACCCAACAGAATATCAATACATTTCTATTGGTGTACGAGGTAAAAAGCTTTATGTGAATGACCAAGAAGTTACGTCTCTTACCCCGGAGGCTCTAAAAAGTGCACTTGTCAAAGCGGCCAAAAAGCCCGGCAAAATCAAACGCAGCGACAAGTCTAAGTAACTCCTAATTTTGCTTTT
>CAZRYD010000357.1:0-5492 GCA_964604225.1 uncultured Caldilineaceae bacterium
CCTATGGCCTCGAAATGACATAGAATTGAACAGTTACAAAACATCAGCCTTAGACCATCAGCTTCCCGTTTTCGAAAATAGGCGCATCGTCGAGATAGACGACTCCCTCGCGGCGGAGATCTTTCACGATGTCCCAATGCAGGGCCGATTGATTGGTCCCGCCACATTCGGGATAGGCCCGCCCCAGGGCCAGGTGGATGGTTCCGCCCATCTTCTCATCCAGGAGAATATCTTTGCAGAAACGATTCACGTGCGGATTCAAGCCAAAGGCAAACTCACCCGGCAAACTTGCCCCGGCGTCCGTTTGTAATAGCTGCCGTAAGAAATCCTGATGGGTAGTTGATGTCGCTTCGACCAATTGGCCCGCTTGCCAGCGCAGGCGGATATCGTGCACCAAGCGCCCGCTCATAACCCCCGGAAATTCAAAGTAGATATGCCCATTGAGAGTCTCGTTCACCGGCGCGGTATAGATTTCGCCGTCAGGCATATTGATGCGGCCATCAAACACCAGCCACTTACGCCCCTCGACCGAGAAGCTCAAGTCCGTTTCCAGGCCCACAATGCGGACCCGTTTCCCGTGATTCAGCTTTTCCGCCCGCCGCCGCCACCGCTGCGCCTCGGTTTCCCAGTCAAGAAAACAGGCGTTGAAGAACATGTCGGTGATGGTTTCGAGATCGGTTTCGGCTTGCCGGGCAAAGGCGACATTCGGCACGCGGACCAGGCACCAGCGCGTTTTTTGCCAGCGCAGCGCCGAAATCTGGCCGACGGCGGCCTGGTTGAGCGCCAGGCGTTCGGCCGGGATGTCGGCGTGTTCATCCAGGCTATAACCGCCGCGCAGACCGAAATAGACATCGGCCCACTCCATGCCAAAGGCTTCGACTTCCGGCAGCCAGCGTAGTTGGGCTTCATTGCCGTATTTCAGCAGGGCGTGGCGCAGCGACTCCGACAGAAACTGGACCTGCGGGTAAGCGCCGGCCTTGATGGCCGCCTCGTAAACGGCGTGGGCCAGGGGGTAAGTCTCCACCTCGGCCATGGCAATCATCACCCGCTCCCCGGCCCGAACACCCGTCGAATATTGCACCAGCAATTCGCCCAACTGCTGCCACCTTTTATCCATAACTACCGCCGTGCTTCTTTGGCCGCCTGCATAAACTCACGCACCCGGTTCACATCCACTTCATTCCAGATATAACCGTCTCGTTTGAAGGTGGTCCCGACAATCGCGCCATCGGCGATGGAAAGCATTTGGGCTACATTGGACACTCTGACCCCAGTATTGGCGAAGACCGGCGTCTCAGGCACGGCTTCTTTGACTTGCTGGAGGGTCTGAAACGGCGTCTCTGCTCCGGCGGTCAGGCCGGAGACGCACAACGCGTCGGGGTTGGAGACGAAAACGGTAGATTTGGCAATATCAACCACATGCCGCTCGGCCAAGTACGCCGCCGACTCCGGCACGATATTGAAAAAGAGCTTGACATGCCGGGCCTGAACGGCGTACTGGTGGCGGATGATTTCACCACAGTTGGTATTCCACAGGCCATAATCGCTGGCATAAACCCCGCTGAAGATCTCCCGGACAAACTGCCCCCCGGTGGCGACGGCCAGATCAATAGAAGCGGTCGGGTCCCACAGTACGTTGACGCCAAAGGGAACGCGGATGTCGGGGCGAAGTTCGGTGATGACCCGGGCCATACAGGCGGTGGTGATGGGTTCAACCTTGGTCAGATAGGGCAGACTGGCTTCGTTGGAGAACATCACCGCGTCCACGCCGCCCTCTTGCAGGGCGCGCAAGTCCACCCGGGCCATCTCGACAATCCACTCCATGCCCTTGCTGGGGTCATAGCCAGGGTCGCCAGGCAGCGCCTTGAGGTGACACATAGCAATAACTGATTTTTCGGTCTGAAATAATTCTTTAATCCAGCTCATAGGGTAGCACCTCCTGCTTAGACCTCAGCCAAGATAACCTCAATACCTATTTCACGTAATTGTTTGACGGTAGGCAGATCAGCATGGCGGTCGGTCACCACGACTTTGACTACATTCAGCGGGGCGACGTGGGCAAAGCTGGTCTTGCCAAACTTGCTGCTATCGGCCACCACAATGACCTGGCTGGCCGTGGCGATCATCACCCGTTTCACCAACGCGTCGTCCAGGTTATACTCGGTCAGCCCATGTTGCAGGCTGATCCCGCCGATGCCAATGAAGGCCTTATCTACATGCAGATGGTGATAAGCGTGCGCGGCAAAATCGCCCACCATGGACAGCTCTCCGGCGCGTACTATACCTCCGGTTAGCACCAATCGAACATCATTACCGAGGGCATACCGGCTAACAATTTCGTTTGCAATCGGCAGACTGGCCGTGACAATGGTCAGGTTACGTTTCTCGGCCAGGGAGCGGGCGATTTCGAGGGTGGTGGTGCCAACGTCAAAGGCAACGCTGTCACCATCCTGAATCAAGGCAGCGGCAGCCTGGCCGATGGCTTGTTTGGAAGTAAGCTGTGCGGTTGTGCGCAGGGGATAAGGAGGTTCATAACTGCGACCCAGGTTGATCGTCGCTCCGCCGTGGACCCGGCGTAATAAACCTTCACGCGCAAGGTCGGCCAAATCACGACGGGCAGTCATCTCGGAAACTTGGAACAACTCGATAATGTCGGCAACGGAAACTTGCCCGTTTTGGGTAATAAGTTCAAGGATCTTGCGTCGTCTTTGAGCGCGCATAAGACCGCCGATTTTTTTGTGAGTTGTTTGAAATTGGTTGAACCATAATATATTTTTGTTCGTTTGTCAAGTCAAGGTTCAGACACTTAGGGTTTCCCCAGTTTCAGCGCAGACTAAAACAAACCGGACTACCGCTGTATCGTTTTCGAGATCTATGACACGCCTCTACCAAATTAGCTATACGAAAGAGCAAATCGTTAGCCAGCAGTCAGCGACAATTAGGCTTTGCTTCACGGGATATGGGTTAGGATATGCCAAAACGTTTGATCAGGAGCAAAGACAAGAGTTTATTGATTTTGGTGATGATTAGTCGTGTGCTAGAATACCGAAAAGTCTGAAAGTTCCCATCGGGATATTCTGGCAATTGGCTCTCTCGTAAAGAGCAGGTTGTCGGTTCAAGTCCGACGGGTGGCTTTTTTATTTTGGATTGCGGATTTTAACTTGCTCATCTTAGACTCTAAATCGCTCTCGGCCAGACTCAAAGAGCAAAGCGCTAAGTTCAGCACTTCCGCCTGGTACTGGCTGCGTCGGCCAACCATAACCTGGATATTGCTGGCGATTGTAGGCTTGGTGCTGGGTTTGGGCCTGATTATCCCCCAACTGTCCAGTCCGACCACGACTGAGGCGGGCCGGGAGGCCTGGCTTGCGAGTCTGCCGCCGTTGGTACAACCCGTAGGCGAACTACTCTTTTCCTTGGGCTTCACTCGCCTCTTTTACTCGCCCTGGTATTGGCTGCCATTGGGATTGCTGCTGCTGAACAGCCTGATTACCCTGGCCGATTACGGCCCTGGGGCGTGGCAGCGACTGAAACCCAGCCCGCCTAGCCTCGATTGGCAGCACCCGCTGGCCCACCGGGCCGAACAATCCACCCGTTTACCCGAATCCCCTGATACCTTTTTAGATGAGTTGAAGGCAGCGCTCACCACGCAGGGTTTTTATCTATATCCTACTTCAGAAGGCGAGGGACGGCTCATTAGCGCGGCGCAGCGGCGCTGGGCCTGGTTGGGACCGGCTATTTTTTACACCGGCCTGCTGGTCGGGATTAGCGCCCTGGTGGTCAGCCATTATTTTTTACAAATTGACACGCTTACCCTGCTGCCGCTTGATCCTAAAACTAGTCCCCTCTTTGCGGGTAAGTTTGAATTAACCGAGGTTGACCCTAATCAACAAGAAAGTCATGTAACCTACTTGGCTGAGGAGGACGAACCCATCAACTTGACCTGGCGGCTTTATGTGCCGACGTTTTTTAGAGGTGCTCTCATCTGGCCCCGCGCGATGGAACCGATTTTAACTATCGAAGCACGCGATCAAACCGGAAAGTTACTCCGCCTGATCCCTACCCAGGAGAATCTCTTTCCGGCTGAGCGGCTGCACCTTCCACTTCCTGCAACCGACACGCCCGTTTATTTCTTGATTCCCTCGACCAGCCTGGCCTTTCAAATTGTGCCGGATGGTTCAAACCCGGGGACTTTCCAGGTAAAAGTGCGGCGTGGTGCAGAATCAACCCCAGTGGCAGAGACCAAGGCGCAGCCCGGCGAGGCTTTTACGCTTGATGGTGTCATGGTAACGATGGTGCTTAACTCCAATATCACGGTGATGGTTCATCGAGACCCGGCCTTGCCGCTTTACCTGATAGGATTGGGATTGATTGTCGTAGCCGGAATTTTTATTTTTTGGAAGCCGCCGCGGCAATTTTGGTTCATTCCCGAGGTCAAAGGACGCGGGGGCCAGCTTTATGGGGTAGTGGAAGAATTCGGTAAGATGGCTAAGATGCCCCAATTTTTAGCAGCTTTGTTGAGTAAGGGAGATAATTAAACATGTCGGTTTGTTTAGTCACCGGCGGCGCCGGCTTTATCGGCTCTCACCTGGTTGAGGCATTGGTCAAACAAGGGAATCAAGTGCGGGTCTTGGATAATCTATCAACGGGGCGTCTGGCTAATCTGGCCGGCGTGTTAGATCAGATTGAACTGATTGAGGGCAGTATTGAAGATACAGACATCATTCGCCAGGCCGTTACGGGGGTTGATTTTGTTTTTCATTTAGCCGCCATCGCTTCGGTGCCCCAATCTATGGCCGAGCCTATTCAGACCGAACTCGTCAATACGGTGGGCACCCTGAGTTTGCTGCAGGCAGCCAGAGCGGTCGGGATACGCCGTTTCATCTTTAGCTCTACCAGTGCTGTTTACGGCGACGAACCGACTCTGCCGAAAATTGAAAAGATGCGTCCCCACCCAAAATCCCCCTATGCCATCAGCAAATTAGCCGCCGAATACTACTGCCAGGTTTTTCATGAGGCTTTTGGGGTGGAGACGGTAATTTTGCGCTACTTTAACGTTTTTGGACCGCGGCAGGATCCCTCTTCGGCTTATTCCGGCGTGATTTCAATTTTTGCGGATAAGCTGTCACAGGGCATATCCCCGACTATCTTTGGCGATGGCCAACAAACTCGCGATTTTGTGTATGTAGAGGATGTAGTCCAGGCCAATTTATTGGCAGCGAAAGCACCTAAAGCCGGGGGGGCAATTTTGAATATCGGCACAGGTCACCCGGTTAGCATCCAGCAACTTTTTGAAACATTGCGTCGCATTTTTAACCGCCGTCTGGAGCCTTCTTATAGGCCAGCCCGCAGCGGTGACGTGCTGCACTCCTATGCCAACCCCAGCCAGGCTCAGACAATTTTGGGTTGGCAAGCTCAAGTTAGCCTCGATGCAGGTCTAAGATGTCTCGCCGAAACTTACACTCCTCATTAATTTACCATTGCTGGTAATTTTT
>CAZRYD010000358.1:0-5325 GCA_964604225.1 uncultured Caldilineaceae bacterium
TTACCGCCCGGTCACCCCTGACCAGTGCGCTGCCCACCTCCACCTACCCGGCCTCTGCGCCTGCTTCGCCGTTAGTTCTGGCCGGTACCGCGCTGCCGTCGTTGGGCGCACCTATCTCGGCCGATAATGCCAGCCAGGTGGTCCAATTGGCTCGCTGGGGCGAGGGGACAATCTATGACGCAACCTGGTCACCTGCCGGGACGCTCCTGGCTGCTGCTACCTCTCTGGGGGTTTCCCTTTATGATGCCCAGACCTTGCAGCCGGTAAAGTTTCTCGAAACTGGCGTAGCCATCAATCAGGTTGTCTTTTCCCCAGATGGGAGTTTATTGGCCGGGGCCGGAAGCGATTTTGCCGTCTGGGTCTGGCAGGTTCAGGCCGGAACATTACATTACAAGTTAACCTGGCATACGGCTCAGGTTAGCAGCCTGGCCTTTTCCACTGATGGCTCGCTGCTGGCTTCAGGTTCGGCGGATCAGACGGTGCGGCTGTGGCGGGTGGTCTGGGAAATTCTGAACCTGGGGGCCGAAGGTCGCAATCTGCGCAGCTTTGACCTGAGCGAGGCCAATCTCTCCCAGGCCAATTTGAGCGGCGCTGACCTGCGGGCGGCCAGGCTGGATCGGGCTTATTTATTTGGAGCAAACTTAACCGGGGCTGATTTGAGTCAGGCCGATCTAACTGAGGCTCACGTGACCGAGGCCCAACTCGCCACAGTGCTGAGTCTCAGTGGGGCGATCCTGCCTGATGGTAAAATCCACAAATAAGCCTAACTTTGAGGAGACAAGCAATGATGACAAACCAAAAGATCATTCTGGGCCTGGTCGCCGGATTTTCCTCATTGAGCCAATTCGATGTCACCGCCGCGTAACAGCGCCTCGGTTTCGGGCCAGTGGAGGGTGAGGAGGAGGGCTAGCGTGTGATAATTGCGAAGGGATAGAGCTTGCCGGGCAAAGATATGGGCAGCCTACCAATCCCCAACCAGGGCCGCATCAACACACAAATGGGCGGCGTTTTATTCCAGGTAGCCGGGTACATTGGCTTCAACCAGCAGCGGATTCAATTCCTGGTGGACAACCCAAGCTGCCTTCACATCGCCTAAGACCCAGTAGCCAAATCCAGCCGAGAAAGCAGCCAACAATTTAGGACGCTCATTATTGGTAGATTTTTTAAAGTGCGGTAGAGAATCAACGGCGCCAGATCTACGTGCTTTTACTATCCCCTAAGGAAAAATCTCAGCCGAGAACCAGCAAAAAGAGCCTCAACGATGATTGAGGCTCTTTTTGTATTTGATCCTCGACAGTCGTGATAAAGCTTTCATACGACGATGACCCAGCGGTCCAGGGCCGGGATACTCTGGCGCAATCCGGGTTGGCTCCTTGTAGATCGGCCTCAAGGAGAAACACTTTCTTGAGATTAGCGCCTCTAAAATTAGCCCCTTTCAAATTAACCCCTGAATATTGATTCTTAGAGATGGGCGAGATGGGCGCCGCTAAGGCCAGCTAAGGTCGGCTTTACTCAAATCCACACCGATCAAAACTGAGTGACTTTGCCTCTTCTCGTTCAGTTATTTGCCAATTCCCAACTCAGATCGGCCAAGGGCAATCATATCTTCATGGTCAAGAAAGAAACAATCAAGCTGGCTTTGTTCGGGGGATAAGCGTTAAAAAATCGTCAAGATATGTTTACGAACTGTTGAGGGAGAGTTCAGAACTATCTCCCAGTGGAACGCTTTTTGGTGCGTTTGCCGCAACGTTGTTGGTGCGACTGACCGTTATAGTAGAAGCATAATCACTTAAACCAACAAGAAGGGAAATGATTAACCATTAGCAATAAATTTACCCAACGTTTTTGTGAGATCGAAGCGGAAGTGGCAGTTGTCCAGGAGATGATCACCGCTAATGCTACAGTCGAAGCCATTCAGGCGCGGATAACCGCACTTGAAGCTAAACAAATCGAATTAAAGAAAACAGTGCTGCACCTTATGGCCTTATCCAAGCTCAGAGACAAGACCTGGCAGACCCTATCATATGGGCTAAAGGCTTAAGGGCTGCTGATAGAAGGAGTAAAAAAATGATATTGCATCCAGATTTATTGTCAGACCTGGCCGATTTTCAGCATCAGGATCGGCTGCGAGAGGCCGAAATTTGGCGGCTTACCAGGGAAGCGCGCCAGAGTCGGGCTAAGTTCTTGGGTCGCTTTCTGCACCGCTTGGTAGCAGCTGCCAGACAGCAATTAAGGGAGCAGGCTCGACCGAACTCAGCAACGCCTAGTTTAGCCGATTCACATCGATAAATTAGAAGAATTAGGAATAGATAAGATCAACCGTCACTCAAATATATACCAGATAAGGAAGAAGCAATGAACCAGTCAATCACCTCTTATGACATCATTATTGTGGGCGCCAGTGTGGGCGGCTGCACGGCGGCCATCCTGTTTGCTCGCCAGGGTTTCCGGGTGGCTTTATTGGAGCTCCATCAAGATATCAATGCCTACAAACAAGTCTGCACCCACTACCTCCAACCCAACGCCGTCCCCACCCTACAACGTCTCGGCCTAGCCGACGATATCGAAGCTGCCGGAGGCATTCGCAATGGTGGTCAAGCCTGGACGCGCTGGGGCTGGCTGGGGGCAGGAGCGCGTAAGGATGACAAATCTTATGGTTACAGCATTCGTCGCGAGGTCCTGGACCCGATGCTGCGCCGCCATGCGGCTGCCACGCCGGGCGTCGATTTCAGACCAGGAACGACGTTGAGGGAACTTGTTTACCTCAATAACCGCGTCGCCGGCGTCCGAGCCGAGGGGCCTGACCGGCAGCAGCTAGAACTGCGGGCGCAACTGGTGGTGGGCGCCGATGGCCGTAACTCGCGCACCGCCGAACTGGCCGGCGTGCCAAGCCAGGTGAAAGCAAACAACCGCTTTATATACTTCGCTTACTTCCGCAACCTGACCCTGGCTACCGGCCAGCGGAATCAGGTTTGGTATCTGGAACCGGAGGTCGCCTACGCTTTGCCCAACGACAACGGCCTGACCTTGTTAGCCTGCGCCTTACCCAAATCAAAGCTGGCCGAGTTCAAGCAAGATGTGCAAGGAAATTTTGTTCAATTTTTTGACCACTTGCCGAATGGCCCCAATCTCCGGGCCGCCGAACAGGTTTCAGAGGTGATCGGCATGCTGGATATGCCGCTCATCTATCGCCGACTCACTGCACCCGGTCTGGCCCTGGTCGGCGACGCCGCTGTAGCGCCTGACCCGGTCTGGGGCCAGGGCATCGGCTGGGCCATTCAGGCGGCAGAGTGGCTGGTCGAGGCGACGGTGGAAGCGTTAGCTGAGGCTCGCCCGGAGCGGTTAGACCGGGCACTGGAACGGTATCAGAAACAGCATCAGGCGGCTTTTGGCGGTCGGTTTGTCCGCGACGCTGATTTTGCTCAAAGGGGCAGGTTCAACCTCTTTGAGCGGCTCATGTATTCCGCCGCCGTGCGCGACCTGCGCCTGGGCCAATATACCGGCCCGCACACCACCCGCCTGGCCAATATCCGCCACTTTCCCCCGTTCAAAGCGATTGTCCGCGCCTTATGGGTCAATCTGACCTATCGGGAGCAGGCTTCCGGCTCGATACCCGGACAGCGACGGCGATTGCTGGCCAGATAAACAAACGTATAAAAAACGTACGGAGGCAATGGCGCCTTCGACCCTATTTGAAAGGTTTTTAGCCAGAGAGGAAAATCTGCGTGGAACTTTCTAAAGAATTACATGCAATTAAGCCATTAACTCAAAAATCACCTCTGCCTGGCTTTGAATATGTGCGGGGGTTCGGCGTGTTTGGTCTGCCCTTCGATTCCGGACACGTGCTGGCGCTGCGAGTCTTTCCTGAAAACGACTTTGCTCCCTACATGACAGTCTGGCATCGTACCCCGGATGGGATATGGTCCATTTTTGTGGATGGTCCCCGTCTGGACACCGCTTGCCCTCGTTACTACGGGGCAGCCGCTCGTTACGTTCAATTTTCAAAGATTACGCTGCGCTGGACAGAGGCAATGGCGCTTTCAATTTCGGTTGACGAGCCGCGACTTGAATGGCACGTTTCCATGGCAACCCCGCCCCTTTTCAAGGTGATGAACGCCATCAGCCCGCGACTGCCGGAGCCGTTATGGCGAACGCCCGCAACCTTACAAGCCTTTGAACGGCTGGGCAAAAGCCTGTTTGATCTGGGGAATATTACCTTAACCGGGACCGCCCCTAACGGCCATTTTACCATTCTTATGCCGCAGCGGATGTTTTCGATCACCTCGGCCCAGGCGAAACTCAACGGGTCTGACCTTGGCCGGCCCACCCGCAGCCCGGAAAATCCAGCGATCGGCGCGGTAAATTTGCCGGCCCGCCCCATCTTTGCGGTCGGACGCGCCTACTTCAAAATCCAGAACCAAGCATGAATATCAAAATGCAAATTTACTGATTAACAGGGGGTCAATTTAAAGTGGATCCTATTACAATTTATCGCCTTGCAAAAATTCGGCATGACGAGATACAAGCGGAATTTGAACGCTCTCGGCGCTACCGGCTGAGTAACCTTAGTCAAACCAATTGGCCGCCCAGATACCGGCGCATCCTGGGCTGGAGCAGTCTGCTATTAGGCGCGGTAATGATCGTTCAGAAAATTATCGGCTAACATCTGCACCATCTCATTCCCAAATCAATATTCAAACCAATCTAATCTGACAATGAAAAGGAGATAAAAAATGACAATTAAACATAATCTATTCTTCGGAGCCGCTCTTTCAGTGTTGGTCGCCAGCACGCTGTTTACTGCAGGGCGCAATTCCAACCGTAGACCGGAGACCGGCTGGAACCGGGAACAGTGGCTCCGCCTCTTAAGTGGGGCGAATAACAGCCCCCGCATTCAACCCAACCAGCTTAGCCGGCGCGACGCTCCGGCAGAAATTATCGGACAGACGGATTATCCGCTGTACCGCTAATGAACTATCAGACCCTAGAGGTCTTTGAGATCTTTAGGGTCTTCATATAACAAGAAAGGGAGTTTTTCAATGAGTACGACATCTTTAATTTATCACTTTGTGCAAAATTCGCTGGGCTGGCCGAATTGGCTGGAGCGAGCATATCAACGCCGGGACTTGCGCCAGGCCATCGCCCGTATCTACCCATCTTTTGCCCGGCAATACCCAGAGTGGGTCAATTATCTGTTTGATGAACAATTTCTTTACCAACGTGCCTTCCCCGTCTTGGCCTGCTACCTGGAATATAAAGCCGTGCCTACCTCCTTTGAATTGGCTCGAGTTTGGGCCGAACAATTCGCCTGGTCCAACCTGGAAA
>CAZRYD010000359.1:0-5244 GCA_964604225.1 uncultured Caldilineaceae bacterium
ATTTTTTTCTAACATTGTCCCCTCCTTGGTGTATTATGGTAGTCAGTTGATTATCAATATCATTAAGTTAAGGGTGTAGCATAGGGCCTCGTGCCCGCCCACAAGGGGCTAAACTACGCTAATTTAATGACATTGAGAGAGCAAGCAGAGATAAAGATCAAAACTTTAAGGGAAGAAAAAATGATCGCTAGCTGAGCAGGTTAAAAGTTTCTAATCTTCAACGGTTGGCTTTAGATCTTGAGCGCCCGTTCTTTGAGATTGCTGTTATCGAGCGGGAGGGTAAAAGTGAAGGTCGTGCTTTCACCCTCTTCACTTTCGGCATAAATTTCGCCGCCACACACATTAACCATACCCCTGGCAATAGATAGCCCCAGGCCAATCCCCCCATGCTCACGGGTAAGTGATTTCTCGATTTGATAAAAGCGTTCAAAAACGCGGCCTAGCTCTTTTTTAGGAATGCTGATGCCGCTGTTGGTTACGGAGATGGTGGTCGTATTTTCTCCGGTTACCCTGGCTTTGAAGTTGATATGACCACCCGAAGGGGTAAATTTTACCGCGTTGTTGATTAAATTTACGACGATTAAGTCGAATTTCTGCCGATCGGCAATCATTTGCGGAAAGTTAGGGGGAATGTCAACCTCAAGGGTCAGCTTCTTTTGTTCAGCCCACAAAGATAAATCATCGATAGCCGCTTGAACAGCCTCTGGCAGATCTAAGGGGTCTTTAGCCAGAGAGACTATGCCGCTTTCCAAAGATTGTAAACTGAGCATGTCGTCAATCAGATGCGTGAGTCGGAGAGAGTTTCGCATAATCGTAGAAATGTAGTCATGCTGAACGCCCTGCAAATCTTCTTCGAGCATGCTGGCGTAACCCATTAAAATAGCCAAGGGAGTCCGCAACTCGTGCGCTGCAATATTGATAAACTCACTTTTCATGTGGTCAAGCATCTTAAGTTCTTCGTAAGCCTCTTGGATTTCAGAAAAGAGACGAGCATTCTCCAAGGCAATGCTGGCTTGACCAGCCAGGACCGATAAAAAGTTGCTGTCACTGGCCGCAAAATTATTTTGAGAACGAGCCAGAATCAGCGCTCCCAGGATAGACTCTTTTGATTTAAGCGGGGTGGCAATAACAAACTGCATAGTTAATTGTTCCAGCCACCTGCGCTGTTGTGGGTCGGTAGTTTGGGGGTTGAGAACAAGTTGTGAGCTGCCCTCAAAAATGGTTTTGGCTAATTGGTGGCTGGCCTCCAGTTGTTGTGGACTAGCGTCATTAGTCTCAGGTTCAAAGTGAGCCACAATTTCGCCCTCGTCAAAGGTATAAATTCTGGCAAAATCGGCTTTGGTTTCTGCTTTGGCAATATCAAGCAACTGGTGTAAAACCTCGTCAACCTCAACTGTGCCCAATAGGGTTTTGTTGAGCTCAAACAGAGGGATGAGTGAACGCAGACGGAAATTCTCTTTGCGCAGACGCTCTTTGTCCAGGGCTTTGGAGATAGCCATATTCAGCTCATCGGGCGAAAAAGGCTTCATAATAAACTCATCAATGCCTAATTTCAGGGCCTCGATGGCCATATCCATGGTGCTGAAACCGGTCATCGTCACACAAATAACATTGGGGTCGCATTGTTTGACGGCCTGGGCGACTTCCAGACCACTCATGCCGGGCATCCTAATATCGGTCAAAAGCAAATCGAAGTGCTCTTTTTGGGCAAACTCAACCACCTGATGCCCATCACGAGCCGTAGTAACCTGATAGCCCTTAGACTCCAAGATACGTCTGCACAGATCGAGGACATCAATCTCGTCATCGACAATTATTATTTTTTCACTGCTCATCAAGGTGTCTCCCGTTTGGTCTTAATGAAATGAGTAGTTGCAGAGATTCTGGATGTTGCGGCAGATTGTTGGCGGACTCATAACTTATTGATAAGCCGATTACAAAATTATATACTAACTCAGACCGCCTATGCAAACGGTGACTTTATTCTGAGGAGTAGGGAAGGGGAAGTTAAAACTGGGCATTAATCTTTGATCGCCTGCCGGATTTCATAAGCTAACTGCCCAAATTCTTCACTGTATTCAATACCTTTAGGGCGGGGGCGGGGTAAGTGAATCATAAATTCGGCCGCAATAGTGGCCGGGCGAGGACTGAGCACCAGGACTCGGTCGGCCAAAAAGACCGCTTCCCGGATATTATGCGTGACCATGAGGGCGGTCAGATTTCGACTCTGCCACAGGCGCAGCAATTCCAGGTTGAGCCGCTCCCGGGTGAGGGCATCTAAGGCCCCAAAGGGTTCGTCGAGCAAAAGGATTTGCGGCTGCTGAATCAACGCCCGGGCCACAGCCACCCGTTGTTCCATTCCACCGGAGAGGTGTTTGGGATAGGCCGAGGCAAAATCGCTTAGTCCGACCAGGGTCAGCACTTCTTGCGCCCGCTGCCGCGCTTCAGGGCCGGGAATCCCTTCAATTTGGAGGGGTAACAACACATTGTCCAGCACCGTGCGCCAGGGCATGAGATTGGGTTTTTGGAAGACGATACTGATTTCCGGCTGTGGTTTGGTCAGCGGGATACCGGCCAGCCGAACCTGACCTTTGGTGGGCGGCAGCAGTCCGGCCAAAATCTGCAACAGTGTGGTTTTGCCGCTGCCGGAGGGACCAACAATGGCCAAAAACTCACCGGCTGAAACGGAAAAACTGATGTTGGCGATGGCCAATAAATTACCGTTGTTGGTGCTCTCGAATGTTTTGTAAAGGGACTCGGCTTGGAGAATGGGTACGGTCAAAGGAGAAACTCTTAAATCTGAGGCCAAAACTCAGTTTTTGCCTCTCGTCCCCAAACTCAGTTTGGGGACGAGATATTTGGGGGTGACTCTTACTGAGCTTCGACAAATTTGTTGGTATAAAGTGTATCCGGCTGAAGGGTCTTTTCCAGCAGACCGGTCTTGCTCATAAATTCTATGGAAGCCTGCCATGCTTGCGGATCGGATTCGCCCAATTTATCGCTTTGCCAAAGTTTAATTGAGTCTGCCAGCACTTTGCGCTGGGTGGACGCCTGGGCATCGGTAATCTCCGGGATGACCTGGCGGACGATAGCAAAGGCTTCGTCGGGGTTGTCAATTGTGTCTTTTAGCCCGCGTAGGCTGGCCCGGACCATCCGTTGGATCAGGTCGGGATCATCGGCCAACAGCTTGTCGCCGGCAACAAGACCGTTTGAGACTAAATCTATATAATCAGACACCTCGATCACATTAACCTCAATACCCTGGCTGCGGAGTTGATTAGGCTCATTGGCAATATAAACTATCGCCGCGTCAACCAGATCCTGCTGTATGGCGGCAGTCTGGGTAAAGCCAATCTCCTCCACTTTGATGGCGCTTTCGTCGAGTTGGGCGGCGTAAACTAGGCCCTTCCAGCCGATAAAACTGGCTCCAAAGAGTCCGGGTAGCCCCACTTTCTTGCCGGTCAAATCGCTCGGCTTGGCTATGCCTTTGTCTGCTTTGGCCAGCAAAGCTACCGGAAAGCGCTGATACCATTTCATTACGTAAGTGATGGGCAGCCCTTGAGCGCGGGCCAGGATAATCTGATCACCGCTGGCCACGGCAAATTCCCTTTCCCCCTGCGCCGCCAGCGCGACAAAATCATTTTCAAAACCATATTCGATTTCAACTTCAAGACCCTCAGCCGCAAAATATCCTTTATTTTGGGCTACATAGAAGGGGGCAAATTGTACATCAGGAATGTAACCGACGCCTAACCTGACCTTACGTAAAGTGGAAGGTGTCTGGGCCGGCGCTGTGCTTGCCACAGCCGCTGGCACTGGCGTGGCTTCTTCTTTCTCCTGAACCGGAGCCCGGACTGCCTCCGCGCCACAAGCCATCAGACCCAGCGTGGCGGTGAATAGCAAAATTAGCTTCCACCAAAATTTCATTCTCCTCAAATCTCCTCTTTTTGAAATATTTATCGTCGCCAGGCCAGCAGCCAGTGCTCCAGCCCGGTTACAATCAGATATAAACACAACGAGATGCTGGCTAAAGTAAACAAAGCGGCAAACATCAGCGGGGTGTCGAACAAACCTTTGGACAAGTTGATTAAATAACCCAAGCCTTGATCGGCCCCAACAAACTCGCCAACAACGGCTCCAATTACCGATAGGGTTACCCCAATTTTAAGACCGCCCAGTAAAACCGGCATAGCCGCCGGCATTTCTAACATGATAAACGTCTGCCAGCGGTTGGCCCGGAGGGAACGCATCACTGTTTTTAAACCGGCATCCACTGAACGGATGCCCACAATGGTGTTGACCAGCACCGGGAAGAAAACTACCAGGGCGCAAATGAGCACTTTGCTCAACTTGCCGGAGCCAAACCAGATCACCAGCAAGGGGGCAATAGCAACGGCGGGAATTGACTGCGAGGCGACAATATAAGGTCCGACCAGGCGCTCCAGCAGCGGGCTTTTTGCCAGGAGATACCCTAGCACCGTGGCGGTGGTCAACCCTAGGCCCAAGCCTCCGATAATTGCCGCCAGCGTCGCCTGGCTATGATGCCATAAAAGGCCGTTCGCCGCGATTGTGCCGATTTCATTAAAAACAGTGGCTGGATCAGGCAAAATAAAGGTGGGATAACGGCCAATCAGCACGATTAATGACCATAACCCAATAAGAAAAACAACGCCGAGCGGCAAGGCTATTAACTCTAAACTAGCCCTGCGCCAATGTTTCTGCCCGGCTTCATTGTGCAGGTAGCTTGGCAGTACTTTTGGAGATTCTAAAACCTTTATGACCTCTTGCATAGATTGATCCTTTCGCCAAGGAGCGCCGCCGTAAATTCTGGACTCTCCTAAACAAAATGCCCCGAATGTAAGCATGCGCAAACATCGGGGCAGAAATGTAGCAAAACAAAACGACGAGGACGCAGCAGCGTCACCCGGCCATAAAAAACCCCGAAGTACAAATAATGTACTCCGGGGCAGTTTGGCGGTTCGTAGACGCCCAAAAAAATAGGGCATCAGAACTTTTTACCTTCTCCCATCCGGACTATACCGTCGGCCTCAGAATTTCACTGAGTCGGCGCCCACCGCCTGCCCCCGTTGAATAAACGGGCAGATTAAACTTGGGGTTCTAATCTGGGAACCAGTGCGCGTTCGCGGGCTTGGCTGCCCCCGCAGCCTCACCGCCGGTCGGGAATTACGGCCAATCCATTTAGATTGACCCTTCACCCTGCCCCGAAGGTAGATATTCTATTTG
>CAZRYD010000360.1:0-3671 GCA_964604225.1 uncultured Caldilineaceae bacterium
ATTTGACCGACTTTTGGAGCACGGTCAAACTCATGCAGGCTACACTGCAGCGGCTACCTCAACAGGAGTGGTAACTTTGTTCTTGGCTATCCTGGCCGGTTCACCAGCCTGGAAGAAGCTGAAGGGGCGGTTGAGGTAATGAATACCATTTGGACTTTTTTTCGCTCGAAACTGGACCTGACCTAAAAATTTGGAGATCACTGTGAAAGACCTGATTAAACAACTCACCGAAGCCTACGGCCCGCCTGGTTACGAACAGGCCGTGCGCGATATTATCAAAGGTCACGTGACCCCTCATGCCGATCACCTGGAGACCGACCCGCTGGGCAACCTCCACGCGGTCAAGCAGGGCAGCGGTGGGGGCGTCAAAATAATGCTGGCGGCCCACATGGATGAAATTGGGCTGATTGTGACCCACATTGACGACAAAGGTTTTGCCCGCCTGACCCCGTTGGGAGGCGTGCGGGCGGAAACAATGGTCGGCAACCGGGCTATCTTTACCAATGGCGCGTTGGGCGTGATCAATATTGATAATTGGCTTATGCACGATGGCCTGGACTCCTCCCATCGCAAACTGTACCTTGATTTTGGGGTTAAAAATAAAAAGGCAGTGCCGGTGCGGGTGGGCGATGTGGCCGGGTTTGAGCGTCCCTTTGTGGACCTGGGCGAGACCCTGGTAGCCAAAAGCATGGACGACCGTATCGGCTGTGCTATTCTGATTGAAACCTTAAAGCAGCTTCAGCAGACGCCGCACGAAGTGCATTTTGTTTTCACGGTGCAGGAAGAGGTCGGCACGCGGGGCGCGACCACCGCCGCCTACAAAGTTCATCCCGATGTATCCATTGCCGTTGATGTGACCGACAGCGGCGATATTCCTGAACGTAAGAATTTTGAGGTTAAAATGGGCGACGGCCCGGCCGTCAAAGTGATGGACCGTGGCATGCTGGCCCACCCCGGTCTGAAAAAATGGATGGTTGAGGCGGCCGTCAAGAACAAAATTCCCTACCAGATGGAAATTTTGATGTTTGGCACTACCGATGCCCGAGCCATGCAGTTAGCCCACGAAGGCAGCGCTGCCGGTGCGCTCTCAATTCCCTGCCGCTACGTTCACACCCCCTCGGAGATGTTGAGCTACAGCGACGTGCAAAATGCGGTGAAATTACTTCTGGCCATGCTCTCTGGCCCGGCAAAATTAGAGGGATAAGCGGAAGGTTGGAGGGTCGGCTAAGGAATCAACCTCCAGTTTTCCAATCTTTTAACCTTTCAGAAAAACTATGACCCACCCACATATCTGGCCCACCGAGCCCCGAACCACAGCCCAGGTTAAATTTAGTGATGGACAGGTTTTAGAGGGTCTTCTCGGTTCAACCGTTGAGGAGTTTGTCAAAGCGGGTAATTTTACGCTGGACTCGCTGCCTATGGCTTGTCTGGTCAACGGCCAATTACGTGAGTTGACCTACCACGCTGACCGCGATCTGCGCGTGCGCATCCTCACCCTGGCCGACGGCGACGGCATGCGCGTTTATCGCCGGTCGCTGTCGTTATTGCTTATTGCCGTGGCCGACGAGCTTTTTCCCGAGGCAAAAATTAATATTGAATACGGTCTCAATTTTGGAGCGTTGTATTGCGAGGTCGAAGGTCGTCCGCCTTTCAGCGAGACCGAACTGAAGCAGATCGAGGCCCGGATGCGCCAGTTAGTTGAGGCCAACCTGCCCATTCACAAAGAGCGCATTTCCATCAAGGAAGCCGAAAAACTATTCAAAGCCCGCGGAGCCGACGACAAGCTTCGCTTGCTCAGAGCGCGCCATAAACCTTATCTGACCATCTATAGCCTTAGCCATTACCGGGATTACCTGCATGGTTACATGGTCCCCTCCACGGGCTACCTCAAAACTTTCGCGGTCGAGCCCTATTCTGACGGCTTTATGCTGCGCTACCCGCGCAGCAGCCACCCTGATGAGTTGCAGCCTGTGGTTGAGTACCCCGGACTGGTCAATGTTTTTGATGAGTATGGCAATTGGATGACCAAGCTGGGGATTCGCGATGTGGGCGCTTTGAATGAGGTGATTGTCAGTGGCCATAAGTTGGTGGAAACAATCCTGGTGGCGGAGGCGCTGCACGAGCAGCGGATTTCTCAAATTGCCACACTAATCACCTCGCTCCATCCCAGAGTGCGGCTGGTGCTCATTTCCGGCCCGTCTTCGTCGGGTAAAACGACCTTCAGCAAACGCCTGGCCATCCAATTGCTGGCGCACGGCATCCGGCCGGTGGCCATCGGCCTGGACGATTTCATTGTCGAGCGCAAGGACACGCCCCGCGACGAAGAAGGAGACTATGATTACGAGAGTCTCTACGCCACGGATTTGGAACTGTTCAATGACACGCTGCTCCGGTTGATGCGTGGGGAAGAAGTCACTTTACCGCACTACAATTTTTTCACCGGCGGGCGCGAACAGGGCGAGACTCTTGCCATCAGCGAGGAACACATTATCATTGTTGAGGGTATCCACGGACTGAACCCGGACCTGGTCCCCCATATTCCGCCGGAGAAGATGTTCCGCATTTATGTGTCGGCCTTAACCCAATTGAACCTGGACCGGCACAACCGCGTGGCGACGACCGACACCCGCCTGCTGCGGCGGATCATTCGGGATGCCCAAACTCGGGGCTACACGGCCAGAGACACCATCAACCGCTGGCCCAAAGTGCGCCGGGGCGAACACCGCTGGATTTTTCCTTACCAGGAGAACGCCGACGTAATGTTCAACTCGGCGTTGGCCTATGAGCTGGCCGTAATCAAACCCATCGCCGAGCCACTGCTGCTGCAAATTGAAGCGCGCAAACCGGAGCACGTCGAGGCTAAGCGCCTGCTCTCTTTTTTGCAGTGGTTTGAACCCTGCACCCCCGATTTTGTGCCCGATAACTCGCTGCTGCGGGAGTTTGTGGGTGCGTCGATTTTGAAGGACTATAAGGCGAGTATTTAAGGGGGCCACAGATAGACATAGAGGGACTCAGATAAAAAATAAAAACCATCTGCGTCTATCTGTGTTCATCTGTGGACGAATTGCCCTACCAGTTCGGGACTGCCCCAGACCGCCCAGGTCCACTGATGGCTGCTCAGGGCCTCGGTGGTGAATTCGATGCGGGCTATGTCGCCGCTGATCAAATGCAACGGGATTTCAACGGCCTGCCAGCTTTGGGCGTTGCTTTGCCGGCCCCACACCCGCAGCCCATTGACCCGCACGCTGAAGGCAACCAGGTTGTCCGGGGCAATCTCGGCCCCATCGCGAATGCCGAAGGCCAGCCGCAGCCGTACCTCGCGAACCGGCTGCGGCACCGGCACGTGGTATTCGATGACCGCCTGCCCGACCAGCGGCGGGTGCGCCCACAGGGCTGGCCTGGTCTCACCGCCCACCGCTGCCGGAGCCATAGTGACATCCATGCCCGCCGACTCCCGGCTGGCGTAAACTGCCGCCTCTTTGAAGGCTTCGATGAAGCTGAAACTCCAGCCCTGCGCCTCGGCGGCCTGTTCCTGCGCCTCCTGCCACTGCAAAAAAGCGAGGTAATCGGCCAGCTTAGCCTGGCTCTCGGCGGAGAGGGTTTCGATTTGTTGCTTGAGCTTTTCTATCATTTCATTCTCATTCAGAATATCTCTGCACTTGAAAAAATTT
>CAZRYD010000360.1:3771-5219 GCA_964604225.1 uncultured Caldilineaceae bacterium
AGGATTTGATAGGTGACAACGGCTGGACTTTGTATCAGCCGGAGCTCAATTGCCTCGAAATATTGCTCAATGATGGGATTCATTGATTGGATTCTATATCTAGCAGAGCCAATCGCCTATCAATGTTGGCTAACATTTCAATTGTCGCAGCCCACTCAACAAAATCCATCTCATCCCCCATCTGCCCCCTTTCATAGCGTTCGTAAAACTCCACTGATTTCAAGCTGTAGTTTTTTTCAAATTGGGCGCATTGCTCGGTCAAATGAGATTTTACTTCGAGGATACGAGCATATTCTCTGGCCAGGAGCTTATTGATCGTTGTATCCAGCACGGAATCAACACTTGAATTATCGGCGGCCAGGTATTGTTCTAATCGTCTAACTTTTTCCAATGTGGTGACCACTTTATTACCTCCTTACCTGGAATTTTACTTACAGTATACCCTCAACTGCAAACAGCGACCCCCTAATTCGTCGGCTTTCTGGTTGGAATGATGGAGATGTTATGACATAAGCGTGTCATATTGGGTTGGATTTATTTCCCTGATGTAAGCGAGCAATTCATCGAGTCGCCGGTGTTGTTCGCAGTACTCCAGCAAAAGCTGAATTTTCTCCTGATGGCCTGTCTGTAAGGCAAATTTAGCGTGGACTGGGCGAAAATAATCATAGCAGAAGATGTTGAGATCTTCGTCGGGAAGTACCAGATTCAACAATTCACGGATGGCTCTGGTATCATAATCTCCTCGCCTGCCACGGCGAACCTGCTCCGGTTCCAGTCCATCGAGCAAGGCTTTGACGCGAACCCGCTCCCGCAACCCCGGCGGGACAAAGTGGGTTTCGCCCATCTCCTCCAAATCCCGCAGATATTGATACTCTACCACGATCTCCGGGTGTCCAGGCAGAGGAACTTTCTCCGCAACTTCGAGACCGGGAATAGTGCTGTGAATAGCTGCAAACTCGGTTCGGATGATAGACAGAAAACGCCGCCGTCCCGTCTCCGGTCCGCCGACCCAGATGAAAATCTTCCGATCCTCCCGGTCGGCCTTGACCAGGGCGGTGTTGCCTGTCGGAGAGACCTCAAAGGTCTTCAAGACCTTTGAGGTCTGGCTGCCGCTATCATCATAGGCCAGCATGACCCCGCTGCGCCAGTAGGTCTGCCGGTGAATGAGGTGGTTCATACGTACGATAAAGCGGGAGATAACGCTGCCAGGGAGGATAGGGTAGTGATACTGGAAAGCCAGCGCATCTGACCAGTCGCCGGTGTCCGGCTCTTCTTTGGGTAGCAAATCGGGGATGAGGAATTTCCGGTCGGCGAAGCCTTCAAAATCGAAGCAAAGTTCAAACTTGCGCATCATGTCCATGATGAAGAGATGCTTGTCGCGGGGATAGCGAGCAGGGTCTAAAATGCGGTTGAGCGTGGCCCGTTCCAGTACGCCGTGATGCTCGGTC
>CAZRYD010000361.1:0-4956 GCA_964604225.1 uncultured Caldilineaceae bacterium
TTGTAGCCGGAGCTGTCAATTTCCAACGCTTTCAACAGCCAGGGCACAGCCTTATCACATTGGGGATTGTCCAGATAGGCATAGGCCAGACCCAATTGGTAATAATATTCAATCGGGGCTGTAGATTTTTCGTTGAATTGAATATTAACCTGGGCTTTTTGATTGGCCTCCGGCTGGAAAAAACCGACGCTGTCGGTGCGGTTGGGCCAGAAAGTTACTTTGATTTCGTAGGGCGTGCTTTGAGGTTGGGGTAGATTTTTAAGGTCAAGAAAAAGGTTGCCGGTGGCCGGATTAAGTGTGGCTGTGCCGCTCGCCTGGCTGTAAACCTGGGTGGCGGTTAGCGATTCGGTCGGGCTTAACAGGGTGATCTCGCCTTCCAGGGATTGGCCAATCAGGTCGCCGCAGGATTGTTCTGTTTCAACATTGGGGGTAGTGGCATATTTGACCGGTTGGAGTTGAGCTACAAAATTGAGACCATCGCCGGACGGGGTAAATCGCCCCCGCAAAATGGACCGAGAGGTTGGGCCGGTCAGAGTTTGGGCTTCGGCGTAGATTTCAACCTGGCGAACGCGGCGCAGCAGTTCACCTTCGGCCAATTCAATCGCCTTGGGAAAATATTCGATGGCGCTTTCAAAATTTTGACGGGTGTAGTAAACCGTCGCCAGGTGGCCCCAGGCACTTTCTTTGCGAAAAGGATTAACATAATTGGGGTCAACCCCCAGGCTTTGTTCCAGCGCGCTGATAGCCCGCACATAATCGCCGTTGAGGTAATAGGTCCAGCCCAACAGGTCATAACCTTCTGGGTCAAAAGGGCTTAATTTGATGGCCTTTTTAAAACGCTCGGCGGCAGTTTCATAATCAGCCAGACCAGTCTGATAGATACGTCCGGAGTCAATATAGAGCGGAGCCAAATTAGGGGCCAGGGTGATGGCGTTATCATAAAATTTGACTGCCTCAGGGTAGCGCCCCTGTACTTCCAGAGCGTAGCCCATATTATGGTGGGCATCCATACTTTGAAAGTTCAGGTCCAGGGCTTTTTGGGCGTTGGCCTGGGCTGAGTACCAATTGCCGGTATCGGCGTAAACTTCGGAGAGAAAGGCATACGCCTCGGCATAGTCAGGTTTCAACTCGATGGCGCAGGAACAAACGTCAAAGGCTTCGGCGTAGCGCGCTTCCCAATCGAGGGCGCGACAATAATGGGCCAAATTTTCAGGATTACTGGGCTTGAGCGACACCGCTTCGGCGGCTTGGTCAAGCGCGCGACCGGTATCACGCGTAAAAATCAACAGGCGTGATTGGCGCATGTAGGGGACATCGTTGGCCGGGTCAATACGAATGGCCTGCTGGTAGGCCTCAATGGCTTCCTTAAGTTTGCCTTCGGCAAAGTAGGTATCGCCGTCGCCAATGTAGAGCACAGCCGGACGGGTCGGCGTTGGCGTTGGCTCAAATTGTTGAGCCAGGGTGGGCGTCTCAATATTAAAATAGCCCACATAAATACCCACCACTAAGGCCAGCACGCCCAGCATGCCGGTCAGCAGGGTATACAAAACAAAAGTTAAAAGCGGGCTGCGCTTTTTTTCTCTAGGGCGATAATACATGACAAATTATGAATTGTGAATTGTGAATGGTCTGATGAATCGTTAACAATTCACCATTGATAATTGCTAACCGACTTTCATCCCGGCGGCTTCGTTCAAGATCTCGCGGGCGCTCTGGCGGGTGCTCTGGCTCAAGGCGCCAAGCATTTGAGCCAATTCTTCCACCCGGCCATCGCCGGCCAGGATTTGTACGCCGGTTTGGGTACGAGCGCCACTCACGTGTTTGGTCACATGATAGTGGGTATCGCCGTATCCGGCAATTTGGGGCAGGTGGGTCACGCAGAGGACCTGATGCTGGCCCTGGTGTGAGAGTTCCCACAATTTCCGCCCGACCACACCGCCAACGCGCCCGCCAATACCCTGGTCAATTTCATCAAAAATGAGGGTGGGCGTTTCATCGGCGACGGCCAAAACGGTTTTGAGGGCCAACATCACCCGGCTGGTTTCGCCGCCGGAAGCCACTTTGACCAGCGGCTTGAGCGGTTCGCCGGGGTTGGGAGCAATCAAAAACTCAACCCGATCAATGCCGCGTTCATCACAGGCCAGAGTCTTGACACCCTGATCGGTGTCAACATAGACGCCGTTGGGGTCATCGGCCCAGGTCAATTCGACGGCAAAATCGGCCTTGCCCATGCCCAAGTCGGCCAATTGAGCCACTACCCCTTGGGCCAAAGTTTGACCGGCTTCACGCCGGGCCGTCGACAGGGCCAGGGCCAATTGACCAATCTGGCGGCGCAGCTTTTCCTCAATTTCGCGCAGTTCTTCAATGCGCTCTTCGCTGTGGCTGATGCTATCCAGCTCGGCCTGCGCCCGCCGGCCAAACTCGATGATTTCCTCAATTGAGTTGCCGTATTTGCGCTTGAGGCTAAAAATCAGGCCAAGCCGCTCCTCCACTTCTTGCAGACGGGTCGGGTCAAATTCAATGCTCTCGCTGTAGTGACGGAGGGTTCCGGCCAATTCCTCAAGCTGATAGGTCAGGTTATCGACCAGTTGCTCCTGCTCCTGCATGGTGGGATCTAACTTGACCAGACTGCTAATGGCTCGGGCAGCCTGACTCAGCAAATCTGCGGCGGAAGGTTGTTCCTCATCGCCGCCTTCGACCAGCAAGCGGTAGGCTTCGCCGACAAACTGGCTGAGCTGCTCGGCGTTGGCCAGGCGATTGCGTTCGATGTTCAGTTCAGTTTCTTCCTCCGGTTTCAGTTTGGCGGCCTGGATTTCTTCGACCTGGAAGGAAAGTTGATCGACTCGCCGGGCCAGGTGCTGCTCGTCGCGCTGCAAATCGGCCAGTTCCTGGCGGACACGGCGCAGGTGACGCACATCGGCGGCCAGAGCCTCACGCTGTTCGTCGAGACCGGCGTAGCGGTCCAGAAAGACCTGATGCTGGCGCACTTGCAGCAAGCTGAGATGTTCGCTTTGGCCGTGAATATCAATCAGAACCGGGCTGATTTCTTCCAAAATACTCAGGTTGACCGTGCTGCCGTTGACCCGGCAAAAGTTGCGGCCCGTGCTGCGAATCTCGCGGCCCAGGATCAGCGTGTCAGGATTGTCCCCTTCCAGGCCCTCGCGTTCGAGGATGGGGTTGATGGCGGCCTGCAAGTGCTCCGGCAGGCGAAAAACGCCCTCAACTCGGGCCCGGTCACATTCGGCCCGGATGAAAGAGGTGTCAGCCCGCCCGCCGAGCAGCATATTAACTGCGTCGATGATAATGGATTTGCCGGCCCCGGTTTCGCCGGTGAGCACATTAAAACCCGGATGAAAGGTCAAATTCAGGCTATCAATAATGGCAAAATCGGCAATGTTGAGTTCAACCAACATAGTTTACATTTCCTTGTTTGAACGGTTAACCTTCAAACCTGCAACTTTTACTAACCAGCCACGTAAAGGCTAATAGAGGTCAAATGACTTTAACCTGGATAAAGAGTATAGCACAAGTGTTCGATCTTCGTCAAACAAATCAGACTGTGCGTAATACCAAGATGACTATTGTCAGGCGTATCTAGCTTTGGTATAATGGGGAAGCTTTAATTCACAGAGATTTACAAAAATTCACTTGATGAGGGAGAGTTCTAATTACTATGGATATGCAAGCCATACTTAAAGCTGGTGGAGTCGGCGCCGGCGTATTGATCTTCTTGAGTCTGTTGGGGCTGATCCCCTGCGTAGGTTGTATCACCCTGATTCTTTCTTTACTGGCTTATGTGGGAGTAGGGGTCTTGGCGGCCCTGTGGATGACTCCTCCCCGCGACGGCGCTGGCGGAGCCAAAAATGGCGCTGTGGCTGCACTGCTGGCGGGCGTAGTGGCCGGACTGGTCAATATGGTCATTGCCGGTATTCAATTTACTATTTCCGGCAGCTCACAGTTTACGGAAGCCATCAACAATCTGCCGCCGGATCAAGCTTCGGCTCTGGCCGAATTGGGGATTTCCCCGGCTGCGTTGGGCATAGGTGCAGTCTTGGGTCTTAGCGCCGGCTGCTGCCTGGTGGGCATGTTAATTGCCGCCGGGTTAGGCGCTGCGGGCGGCTACTTTTGGGGTAACAGCCATCCAAATTGATAAAAATTTGATTGGTGTCGTCTTAAATCTTTAATCTTTTATCAATAAGGGAGAATTCATAAACATGGATATCGGTTCTGCATTCACCTATATGTTTGATGACCAGGATTGGATCAAGAAAATTGCCATCGGTGGCGGAATCACCCTAGTTGCGCTTATTTTGACCCCGGTGTTAATCGGCCTGGCCCTCTTTTTGCCGTTGAGCGGTTATATGCTGGAAACCCTAAAAAATGTGCGCGATGGTCGGGCCACGCCGCTGCCGGAGTGGACCAATTTTGGCGATTTGTTCTCCAAGGGGTTAATGATCTTTGTGATTGGGTTGGTGTACAACCTCCCTTCAATTATTTTTTCGTGTGCCTCAGCCGGGATCAATGTTGCAGTCACAAACCCAAATATCGACTCTGATGTGGCTTCAACTTTAGGCATTCTCTCAGCTTGTATCAGTTGTGTGCAGGTTATTGTCAGCCTGCTGGGTAATGCCTTGCTGCCAGCGGCCATCATCCGCTATGCCGAGTTTGGTTCCCTGGGATCAGCTTTCCAATTCGGTGAAATCTTCAACTTTATCAAGAATAACCTGGGCGATTACATTATCGTGGTTTTATTGGGGTGGGTGGCTGGCTTAATTGCCGCTTTTGGCTTGATTCTCTGCCTGATTGGTATATTTTTCACCGGATTTTGGTCAATCTTGGTTTCAGCCAATCTTTACGGCCAACTGGCTCGTAAAGTGTCCGGGTCACCGCAGCCGGTCCTGTAAGCTTAATCCTGTCTACGGTTTATCTTTGGGAAAATAGGCCAGGTTATTTTGA
>CAZRYD010000362.1:0-4931 GCA_964604225.1 uncultured Caldilineaceae bacterium
GCAGATAATACTCGCGCTGCGTTTTATCCAACTCCCCCTGCGTTTCGGAGCGAATCTGCTGGCCGATTTCCAGCACCTCCAGCTCACGGGTCATCAACCGGACCATGTGCGCCATTTTTTCGCGCAAGGTGTCTTCCAACAGCAGTTTGAGCCGGTCCTCAAACTCCATGCGCATGTTGGAGGCAATGGTATAGACAATCGTTCGGGGATCGTCAATCTGATCCAAAAATTGGCTGACCTCGTTGGGTACCTGCGGTAGATGCTCGACGATGGCACGGGAAAGTTCCAGGATGCGCCGTTTGAGCGCCTCGATTTCGGCGGCTTTATCTTCCTCAATAACATCGGGGGCCATAGTAATTTTGGCCGTCAGGAAAGGTTCCGTTTGAGTCCAGCTTTCAACTTTGAAACGCTCGATGCCCTGGACAATCACCTGGAGGGAGTCGTTTTCACCGCGCACCACCCGGTGAATCCGGGCCACCACGCCGGTCTCGTACAACTGTTCTGGACTGGGTTCTTCGTTTTCCGGTTCTTTAGAGACGACCAGCCCAATCAGGCTGTTGTCTTTAATCGCCGCTCTAATCATGCTGACCGAGCGGGGCACGCCAATGCTCAGGGGCATAATAATAAAGGGAAAGGCCACTGTGCCGCGCAAGGGCAGAATGGGCAGCTCGCTGGGGAAAGTTACTTCTCCATCAATTCGGCTTATAGACTCGTCAAAAGAGCTAAACATGGGTATCTCCTCATCTATTCGCGTGACATTCATCGTAACAATCTTTGTTCTTGACGTTCTACACGCTTTATTCCTTACTTATCGAGGCATTATACAGGGTCACTGTTAGATTAGCGTTAGATTTTTTGGCGAGTTTATCAACCCAAATAAACAGGGGCAGGTCTGAGACCTGCCCCTGCGGCGAAGTTGTCACCTATTTGGCGAGTCCGTTTACACATTAAACCTGACCACAATAATATCGCCGTCATTGATAATGTGTTCCTTCCCCTCCAAGCGCACCTTACCATGCGCTTTAGCGGCCGCATTGGAGCCGGCAGCCATCAAGTCGTCATAGCTGACCACCTCGGCCCGGATAAAGCCGCGGGCCAGGTCACTGTGGATAGCCCCGGCGCACTCCAAGGCGGTAGCGCCCCGGTTGACCTCCCAGGCGCGGACTTCATCGTCGCCGACGGTGAAAAAGGCCATCCGCCCCAACAAATCGTAGCTCTGGCGAATGATGCGCTCGACGCTCAGCGTGGTCAGGCCATACTCCGCCATAAACATGGCCCGGTCGTCGTCGGTTTCAAGCTGGGCGATATCCATTTCCAGCCGGCCCCGCACCGAGGTGAGGGCGCTCTTTTGGTGCGGGTATTCGAGCTGCGGCTCCTTGCCCTCATCCCCCAGATTCAAAACCAGCAGCACTGGCTTGGCCGAGAGGAATTGAAAGCCACGCAGCCGTTTTTCCTCATCGGGAGCCAAGTCCAGGTCACGAATAGGCTGGCCCTGCTCAACATGGGGCCGCAGCCGGCTCAAGATTTCAAACTCTTTTTGATCATCTTCAAAAGTGGGTAGGGCTTTGCCCTTTTTCAGACTGCTTTCCAGGCGCTCCAGCCGATTTTCGATTTTACTCAGATCGGTCAGGTTCAATTCGGTATCGAGCATAGCGATATCGCGGGCCGGGTTGACGCTGCCCAGCGGGTGGGACACGTTCTCATCCTCAAAAACACGCACCACGTGCAGCAGGGCGTCATTGTTGCTGATGGCGTTGATCAACTCGCCGCTCAAGCTCACATTGCGTGCGTCGCTCTCCGCACCGCTCAACCCGGCGATGTCGGCATATTCGACCCTGGCGTGGGTGGTTTTCTTGGGCTGATACATTTTACTCAGGGCGTCCACCCGACTATCGGGCACGGCTACCACCGCCGTATGAACTTGAAACGCACCGCCGGCGTAGGCTGTCGTCGGGGCATGGCCGCCGGTCAGAACATTGAACAGGGTTGTTTTGCCGCTGTTGGGCAAACCGATAATTCCAATGCGCATGATTCCTCTTGTGATCGTAAAAAATGCCCACCGCTGGCGCGGTGGGCGCGTCGCCATACTTATTCTATTTGCTGGGGGATGATTGTCAATCCAGTAGGCCTGGTTATGGAGCTACCGCATGCCGGGGCGACTAATCAACCCCAACGCCACCACCGCCGCCATCGCCTTTGCCACCGCCACTGCCGCCAGGGGCGGCAAAGCGGAGATTGGCGGGCGGGGCTTGCAAACCCAGATCACGATATTTGGGGCTGACCCGCACCAGGGCGACCGACCATAAATATTCGCCACTGGTACCCTTTATCCCAGCCGCATCCTTGATGTCTGTCTGTAGTTGGTAGGTGTTATTCCCCAAGTTTTTGACAGTGCCATTTTGATTATCCAGGACTGCATTGTGTACGCCTGCCGGCTGGGCCCCTTCTTTCCACACTCGCACTTCAAAGCCGTACTCGGCCGGCAGCGAACCTGACCACTGCCACTCAAACATGGTTGGGCCATAAGAAGGTTCATCACTGGATGATAGAGGTTTAAGCAGCGTAAATGTGCCGCTTGGCGGGGCGGCGGAAGGCGCAGAGGTATTAGTCCCAGCCGACGGAGTTGGGGTGGCCACGACAGGAGCGCGGATGGAGGTAGGAGTTGCTGTCGGCGTGGAGGTAGGAGGGCGCGGGGTGGGCGTGCTGGTCGGTGAAGGGGTGTTGGTTGGGGTAGGGGTGTTGGTTGAAGTGGGGGTGTTGGTTGGGGTAGGCACCAAGGCCACCAAATCCTGAAGCGAATTCTGCTCATTCCATAAGGCATTGTAGAGACCCGCATCATTAACCAGGGCTTGTTGGATGCGAGGCTGCCAGCTTTCGTCCAGACTCAAGGCGGTAGAAAGGTCGGTCAAAGCCAGACCCGACTCCCCCAAAGCGGCGTAAGCCAAGCCCCGATCAAGAAACGTGCCCGGATTACGGTCATTCAGGTCAATGGCCAACTTGTAGGCGCTGACAGCTTGTCGATAGTCGCCCTGGTTATAGAATTCTCGACCTTTGAGCCACTGGGTAATTTCTAACTCCAAACTGACCGCCCCCGGGGTGGACGGGTCATCCAACAATTGCTTCAGAGGCTGGGCCATGGTCTGGAGCAAGGCGTTATCTTGCTCATTATTTTCCAGATCAGGCGCGGTATAGACCCCCTGAATCACTTTAATCAAATCTGGCCCAGAGTTATGAAGATCAGACGGCTCAAACAACGCCAGTTGCTCAGCGCGACTAAGTTTCTGATAGAAAGATTGGCGAGCTTCCTGCTCATAACCCGGCAGGTTAAACAAACTGGCCAGACTGGTCAGACGGACATTCGGATTGGTGGTTTGGCTAAAGCTATCAAGGAAAGGCTGGGCCTGGGCAGCAATGACCCGCTCAAAACGATTATAGATGGCAAAACCCAGGGCGATTGTTACCACCAAGGCCAGCAAAATAAAACCTACGGCCAGATAGCGAGTCCACTTAGCCGTAGAAGGGTTGGTTTTTAACCAATTCAGGTTAAAAACCTGTCGGTAAATCATGTTGCGCACTCTGAGGCTGCCCTTTTCGTCTCGAACCAGACCGATCAGCTTTAACCGCTGTTGATCAGGTGAGTGCTCATCGTCGGCCACTGCCTGACCTTCATACACCTGCCGATAAAGGGCCAACAAACGACGGCGGTGGGGATGGTTGGCGAGACTCTCGCGCACCAGCAGCAGGTTAAGATCAGCCTCAACGGCGGTGGAGAGGAACAACTTTTCAACCAGCCGATCCACCAATGGGTCAGCCGGCTGGCCGCTGGAGCGGCCATTGTCCATCTCGGTAACCGCCAAGCACAATTTTTGGGTTAAATAAGGCTGGCCACCGGTCCAATAATAGATCCGGGATAAAACCGCTTCGGCTTGCTGGGGATAAGCTTCAGCCAGACCCTCTTGGAATATGCGGGCTTCTTCACGGTTGAAATCACCCAGACTGATTTTTTGGGCGATGGCAAAAGGGGAGTGCTGCGCGTCCTTAATCAAATCAAGCGGAAGAGCGGTTCCGAGAATAATAAAGTTGAGACGCTGGTAGCTAGATTCCTTGGGGCGAGCCTCATAAATAGAGCGAAGGGTCGCCAGGAAGTCGGCGGCAAAATTCCGGTCGAGCAGAGACTCGATTTCGTCAACAAAGATCACCACTGGCCCGGTAATTTCGGTCAGCAGTACTTCACGTAGAAAGTGGGTGAAGCGCTGGGGTGGTTTGAGTGAAGCACCCTTCGCCCACCAGTCATCTACATTTACGGTTAACTTTAAGAGAAATTTTAGGCGGGTGACCAGCCCCAGATACCACGCCTCCAGCCCGCTGGCCGTGCTGAGGTCACTCAGGTAAAGCATGGCCGTGCTGACTTGTTGTTTCTGCAAATGCCCGGCCACGTGGACCATTAAGCTGGACTTGCCCATTTGCGGCGGAGCAAGCACATAAGCGGGCCGGCCAGCCAGAGTCAGGTTACACAACTCAGCGTCGGCCGGCCGCTTGACATAGCTAGGCGAATCAGGAGGCAAGGCGCCGCCCGCTATAAAGAATTCCGATATTTTTAGATCCATACCCATTCCTTAAACCTATATTCTACAGGAGTTGGGCATTTTTGGGTAAAAAATCTTTGAGTTTTTGGGACTTACCCCTTAATTACAGAAAACACGTGTTGTTTGGGGACCACTATCATAGGATTTAGGCACTGTTGCACTGCCGCAGGGGCTGACGACTTGCACATTATATGTGCCAGGTGAGAAGCTGCCGCAGAAAAGTGTGGCATTGTTGGGTACCGTGCAACTCACCCCGGTTCCAATCACTGTAAAGGTGACATTGCCGCCGGTTTTATCGTTGAAAACCGACAAGTCGGTGTTGGGCGCCGGTTTGGTGATGAGAGG
>CAZRYD010000363.1:0-4917 GCA_964604225.1 uncultured Caldilineaceae bacterium
TGCAAAGCAAGGTAATTGGCTGGTATCGGGGCCGCTTTGAGTGGGGACCGCGGGCGTTGGGCCATCGCTCCATCATTGCCGACCCGCGCCGCGACGAAATGAAAGAGATTGTCAATACCAAGATAAAGTTTCGTGAGCCTTTTCGGCCCTTTGCGCCGGTGGTCTTGGAAGAGCGCGCCCACGAATACTTTACCACGCCCAATTTGGACAAGCAGTATCCGCCCCGCTACATGTTGATGGTTTCGGATATTCCTGAGGATAAGTGGGACAAAATCCAGGCGGTGTGCCATAACGGCACAGGCCGCTTGCAAAGCGTGCGCGAGGAGTGGAATTCCGGCTACTACCACCTGATCAAAAAGTTCGATCAGGCCACGGGGGTGCCGGTGCTGCTGAACACTTCTTACAATCTGCGCGGTGAGCCGATTGTCACCACGCCGCAGGAAGCCATCAATACCTTTGCCGCCTCCGATATTGACGTGTTGGTGATGGGCCCGTTTCTGGTCAAAAAGCCGGAAGGCTACCACGCCACCGGCTCTCATTTAAGTCCAGATCAGGTTGATTGAGACCATGTCACCTGAGCGAAGTTCAGGATGACACGACTTAGTAACTTAGAAATTGGATCCTTGCTCTTTGGGCAAGAAAATTAGACAGGATTTACAGGATTAAATTTCAGAAATCTTGTTAATCCTGTTAATCCTGTCGAAAAATCTTTTTTTGGCGCTGGCTTGTCCAGGTTACGGTTTTCTGATAACCAGATTATCGAAATCTACGACGGCCGATTTATCCCCCTCGGCCATATCGACTACCAGGGCGATTTTGCCTGTGGTGATGGTATCATTCTCCAACGTGGTCAATTGCACATCATTGACGAAAAAGGCCAGGGTACTGCCTTTGGCTGAAACGATCAAGCGGTTGGTTTCGCCGGGCTTGATCGCCGGGGTGCTTGACCAATCTTTTAATTTTTTCCACTCATCGTCGTACAAAAGCACGGCATAGAGGCCATCATTGCCTACTTCAAAGACATACACGTTGCCGTCTTCATCCAGACGGAAAGCGACGCCATAACTGTAATGGGTTTCGCTGTCACGTGGGGTGGCCTCAATCGTTAAAACGAAATCTGAAAAATCTCGGCCTGGCAATTGTTTTTCCACATAGGGCAGCTTGTCTGGCTTGGAGGTAACATTGACGGTATAGTAACCATTCTCAATAGTCACTTCATTTTGGCTGTACTCATCCTCAAATTCCCCGGTGGACCAACCTTTGGCGTCGGAGTCAAACGTGTCTTCAAAGATAATCGAACCGCTGTCGTTGCCCAGCGCGGCCAGTTCTTCGGCGTTGGGGGCTCGGACAACCAGGTTGTCGAAATCAACGGTAGCTTTGTCCCCTTGATCGTAAAGGTCCAGGGCCAGCCCAATGGCTCCGCCCGCCAGGGTGTCATCTTTAAGGGTCGTGGCTTCATGACCGTTAACATAGAAAGTCAGCGACGGGCCTACCGCTTTAACCGTTAATTGATTGGTCCCCTCCAGATTGATCGCCGCCAACTTGGTCGATTTGGCCAGGGTTTTCCATTCCTCCTTGTGTCTAACACTGACGCTGTAATAACCTTTATTGTCTACCTCAAAGGTGTATAAATCCGCGTCAGCTACGTTCTCGCGGAAAGTCAAGCCGTAGGCAAACGTGTCGGCCACCTTCTGGTCTACGATGGTCGCCTCAATCGACAGGATAAAGTTATCAAAATCGGTATCCGGCAGATTATTCCAGACAAACACCCCCTGTTTAGCTTCCTGAGTCATGCGGTAGCGGCCATCGGCAAATTCGCTATTGGTCACGCCGTACTCGTCTTTCTGTTCGTCCGTAGCCCAGTCGTTGTGGTTAGAGCTGAAATCATCTTCCAGCAGGATTTCCCCATCCAGCCCTGGAATATCCACAATCGGCACGGGCGTCGCGTCGACGCTGCTCTGGGCGAGGGTGGGCGTAGCGACAGGCGCTTCGGGCGTGGCCGTAGGCGTGGCTGTTTTTTCAATGCCGATGCTGACCACCGTCGGACTGGCCTGCGCCACCGGGGTCACTTTCCGGTCGCTTGTTGAAGCCATCATCCCAAAAAAGAGTAAGCCCACGCCCAGCACGCACAGCAAGGCCACCGCAATCCCGCCGCCAATCAGCCAGGGTCCGAGTTTACCGCCCGATTTTGGCGCGGGCGGAGCCGCACTGGTCACGTTCTGAGTTGGGGTGGAGGAGACCGGTACGCTGACCGTTCGGCCGCCGCTTTGAATTTCCATAAGCGCCTGTTGCAGCGCCCGCTGCATCTCACCGGCAGTTTGGTAGCGCTGCCCCGGCTCTTTAGCCATAGCTTTGATCACCACCTGCTCCAACGGGTCCGGCACGTTGGGGTTGATCTTTCGAGGTGAAGTGAGCGGTTCGCTGAGGTGCTTGAGCACCACCGCCACCGGCGTTTCAGCCTGATAAGGCTGCTGGCCGGTGAGCAGCTCATACAGCACCACCCCCAGCGAGTAGATGTCGGTGCGACCATCGATGCTGACCCCTTGGGCCTGTTCGGGCGACATATAAGCCGGGGTGCCCAACACGCTGCCGGCGCCGGTTAATTGGGTGGCCCCAGAACCGCCCATCATTTTGGCAATCCCAAAATCGGTCAGCAGCGGCTCGCCGTTGTCATCAATTAAGATGTTGCTGGGTTTAATGTCGCGGTGAACCACTCCCCGTTTGTGGGCGTAATCCAGAGCGCGGGCCACATCGCTGATCAGCCGCACGACCCGCTCATAGGGTAGGGTGCTGCCCATCAGGTTTGAGAGTGTCCCGCTTTTAACGTAGCGCATGACCATGTAGGTCAAGCCTTCTTGCGTGCCAAAATCGTACACCGGCAGAATGTGGGGATGTTCCAGGGCGGCAATAGCTCTGGCTTCCTGCTCAAAGCGCTTTACGAAATTGGGGTCCTGGGCATATTGGCTGGGTAGGATTTTGATAGCGACGGAGCGATTGATGGAGGGTTGATAAGCCCTATACACGGTCGCCATACCGCCCTGACCAATTTGCTCTTGAATTTGATATTGCCCGATTTGTTTGCCGATTAAATTTGAATCTGACATGCCTTTCTCCATAAAACGTACCGAATGAAACCTCAGGATGATTGCCTAATGCAAGATCAGACAAATATTTCGGGGATAAGACCTGACAGGTTTCCCAAACCTGTCAGGTCTTATCCGAACGGACCGCGTTTTTTAATCGCCGTTTAGCACCCGTAAAACTTCCGGCAGCAGGGCCTGGGTAGTGCCCAAGGCTTCGTTGCCGTAAATGGTCGAATTGCCCCGCC
The DNA here is from genome assembly GCA_964604225.1 of uncultured Caldilineaceae bacterium. Classification (GTDB taxonomy): domain Bacteria; phylum Chloroflexota; class Anaerolineae; order 4572-78; family J111; genus DSQQ01. The sequence continues at coordinate 3,329 of CAZRYD010000363.1, forward strand.
AATCACCAAAATAGCCGCCGGCTTCGGCCAGGATGGGCGGAAAGGGACCGCCATCCCAGGGATAGATGATTGGGTCGAGCATCACTTCAACCCGGCCCGTGGCTACCAGGGCGTAACCGTAGGCGTCGCACCAGCCGGCCCGATAACCGGCGGTTTGCTTGAGCCGCTCCCAGGCCGCGCTGCGGCCATACTTGTCAAAGGCCGCGGCATCGTAATGAGTTACGATGGCGTCTTTAAGCTGCGTCACCGGCGAAACTCTGGCCCGCCGTCCGTTCCACCAACAACCTTCGCCGCTGGCCGCCGCCACCATCTCACCCAACGCCGGAAAATGGGCCACGCCTACCCGGCACCGGCCTTCAATCTCCAGCCCGATGAGGATGCCATACAGGGGCACGCCGCGCACAAACGAGCGGGTACCGTCAATGGGGTCAATCAACCAGCGATGGCTGGAGCCGGCCGTATTCTCCTGGCTGCCGTACTCTTCGCCGATAATGGCATGGCCGGGATATTGTTTTTCAATCCGGCTGCGAATGAGTTTTTCAGACTCGCGGTCGGCCACGGTAACGGGGGACTCGTCGGCTTTGAAATCGGGGCGCAGGCCGGTTTGAAAATAGCCGAGGGTCAGTTGCCCGGCCTGCCAGGCGGTTTCGATGGCAAAATCGAGATAAACACGGAGGGATTCGGTCACAAACAAGCTCCTTAAGCTAATAAACCAGACCTGACAGGTCTTCAAGACCTGTCAGGTCTCGCAAGTAGAGATAAAAAATGCTATGCTTCATAGCATAGCATAAAATTGGGTAATTGACTACTTGGACAAAGGTAGCGGGTGCGTCCCAGATTTTTGGTAGCAGACCCTAAAGGTTTTCAAAACCTTTAGGGTCTTTCTAAAAATTGGACAGACCCAAAGGTAGCAGGTGAGCGTGGCTGTCGGAGCCGGTCTCAGGCCGGCCCCGGCCTTAAAACGGGTAGACCCCATATTTGTCATTGGCCGCGGTTTGGTCAACCGCCCACTCTTTTAAGTAAGCTTCGGCTTGAGCCTTGGTTTGAGCTTCAGCTTCAGCTTTGCTGGCCGCTTTCACCGTCATCTCCCATTCCTGGCCGTTCCACTCAAAAAAGGCCTGGGCAATATACTCGCCGGCCACTTCTTGCTCGTTGACAAAAATTTCGGTCAGCTTCACCCCACACATCCTCCGAGGTAAATGAATTTCTTTAACATTTCGCCGGAGATTTTACCACAGTTTGGGGTGTCGAGCAATGCAAAGGGCCGGTGCAGCCCCAACATCCGCTCGACCAGGGCGACCATTTGATCGTGGCTGGCTTTGTCGGCGGGGTTGGTGAAGTCTATAGTGCGGACGGGGATCAGGCCGCAAGTTGGTAAATGACCGGCCGATAGCGCGGCTTGGGGATTGGTTTGCCTTCGGCGCGGGCCGTTTCAAGCCAGGCGGCTTTGGCGACCTCTACTTGGGCTAGAGCCTCGGCAGGCGTTTCACCAAAGGCAGAACACGCCTTCAGGTCAGGGATGTCGGCAATATAGCCACCATCTTCTTCACTATAGAAGATGTTGATGTGATAATCTTTCATTCTTCTGC
>CAZRYD010000364.1:0-4898 GCA_964604225.1 uncultured Caldilineaceae bacterium
TCAACCATTTCGATGACCAAAATTTGACACTCAGTGTAACACTCGAAATGACATGTTTTGCTCACCGCGTAAGTCCTGCTGGTGTGACGCACCTCTGCTACCAGAGCGTCGCTTCCAATCAGACACACGACCAGAAAGTGCGCATTACCTGGCGGAATGATGCAGTCTGGCTGGCTACACGTAGGATTCAACGAGTGGACCTGCCATCAGGCACCCTGGTCTACACCTGGCCGTAGCTTAGGTTAACCCCGCAAAACACCCCAGCGTAGATTTTCAGCCATCTCCTGCACCTGGTTGTGGACGCGCCAAGCCACGAGCGGCAACCTTTCAGCGGCGATTTCCAAGCGCAGCAGGGCAATTGCTTCAAGCAACGGCTCCCGCGCAGCCCGGGCAGCGATGACAGCAGTTGTGTAACTTTGCTGATACTGCTCCACCGTGAAGCCATTGGGGGAGGCCAGGGTCTGTTTGAGCAGACTCGCAGCCGAGTTCAAAGGTATTTCAATTTTGGCGCAAGCAGCACCCACTTCAATGAGCACATCTCGGGCTTCACCTTCAAAGATAGCCGGGTTGACAGCCAGCGGGGCTGCCGCCGGGCGAGGCATCTCTTTGCCCAGAATCGTAGCCAAACCGCCTTCCAACTCACTGACTGAAGCGAGGGCCTTGCGCAGAGCCGCATCCGCCTCCCGCAGACCGCGCCGGGCTTCCTCCAAAACATACGAGGATTTGACCGGGTGGACGGTGGCTGCAACTTCGGGTTTCGTTTGTTCTGAGGAGAGAGCTTGGCCCAGAGCGGCCGCCAGGGCCGCACTGTGAGTCAGGCTTTGAACCTGGGCGGTCAACAGTTGGCTCAGGTAAGTCAGGGGGAAATCACTCAGTGGGGCGGCCGAATCGTTCACAAGCAGGTTGAGGTCGGTTTGACCGGCTTCATCTTGGGCCAAGTAGAGGCCGCTCAATTTACCCCGGCTGGCTTTTAATTTATCCTCAGCCACAAGTGCGCCGCTGAGGTACAAGCGGTACACTTTGGGTTTGGCGTTGGTAGACAGGTCAACTTTTAGAGAGGCATCGCCGCTGCGGCTGATGATACTGCTGCCTGCCGTAGGGATAAGCAGGGTTTGATTATCCAAACGGGTCTCCGGCAGAAGGTGCGGCCAAACGTACTGCCGTACCAACCAAAAGGTTGGTCGAACCGAGCCGTCGGCGCGAATAGGCGCGCCCTCGGCCCAAACCGGGCCGCGCCCAATGTCGGTAGGGTCGGGATCGATCTGAATCGGCTGGTGCAGGCTAAGAAACAGGCGCTTGGCCGCTTTTTTTTGCGGCAGGCTCAAAGTGGCCAGGTCATTGGAGTTGGTCAAGGTAAGCTGTTGCCAGGGCAGGTCAGGCTGTGAGGCTGTCAAGTAAACCGGAATTTGCCAGCCGCTATCAAGCAGGGTCTGGGGATAGGCCGCCTGGGTCTCGTGCTGCGCGGCTTGCAGGAAAGTCAGAGCGTCTTGTTCAAGGCGACTGCCGGCCGCCGACCAGTTTTCGGGAAATTTGACCTCGTTGACGGTGCGATAGGTGGCGCCATAGGCGGCGTTCAAGGCCTCGATGCCTTCGTATCGCTTGCGCAGCCAGATCCGCCATTTGACCTCGGTGAGCTGCGGGCTGAGGGGTTGAGGATAAGTCTGGCTGGACTCGCTCTCAACGTGCAGAGCGACAACGGGGCCATTCGGCCACTGTTGGCCGGTCAGCGTCTGGCTGATGGCCTGGTACCAGCCAGTTACAGCCTGCGGCAATGTTGTTGCCAGATCCTCGCTTTGCTTGAGCAGCCACACCGGCAGACCATGCCCCAGGACTCCTGCATCGGTGGTATAGGGGCCGGGCTTGAGGAGGCAGACAAAATCCAGGGCGGCGCATAGCTGCAACAGGCCGACAACATCGCGCCGGTGGTTGCTTGCCCCGGTCAGGTCAATGGCGCCAGACTCAAACTCGTGAAACCCCCAGGGCAGGGGCAGGGTCAACATATTGACGCCCATTTGCCGCAAGCGGGTGAGCATAAGTTCCCATTTTTCGCGGGGTAGGCGAAAATAATGAAAATCAGCAGCTACCAGACCGGCGCTGGTAGTTTCAAAATAGGTTGGCATTAGTTGTCTCCTCAAACGTTCAAGATTTAATTTTGAACGTTTCAATCCACTCGACCGTGACTGTTTCCAAACTATCAATTACCGCGTCGGCCAGACTATAATCCAAGATGTGGGTGTGAGGGGTGGGCACGGCCACTACAGTCATCCCGGCGGTTTTGGCGGCAGTTAAACCGGGCACGGAGTCCTCAAATACCAGGCAACGCTCCGGCGCGACGCCTAATTGGGCTGCGGCAAAAAGGTAAACGTCCGGGGCCGGTTTGTTACGAACCACATCATCGCCGGTGGCAATGGCTTGGAAATAAGACCACAAATCGAAGCGGGTGAACCATCGTTTGACCCACTCCCGATCCGAGGCGGTGGCCACGGCCATGGGATAACCCAGGGTGTGTAATTGGGACAATAGCCCGGCGACGCCAGGCATCAGCTCAACATTTTCGGAGGTGATAGCCCATAATTCTTTGAAGCGCTCCCAGATAGTCTCACGATTCGATCCATAACCATTCCGTCCGGTCAGGTCATCCAGGACCACATCATAGCCGCCCATGTAACCTACAATATGCGTGGCCCAATACTCCACCGAGAAGTGAACGCCATGTTCCTGATATAGAAGGTGACAGGCTTCTAAATCGGCGCGTTCGGTATCGACTAAAGTGCCATCGTGATCAAAAATGATGGCCTCAAAGGGAAGTTGTGTCATTCAATTTGTACCTCTGGGATAAGGGAATTTTCAAGCTCAAAGTCCTCGACCAATCAGGCCGTCTCTTGTTTTTTCAACAACCCAATGAGCGTTAACTTGAGACAAGTGCCCTGACTATGATTGCTTTCAATTTTGAGATCGGCGTTCAGAATGGAGGCGCGTTTGTACATATTGGCCAATCCATGATGACCGTGGGCCACGGTGTCAATCGGTTCAAAGCCGATACCGTCATCCTCAACCCGGAGGGTTAAGGTATCGGCCTGGCGGGTAAGACTGAGACCAATTTTTTTGGGGTGAGCGTGGCGGGCCGCATTTGAGAGCGCTTCGTGAGCGATGTGAAAAATATGGCTGGCCTGCAAGTCGGTTACGTAACTATTAATCTCCGGATCAACTTCAACCTGAATGGGCAGCAAGGTATTGACCTTCAACTCTTTGATTAAACCTTCCAGACGGGCATGCAATCCCTTGGATTTTAGGGCTTGCGGGCGCAAATCAAAAATGTAGTTGCGCAAGTCATTGATCACGCTGGCCATGCTTTTTAGACTGAGGTCAATTTGATCACGGGCCGCCTCATTCTCGCCAGAAATCAGAGCTTTGGCATTATCCAGAATCAGCCCGACGCCGTAGATTGATTGAATAATGCCATCGTGCAAATCACGGGCAAAGCGCTCTCGTTCCTCCAAAATTGCCAGGCGTTGTGTTTTTTCATAAAGGTGAGCGTTTTCAATGGCAATAGCGGCGTGAAGGGCCAGCATTTCGATTAATTGCTGGTCGGTTTCAGTAAACTCGGAGCCGTCTTGTTTGTCGGTTAGATAGAGCGCTCCAATTAATTCTCCTTTTGAAAAGATAGGCACCCCCAGCAAACTGTTCATTACCGGATGATGCTTGGGAAAACCAGCGGAAGTGGGATGGCTGGCAATGTCTTTAACAATCAGCGACTCCCCTTGATGCAGAAAATGTCCCAATAACCCCAGGCCCTTGGGCAGCGGTCCTATTTTTTGATGGGCCACCGGGTCAAGCCCAGCCGTAATAAAGCGAGACAAGTAGCCTTGGCCGTCGTGCACACCCAAGGCAGCATATTTGGCATTAACTAATGTACGAGCCGCCTGGGCAATCTTTAGTAAGACTTGTTCCAGCGATAATTCAGAGGTGACCGCTTGAGTAGCCTCGCTGAGGGCTTTTAGCTGTGGATCTATTGGCCGTTTATCTCTAGACATAATTACTCTCATTCTATGGACTGGCTGATTGATATTTATTGTATCATTAAATAGTTGAATTTAAAACTTACAATTTTTAGACGAATTTGACAGCAAGACTAAACCACTCCATAATAAGTTGGCGTTTGGAGGCGATTTTTTTGTGCGGATTATGGTTGTAGACGACCACGAAGTGGTTCGTTTGGGGTTAAATAATTTGCTTTCGCGCCAACCCGGCTGGCAAGTTGTAGCCGAGGCAGGCAGCGTGACTCAGGCGATTCAACAGGCCAATGAGCATGTACCGGATGTAGTAGTTATGGATATTCGCTTAAGTGACGGGAGCGGGATTGAAGCCTGCCGTGAGATCGTCAAAGCGCATCCGCAAATCAAGGTGATTATGTTGACTTCTTTTGCGGAGGATGAGTTATTATTTAACGCTATCTCCGCCGGCGCAGTTGGTTATGTGCTAAAACAGGTAGGCAATGACGACTTGATCCGGGCCATTGAAACCGTGGCTCGGGGGGATGCTATGCTGGATCCCAGCATCACTGGCCAGGTTTTAGCCAAATTACGTGACTCGGCCCGATCTGAAGCTTTTACCGACTTATCGGATCGCGAACTTAAGGTGCTAGCCTTGATTGCCCAAGGCAAAACCAACCGCGAGATTGCGGCCAGCTTGTATCTGGGTGAGGGGACTGTCCGCAACTATGTGAGCAATATTTTAGATAAACTGGGCTTATCCAATCGAGCTGAGGCAACGGCTTATGCGGTACGGCATAACCTGGAAGATTTTCTAAAATCCGTAGAATAAAAAGGGACCAACCTGTAGGCCGGTGCACGAAAGATCTGTTGCTAGACGGCCAAAGGCAAGGATAAATGCTGGCG
>CAZRYD010000365.1:0-4699 GCA_964604225.1 uncultured Caldilineaceae bacterium
GAGCGAGAATGTGCAAATCCAGCAGGCCAAAGTTCCAGGCGGCCCAGCGCTCACCTCGATCACTGGAGTGAAAGACCCCATCTTCCAGCGTACCGGCAAAAACCGTGCCATCTTGGGCATAATTCGGTGAGACAGCCAGCGTTGAGACAACCGGCGGAGGCGAGGACAAATTGGCAATGGTCCAATTTTGACCCCCATCTCTTGAACGTAAAATAGCTCCGGCCCCCCCGGCAAAAACCGTCCGGTCCGTCTCAAATTGAGGCGACAGCGCGGCGGCGGCGGTAGGCAACCGGCTGTCCAGATTGAGGGAAGCATAGGCATCCTGCCAGGTGCGGCCTCCGTCGTCGGAGCGGAACAATCCTGCCGCACGGGCGGCGAAGCAGATACCGCTCCGGTCAAAGTCGGGGGCGACGGCTAAAGCGTAAACCACGTCTTGGATTTCAACTTCGGCAGAATCCAGGCTTAAGTCTGGACTCCCATCAGTCATAGTAGCGATAATGGCTTCCTCCTGAAAATGGTAGACAGTAGACGGTAGACAGTAGGTAGGGAAATAATATAGTCCTGTTACCCTGCTACTCTGTTACCTTTTCATTAATTGTTGGCGTGCGAACTTATATACACTTACAACCGTTTCCGTTTGCCAGGGGTGTGAACGGCGGCGTGTTCAGACTGACCATTGCGATGCACCAGCACATCAATGGTCAGGGCCAGAGCGGCGCTGGAAATGGCGTTATAAACCACCATTTTCTGCACCACCGCCGCGTCACAGATGCCGGCCTGCCTCATCTCGACCACTCGCCCGGCAACGACATCAAACCCATAACCCGGCCCGGCCAGATTGATTTGAGCCATCACCTCGCTAGGATCGTACCCCGCATTGCCAACCAGGGTTCGCAGGGGTACATTCAGGGCTTCCAGTAGAATGTGATAGGCGGCGCGTTCATCGGTATCGGCTGCTTGATCAAGTCGCTGCTGCAACGCCGGACGGCAGGCCAACAAAGCCACACCCCCGCCGGGCACAACGCCTTCCATCATCGCCCCGCGCATAGCCGCCGCCGTTCGCTCAGCCACCTCCCGGCGTTCATTGATTTCCAATTCGGTGGCTCCGCCAATCCAGAGCGTAGCCGAGCCGCCCAACAGTTTGCCAATACGACTCAACAGTTTGCCTTGCAGCACCGTATCTTCGGTACCGTTATAGGCGGCGCGCAGGGTGGTAATGTGTTGGCGCAAGGCGCGTGGATCACCTTTGCCACCAATAATGCCAAAATTGCGCGGTTCGGCCCAAACCCGGCGGGCCTGTCCAAAATGCTCCACCTTGATTGGCTCAAACGTATCGCCGGCCACCTGGATAAAAGGCCGCCCGCCGGTCAAAAGGGCCAAATCTTCCAGGGCAGCCGCCTGTTCCTCTTTACCAAAACCAGGTGTTTGGACGGCGATCACTTGAAATTGCTCCGGCTTTTTATTCGCCAGCAAAAAGCCAATAGCGCTGTCGGACAGCTTGTTCGCCACGATTAACAGCGCCCCAATTTTGGCTCTTAAGGCAATCTCCAAAGCCGGGAAGAGTTGTTGGGGCTGTTCAATGTCCAGGTCGCTGATGAGAATGGCGCTATTTTCCAACTCGGTTCTGCTGCGGCGGTGATCCGTGATCATTTCACGCGAAACCAGGCCGCGTTCCCAATACATGCCCTCCACATACTCGCGCTCCAGCTCGCGGCCCCGGCCAGGCCGGATTTCCAGCCGGCCATACTCGCCGATGATGTCAAAAATCTCGCCCATCATTTTAGCCAGGCCGGGATCATAGCAGATAGACTCAGCAATTTGGGCCAACTGCTCTTTGCCGCTGACGGAGACGGTCATGCGGGTCAATTGGTCAAGAATGACTTCCAGTCCTTTTTGCAGGAATTCGTGCAAACGCCGGGCGTCCCCCCCGGCGGTGAGGTAGCGCACGCCCTGATTATAAACCGCCTGGAATAACACCGCCGCCGCCGCCGTGCCATCTCCGACCTGGTCATGTAAACGCCAGAGCATATCGCGGATGAACATGGCTCCCACGTCTACATCCCAACCCGGTAACTGAATGATCCGCTGGGCAATGACCCCGCCGTTGTCGAGCATCTCCGGCATTCTCTGATCGAGAATGCGTTGAATCGCCACGATGCGAGGGCGGGGGCCTAAGGTGGGGCGGATGGCCGCGACAATTTGATTCACTCCCCGTTGGAAGCCCCGGTAGGTGCGAGGTTGAAACACAACCTCTCGCGTTCGTTGTTTTCTCATGAGAGTCGTTGCCTCTTATCCTTTAATTGCCCCGGACATCACCCCCTCAACAAAGAAGCGGCGGAAGAGCAGGTAGATGACCACCATCGGCACCACCGAACCACAGATAGCCGAATAGATGAGCTGAAAGTTGGTCGAGAACTGGCCGACGGCGCTCTGAGTAAACGGCAGCAGGGTCGTATTGACTGGGTCCAGATAGACATACGGCTCAAGAAATTGGTTGTAAATGGTGGGCAGCATGATCACGGTCAGACTGACAATCGGCACTTTCAGCAGCGGGAAAAGAACGTAACGGAAATATTGCAGCCGGCTGGCCCCGTCAATCATGGCCGAGTCTTCCAGGTCTTTGGGTATGGAGCTAATCGCCGCCGTAAAAATCATGGTGGATAGAGCAGTTCCCTTGATATTGATGAGCACAATGGACAGCAGTTGCAATACCGTCCGGGCCAGGCTGCCCTGGACATCATAGCCGGGAAACAGCCTGAAAAACCACTGGATCATCTGGTATTGGGGTAACAAAATCAACATGGTCGGGATGACCATCTGCAACAGGTAGATATTGTAAACAAACATCTGGTCCCGGCGCTGTAATCCGGCCAGGCCATAGCCGGTAGACATGGATAATAAAATTCCTAAAACCAAACTTACGGCGGTGATCGCTACGGTGCGCCCCAAAGCGCCCCAAAAAGTAGTGCCGTACAGGTCGCCGGTGATAAGGGTATTCCAACCGTTATAAGTGTAAAACCCGGCAAAAAAATCCTTGATTTGCTCTTCGGGAATGTTGTACTGCTCGGAGATTTCCCGCAGGCTAGTGCGAGCCATCAAAAACTCGGTCGGCGGAATACCCAAGAACTCCTTAAGTTGGTTGGTATCCAGATCAAAAAAGACGGCCAGGTTGCCTACTTGGGACTCCATGGATACTTCATCTGCCTCAGGAATCCACAGATGTAAATCCGCCGAATCTTTGGTTGAGACAAAACTGCGGATAAACAGGGCATAGAAGGGAAAAATCGTAACGATCGAGTAGATCGTCATCACAGCCAGGGCAAAGATCCGCAGCAGCCTCCGCTGACTGCGCATACCCAAGCCGGACTTTTTGCTCGTATTCAGTTGATCAAGGTTGATGGATTGCGTTGTCACTGCCGCCTCCCACTGCTAGTACTGCACTCGCCGCTGTAACCGCTGTAAGGCTACCCCTAACAGTACCAGGGGCAGAAAGGTTTCCACGGCCAAAGTCATCCCCATCGCCAGCCGCTCGATTTGAAACCCATAAGTAAAGAAAAGGATGCTGAGCAACTTGGCTTCCGGGTTCACATACAGGGCGCCCATCGCCACCAATTCGTCAAAGACGGCAAAGGAACCGATCAAACACATCGTCGTGGCCAGGATGAAGGAGGGCAGCATTTGCGGAAAATAGACTCGCCACAGCCGCTGCCAGTAGGAGGCCCCGTCAACAATGGCTGCTTCGATGGTTTCTTTGGGGATGGCCAACAGGCCGGACAGGAAGATGGCCATATTATAGCCGGCATAGCGCCAGCCGACCATCAAGGGCAAGATGAAAGCCGTCCCTTCCGCCGAATAGATATTTAGAGGGTTCTCAATCAACCCCACCTCTTGGAGCAGCAGGTTAGCCGTACCTGTTTCCTTGGAAAACAGCATCACCGCCATATAACCAACGGCCAGGCCGGAAACCATCAGCGGCAGGTAGATGACGGTAAAGAAGCCGCCCCGAAAGCCCACTTCATACATGAGCAAAGCCAGGCTCAGGCCAAAAATGTAGACAGTTGTATAATTGAGGATGACAAAGACGATGGTTCGCTGGAGTGCCGGCAAATAATCAACCTGGACACTGCGATCGGTAAAAAGGGCGGTAAAGTTACGCAGGCCAACCGGGTTGATTTGCGGATCGTTAAATTGGGCCATATCAGTAAACAGAATGGGGATAGCTACAAAGAAAGGCACAATCGTCAACAAGACGAAGATAATCAACTGGGGTAAAAGAAAGGCCCAGTCTTCCATGACTCGTTTTCGTCCCAGGTTGCTTGTCTTTTTGTTGTTAGCTCCCTGGCGGATTTGCTGTTCAAGAGAGGTTGCCGGTGCGACACCCATCGTTACACCTCCGTAGTGGACCGGTTTGGGGTGGCTCACTTTCAGACCCTAAAGGTCTTCGAGACCTTTAGGGTCTTGCCTGGTGAGCCACCCCATCCGATAAAAACCCGTTTTTCTCGTTCCCACGCTTTGCGTCACGCGCAGCATGGGCACGAGAAAATAAACGTGAAACCCGTTTCCTTAGGCGGTGGGTATCCCTTCAAAGCTCTCTTCCCAGTTCTTCTGGGCGATGCCCAGGGCCTCTTTGACCGTGATCTTGCCGGACAGCACGTCGGCCATGACCTGGTTGTTGCCGTTGGACTCCCAATCCCAGACC
>CAZRYD010000366.1:0-4684 GCA_964604225.1 uncultured Caldilineaceae bacterium
CTCCTCGGCGACAATGTAAGCCAGAACGGAGTCAGAACCTTGCCCGATATCGGTGCTGCCGCAGAAGACCGTTACCCCGCCGCCGCGATCAAGCTTGATTTGTACCCCGGAGTGGGGCATCTTGTTCCAGTAGATCGGCAGGCCCGCGCCGGTGATATACGCGCCGCAGGCCAGGCCCAACCCTTTGCCGAAAGGCAGCTTGCCGTATCTCTCCCGGAAACCAGAGCGTTCAGCGACCGCTTTCAGGCACTCGCCCAGGCCAATAGTGGTCACGGTCAGGTGGTTAGCCGTTTGGGTGTAGGGTCTGGCCAGATGCTTGAGCCGGATGTCGAGCGGGTTGAGGCCCAGCTTCTCGGCAATCTTGTCGAGCTGCACTTCCAGGGCAAAGCGGGGTTGGGGTGTGCCGTGGCCGCGCTTGGGGCCGCAGGCCGGCTTGTTGGTGAAGACCCGCCCCCCGTCAAATTTATAGGCCGGGATATTATAAGTAACGGTTTGCAGCGCGCCGGTGTAGTACGTGCTGGCCACGCCGTAGCTGCCGTAACCGCCGCCGTCCAGAAAGGATTGAAAATGCATCGCCGTGACAGCCCCATCTTTTTTGACCCCGGTTTTGACCCGCATCAAGATAGGGTGGCGGCCTCGATGAGCGTAAAAGACCTCCTCGCGGGTCAGAACAATTTTGATCGGCCGGCCGGTTATCATCGCCAGCTTGGCTACAATCATCTCGTGGTTGAACGGGTCGGTTTTGCCGCCAAAGCCGCCGCCGGTAGGTGGAGCGATAATGCGGATGCGGCTCGGCGGCAAATCCAGCACGCTGGCCATGGCCTTGTGGACGTAGTGGGGGCACTGGGTCGAACTCCAGACGGTCAGTTTGCCGTTGGCTTCGTAGCGGGCCAGGGCGGCGTGCTCCTCCAACGGCAGGTGGGTGTTGCCCTCGTAGAAAAAAATATCCTCCTGGATCAGGTCGGCTTCAGCAAAACCGGCCTCAATCTCACCAAACTCCAGGGCGACCAGCTTGTGGATATTATCCTGGTCGGCATAGGTGTGAATTGGCTCGCGGCCGTCGAGCGGCTGCAGCCCCTCTTCGATGCTCATGACCGGCGGTAAAACTTCGTATTCCACGTGGATGTGCTTCAAGGCTGCTTCGGCCGTTTCCTCATCCACCGCCGCCACTGCGGCCACCGGGTCGCCCACATAGCGCACTTTTTCGACGGCCAGGGACTCCTCATCCTGGCTGACCGGCAGGATGCCGAACTTGTTGGGCAGATCTTGGCCGGTGATCACCGCCATTACTCCCGGCACTGCTTTAGCCGCGCTGGTATCAATTGCCACAATCCGGGCGTGAGGGTGCAGGCTGCGCAAGAGTTTGCAGTGCAGCATGCGCGGCAGCGACATATCTGCCGCATACAGCGTCTGCCCGCTGACTTTTTGCAGCGCATCCACCTTGCGGTTCGGCTTACCGACGATGTTGAGTTGGCGGGACACGATAGCCTCCCGAACTCCCGAATTTGACGTTTTCTCAATAGAACGTGGTGCGTGGTGCGTGGTCCGCAAGACAAACAGCATACGCCCTACGTACCACGCTTCACGCTTCACCTATCACGCGCTCAACTGCCTCAATAATCTTCGTGTAACCAGTGCATCTGCACAAATTACCGGCCAGGTTTTCACGGATTTCTTGGCGGGTAGGGTGGGGGTTGGTATCGAGCAGGGCTTTGGTGGAGAGGAGCATGCCGGGCATACAGAAGCCGCACTGGGCTGCGCCTAAATCGGCAAAGGTGGTCTGTAGGGGATGGAGGAGACTCCCCCCGGCCAGTCCTTCGATGGTGGTGATGGACTGCCCCTGGATTTCGATGGGGAGAACCAGGCACGATAATACCGGCTCACCGTCGAGCAAGACGGTGCAAGCGCCGCACTCGCCCAATTCGCAGCCGTGTTTGGTGCCGGTCAGACTCAAATCTTCACGCAGCACTTCGAGGAGGGTTTTGTGGATCGAAGTGTAAACCTCGTGGCTTTCCCCATTAATTTGCAAATGTAAGAGAGTCTTCATTGAGTCACTCTTCCTTAGATACAACAAAATGATTATGTAATTAGGCCGGAGCTAAAGGCTATATTTCCTCTGACCCCAAGCGTTTGATGCAAGAAGTGCCATCAAGGGTTAACGATCACTTATTGAACCAAATGGTATAATATAGCGAACTTTGTTCGCTATATTGAACTTATTATATGCGATTTCATTCAGTTTGTCAATAGACTTTAATAACAAATGTTGACAAACTCAATAGGGTGTGTTATATTTGGACTGTTTTAGAGAACCAAGTTCTTTATAGAGAACTTTTCTTCTAACTCTTTAATCGTAAAGCGATATTCTGGTGAACGGTACATATTAGCGCAAGGCTGCTGGAAATGACGCATCTGTCCCCTATTTTCCCTGTGATCCACCTGATTCGTCACGGGCGTATCCCCGACTATCACACCGACCAACCCTTAAGTCCTGATGGTTGCCAAGAGACGCTGCTCACCGGGCGGAAGTTGGCAGAGCATATCCAAGCCGGTGAAACTATTAACTTTTTTAGTAGTCCTACCCGCCGAACTCGCCAGACTGCCGAATTATTACGTGAAGGTCTAAAAAAAGCCTTAACCGAGAGAAACTTAGAAGCTACGGTTAGCCCGATGGTGGTTGACGACCGTCTATGCAACTGTCAATTTATCTTGGGCGGCCTGAGCTATGACCCGATCCGCCCTCTGTTTGATGTCGCTCGCTGGAGATTGCAGGAGACCGCCTCAGCCGAGTACCAGACCTGTGTTACCTTTCATACCGAATTTTGGGGTTCGTCTGATCCTATGGCTTATTGGCTAACGCATCCCACTCAAGCCGCTGAGGCCCCTGAAGCTGTAGCTGAGCGCACTCGCGCTTTTCTCGCCGCACGGCTGGCCGGTGGGGCTAATGAGAGTAATCGTCGCCGCGATATTTGCGTCGCTCATTCGGCCAATTTACGCAGCTTGTTGCGGCTGGTTTTTGGCCGTGACCCAGGCGAGCCGGAATTTTGTGGCATGCTAACCGTGAGCGCCGGCCAGGTCTATTATCAAGGACAGGCGGGCAAATTCCAGCTGAATGATAAAGTATTGTGAATTACTGTCCTCAGTGTGGCCAGCCGCTGGCTCCGGCCCTCACAGCGGGTCGGGAACGACCCGTGTGTCAGGCATGTGGATATGTCGTTTTCCACAATCCGGCGCCGGTAGCGGTGGTCGTCGCTAGGCTAGCGGACAAAATATTGTTGGTGCAGCGGGCCAAGCAGCCGTTAGAGGGGTACTGGGCGCCCCCAGCAGGTTATATTGAAATTGATGAAACAGTTGAGGCCGGCGCTGCCCGTGAGGTGCGCGAAGAAACCGGCTATGAAGTAGCTATTGAGCGATTGGTCGGATTGCACTCCCGGGCTCACACCGGCATTATTTTTGCGGTATATCAGGGACATATCATCGGTGGTCACGCGCAGCGTGATGAAGGTGAAACACTCGATCTTGGTCTGTTTGCTTGCAACGAGTTGCCTCGGCAAAGTCCTCCGTTGGAGGGGACAGAATTAGACCGATGGTTTTTTGAGATCGTGTCGGGGCTATTGGCAAAATTTTAACATCAGGAGGGCTGACGATGAAAAGATTGATTGTGGGCATTTCAGGAGCCAGCGGGGTTATTTATGGCATCCGCCTGTTGGAAGTATTGCGCGGGGTGGAAGAGATCGAAACGCACCTGGTGATGAGCAATGCAGCCAAGCGAACTATTTTACTGGAAACAGATTATGCCGTTGACCAGGTCGAAGCTCTGGCCAATAAAGTTCACAGTTTTGGCGATATTGCCGCTTCCGTCTCATCAGGCTCCTATAAAACCCTGGGCATGGTCGTTATCCCCTGCGCTATAAAAACGCTCTCCGGTATTGTTCACTCCTACAGCGACAATTTACTCCTCCGCGCCGCCGACGTGGTTTTGAAAGATCAGCGCAAGCTGGTGCTGGTGCTCCGCGAAACGCCCCTTCATCTGGGGCATGTGCGGCTGATGGCCCAGGCGATTGAGATTGGGGCAGTGCTCATGCCGCCCATGCCCGCCTTTTACCATCGTCCCAAAACCCTCGATGACATCGTTAACCAAACAGTCAACCGGGTATTAGATTTATTTGATATTGAGCTGGATCATGACCTATTTAAACGCTGGCAGGGTCCCGCTTATGGCCCGGCGGCCCGGCGCGAGGAGCATCCGGTCATTGCTGCTAATCACCGGCCTAAAAATCTGGCCAGCGAGCCAAGCCTTAGTAATCACGACTGAGCTGAGCGCCTCTTCCTTATACTTTTTTTATGCTAACCTTAAAAAACCAAAAATTTGTCCCTGACTTTAGTAACTTTTGTTGACAAAGTGGGTGATCCATGTTATATTTTAGACCAGTATTTAGAACTTAGTTCTTTATAGCGAACTACTTTATCACTAGGTGTTATCCAATCCAATAAGATTATGTCATCTTTAGTCTCAGCCGTAGATCGAGCCATTCAAATTCTTAAAGCCTTTGAAGCTAATCAAGATGAATACAGCTTTACCGAACTTTGCAGTCTCTTTCAGCTTAACAAAAGCACCGCGCACGGCATTCTCAATACTTTGTGCCAGCATCACTTTCTGCTGCGCGATCAGAAGACGCGCAAG
>CAZRYD010000367.1:0-4606 GCA_964604225.1 uncultured Caldilineaceae bacterium
GGACTAAAAGATTTTTCGTGCCGTAGGTTCGTGCAATTCGTAGCTCTTGCTCAATGTAAGGTACTTAAAGACGAAGCAAAAAGGCCAACCGATGCAGGTTGGCCTTCTGGTTTTACACCCTCCTCCAAAAGGCGGAGGGAAACGCTCTGTTTAAAACTTAGTCCACTTCTGGCTGCTTTTGCTGCTCTCGACCACCTTCTCGATAAATTTCACCCCGCGCGCGCCGTCGTAAACGGAGGGGAAATCTAGCTCCAGTTCGTTGGGTTCGCGGCCGGACAGCTTGGCCCGGATGGTGTCGCCGATATTCATGTAAATATTGCCAAAGGCCTCAAAGAAAGCTTCGGGATGTCCTGAAGGTAGGTGGGTAGCGCGAGCCGCGGCGGCGCAGAAGACGCCGTTATTGCGGCTGTAAATCTGAACCGGCCCACTGGGGGGGATGAAGCGGATTTGGTTAGGATGTTCCTGGTCCCAGAAAAGCCCGCCTTCGGTGCCGTAGACTCGAAGGGTCAGGTGATTTTCCTCGCCGGCAGCAATTTGCGACACCCACAGCACGCCGCGTGCGCCATTTTTGAAGCGCAGCAGCACGCTGGCATCGTCGTCTAGCCGGCGGCCCGGCACAAAGGTGTTCAAATCGGCGCAAATCTCAGCCAGTTCCAGGCCGGTGATGTAGCTCACCAGGTTCTCGCAGTGGGAGCCAATGTCACCCACGGCTCCGGCGATGCCAGAGCGGGCCGGGTCGGTGCGCCATTCGGCCTGTTTTTGACCCTCTTCTTCAATTCTTTTGAGCAGCCAGCCCTGGGGATATTCGACCACAACCCGTTGAATCTTGCCCAGTTTACCTGTCTTGACCCAATTGCGGGCTTCTTTGACCATCGGATAGCCGGTGTAATTGTGGGTAACGCCGAAAACGACCTTGTGTTTTTTAACCGCGTCAATCAATCGCTGGGCCTGTTCGCTGGTGTGAACCATGGGCTTGTCCAACACCACGTTAAAACCGGCCTCAACAAAAGCCAGGGCTGGTGGAAAATGGACATGATTGGGGGTGACAATAGAGACATAATCAATCCGCTCCCCAGCCGGTAATTTGCTTTCCTTGTCCAACATTTCCTGCCAGGAGCCATAATTGCGTTCCGGCGACAAGAGGAGATCCTCGCCCGACAGCTTGGCCTTGCCCGGATCGCTGGAAAGAGCGCCGGCCACAAATTCAGTGAAACCGTCGGAGATGGCCGCCCGGCGATGCACAGCCCCGATAAAGGAGTCGCGCCCCCCGCCGATCATGCCAAACTTCAGTTTGCGCTGTAATTTTGTTGCTTCATCTTTACTACTAACCATGTGAAAAAATACCTCCTTTGGTAAATTTAGTAGGGTAGAAGTCAGTAGTCAGTAGCCAGAACATTTTTCTGACGACTGACTACTGGCTACTGACCCCTGATTTATACACCCAAACTCCATTTTTGACAATATTGCTCGATTATTGTATTATTGCCCCATACTAGCTGTATACAACTTAAATACTACAAGAATATGAATACAAGGGGAGTGTTCATAAGTGGCTAACGGGATGGACAAATTGGAACAATACCTGTTGGAGATGGACAAGATTGACGAGTCCGACTCCCGTTTGCTGCGCCACGTGGCTTATGAACGTATCCAGGAAGCCATTACTCACGCCAACCTGGAACCTGGCGATCCCCTCTCTGAAACCCGCATTTCCAAAGCGCTGGGTATCAGCCGTACCCCTGTCCGTGAAGCTCTGCAACAATTAGCCCAAGAAGGTTTGGTGCACATCATCCCCGGCCGGGCGATTACTGTTTCTGCCCCCTCCATGCAGGATATTTTTGACGCTATCCACGTCCGAGAGCTGCTGGAGCCGGAAGTTGTCCGGCTGGCGGCTGAAGCCATGCCTCCCCAACATCGAGAAGTTATGCAATCCCTGACGCGAGAAATGGAACGCGCTGCTAAGAGTGGAGATCGCGCCGCTTGGTCTAAAATAGATATAAAGTGGCATGAAATGCTTAATAACTCCTGCCCCAACCGCTTACTCGGGCAAATGACCATGCAGGCCAGGAATCGTATGCACAAGGTCGGCGCGGATAATCGGGTAACGGATCAATACCTCGTTGATGGCTCCCTCGAACACCGACAAATCATAGATGCAATTTTAGCGGGTGATGGTACAACCGCTGAACAACTCATGCGTGAGCATATCAAAGCCCTTAGAGAAAACATGTTCAAGCGCTTGGCCAGAACCTAGCTATTTTAGAACAAAGGAGAGCGTTATGAAAAAACTTAACATTGGCCTTATTGGTTATGGCTTCATGGGGCGGGCGCATTCGAATGCTTTTCGCCAAGTGAACCACTTTTTTAAGCTAGAGCATCAGCTTGTGTTGAAGGCCGCGTGCGCCCGCAACGAGGACAATTTGCGCGCCTTCTGTAATGAGGCAGGCTGGGAAAGCTCCGAGACTGATTGGCGCAAGCTGGTGGAGCGCGATGACATAGATGTAATAGACATCGCCGCTCCCAACAATGTGCATCGCGAGATAGCGCTGGCCGCCGCCGCCGCCGGCAAAATGATCTGGTGCGAAAAACCGCTGGCGCTGAACGGTAAAGAGGGCCGGGATATGGTGGCCGCCGTTAAAAAAGCCGGTGTGCCCAATATGGTCTGGTACAACTATCGGCGGGTACCGGCGGTAACCCTGGCCAAGCAGATTATTGATGAAGGCAAGTTGGGCCGAATTTATCATTATCGAGCCAATTTCCTGCAAGACTGGACAATTTCTACGGAACTACCCCAAGGCGGCCAGGGCTTATGGCGGCTCGACGTTAATGCGGCCGGCTCGGGCGTTACCGGTGATCTCCTGGCGCACTGTATTGACACAGCCATCTGGCTCAACGGCGGCATCAGCCGCGTCTCGGCCCGGACCGAGACCTTTGTCAAGGAGCGCTTCCATAATCTTACCGGGAAGGTCGAACCTGTGGGTATAGACGATGCCTCTCTCGTTATGTGCGATTTTGCCAACGGATCGCTCGGCCTGTTCGAAGCAACCCGCTATGCCCGGGGGCATAAAGCGCTCTACACCTTCGAGATCAATGGCGAACATGCGTCTATCAAATGGAATCTGCATGACATGCATCGCCTGGAATACTTTGACCACCGGGATGAAGGTAAGCTGCGCGGGTGGCGCTCCATTCACGTGACCGACAATGGCGGCGACCATCCCTATATGGACCACTGGTGGGTTCCAGGACTTCAGATCGGGTATGAACATTCATTTACTCACCAGGTGGCCGATTTCCTCAAAGGTTTGGAAACAGGTCAGGTGACGCAACCGGACTTTGAGAATGCGTTGATAACCCAGGACGTGTGTGATGCCATTCTCAGTTCGGGCAAGAGCGGTCAGTGGGTGGAAGTTTAAGATTTAACCAAGTATAGACTTACCTGAATAGGAGAAAGTGACAATGGCGAATAACGAGTATCCCAAACTGCATAATGCCATGTGGCCGGGATTGGTGGGCAAAGGCACGGATTCCGAGCCAGCGATTGACCTGGATACGATGCTGGATCTCACGGCCAAGGCGGAAGTTAACGGCAAAAAATTTGATGGGGTTGATCTGTTTCTGGCCGACCCACATATCAGCATCGATATTTCTGATGATGGCATCAAAAAACTGGCCGACAAGATTGGCGGGATGGGCTTTGTCGTTGGTTCTGTGGTTGCCCCGGTCTGGGGACCGACCGGCGGCGGCTCAACCCTGGGTGATGCTGAGGAAGTACAGAAGTTTTTGACGCAGATCAGAAAAGCCTGCCGCATCTCTAAACGGTTGACCGAGCTGGGCGTGCGGCCCTACGGGGTCGTGCGCATCGACTCTTCAGTCAGCCCGGCGGAGTGGGCTAAGGATCCCGTAGGAAACCAGAAGAAAATAGCCGAGGTGTTCCGGCAAGCCTGTGATATTGCCGCGGATAGCGGCGAAAAGCTGGCCACTGAAGGGGAAATTTGCTGGGGCGGCATGCACAACTGGAAAGATATGGTGGACTTGCTGGAAATGGTCGACCGGCCCAACATTGGTTTCCAGGCGGATATGGCTCATACCTTGCTTTACCTCCTGGGCTACAACGCTCCTGAGCACAGGTTGGTGCCGGAAGATTTTGACTGGAGCGATACCGACGCTTTGCAGGCCGGCCTGCGCAAAATGACCGCCGCGCTGCGCCCCTGGACGATTGACATGCACGTGGCCCAGAATGACGCCACGGTGCATGGGACCGGCTCGCACGATAAGACCGGCCGGCATTGTCTGGCCACAGATCCCAACGGAAAGCTTGATATTACCCGCGACGCCGGTCACTGGCTCCGTGATGAGCAGGGTAACCTCACCAAAGCCTTTAGGCACATCTGCTGGGATGGCTGCATGTTCCCCAACGAGGTCATGCTCAAGCAGCAGACCTGGAATGACATCCTCGCCGCTATGCTAAAGGTTCAGGCTGCGCATGGCTGGAGCGAGATGTAAATAGAATAATGCTTGAATGTGGCCTCTAAATACACATTCAATGCCGGGGGTTGAAAGTGCCTCCAGAGATATCTGGAGGCACTTTTTCTGAGTGTCGCGA
>CAZRYD010000368.1:0-4426 GCA_964604225.1 uncultured Caldilineaceae bacterium
AGAAGACCGGGAGAAGATGAGCAAAAGCCGGGGCAACGTGGTCGCCCCTGATGATTTGGTCCAAGAGTACGGAGCCGATACGGTCCGCGGCTACCTGATGTTCGGTTTTCGCTGGGATCAGGGCGGCCCGTGGGACAGCATGGGTATCTTGGGGGTAAAGAAATTCTTGGAGAAGGTTTGGGAATTGGTAATAAGCAGTATAACAGAACAAAAAAGTAATGATTGGCGGAAAGAATGGAAAGAAGAAGAGGAAGAAGAAGAGGAAGATGATGTAGTATTGAAGCCTTTCGAGGAATATGTACGTGACCTAAACCGCAAACAGCATCAAGCCATTCGTAGTGTCAGTAGAGACATTGAGAGTTTTAGTTTTAATACGATGGTTGCGAGGTTGATGGAATATAGCAACAATTTGAAGGCAGCTCGCGCAGCAACTCCAGATCTAGTCCGCGACCCGGCCTGGGGCGAGGCCATTCGCACCCTGGTGCTGCTGCTGGCTCCCGGCTTCCCGCATATCGCCGAGGAGTTGTGGGCCAAGCTGGACCAGTCCTACAGCGTTCACCAACAAAGCTGGCCCACCTGGGATGAGGAACTGGCCAAAGAAGATGTGATCGAGATTGCCGTGCAGATCAACGGCAAAGTGCGCGATAAAATCGAAGTTCCCTCCGAGATTGGCGAGGCTGAGGCCAAGGCCCAGGCGCTGGCTGTTGACGGTGTCCAGCGTCACCTGGCCGGTAAAATGCCGGTCAAGGTGATTTACGTGCCGGGGCGGCTGGTCAATATTGTGGTGAAGTGATGTCCACCATTGTGCATCTGGTTCGTCACGGGCGTATTCCCAACTACGACGCCGATCAAGCCCTGACCGCCGAGGGCCGCACGGAGGCCCTGGCGGTCGGGCGAGGCCTGGCCGACTCGCTCAGGCCGGGTGAAACTATCCGCTTTTTTAGTGGCCCGGCTCGCCGCGCCCGCGAGACAGCGGCTTTGCTGCGGGACGGCCTGCGGGAGGCGCTGGCTGAGGGGAGTCTGATTGCCAGCGTCCTCACGCCGGTAGAAGTGGATGACCGTTTGCAGAACAACCAGTTTTATCTGAATGGAGCCAGTTATGATCCGATGCTGCCCCTGCTGGATATAGCGCGCTGGCGGGCTCACGAAAATCCTTCAGCCCACAATGAAGCCGGCGTAGTTTTGCAGACGGAGTTTTGGGGCGCAGCCGATCCGGTTCTTTATTGGCTAACCCACCCGCACGAGCTGGCCGAATCGCCGGAAGCGGTGGCGGCCCGGGTTAAGGCCTGCCTGATCGAGCATTTGACCGACATTCTACCCGGCAACTCGCCTCGCCGGGATATTTGTGTCACTCATTCGGCCAATCTGCGGGCCTTTTTACAGCACGTTTTTGGGTACGATCCCGGCCCACCCTCGTTCAGCGGCATGCTCACCGTGAGCGAGGGACAAGTAGAGTATCAGGGACGAGTCGGAAATTTATCGCTTCCTTAATAACATAACCAAGGGTAGGCCAATATCGTTAAGTTAAGGTCGTAGCATAGGGCCTTGCCACCAGGGGGCTTCGCACCGCCCGCCCACAAGGGGCTAAACTACGCTAACCTAATGACATTGAGGGTAGGCCCTCACCCTTGAATGAGGTATTGATTGCATGGTACAGCCACCCAAACCTTCCCGCAAAAGGCGTCAAGAATCGACCGTTGCCACCGAGTCCCTGTTAAGCGCCCTTGAAAATGAACGCCGCTACGTGGCCAGAGAGTTGCACGATGGCGTGGCCCAAACCACCCTCCAGCTTGGTTTACAAGCCGGTATCTGCCGCAAATTGTTAGAACGCGGGAATCTGGAGATGCTGGCTCAAGAACTCGCGGCGTTAGAGTCACGCATCCAACTGGCCTCAAGCCAGATGCGTGACATAATTGCCGATCTGCGCCCGCCCCGGCTTGAACCGGACGCACCCCTGAAAGAATATCTACAAGCCGCCATCACGACCCATGTGGAACGAAGGGGTGCACCGCTGGAGTTGCAGCTTAATCTGCCAGGCCGGCCACCGCAACTTTCAGCCAGCCAAAAGCTGACCTTAACCCGAATTGTTCAGGAAGCCTTGCTCAACATTCGCAAACACGCTCAGGCTGAGAATATCCGCTTGAGCCTGGCCGAGGATCGTGATAATTTTTATCTACTGGTGGCCGATAACGGCCAGGGATTTGACCCGGCTGAAGTCGAGGCTCGCCCGGTTGATCGAGGCGGAGCGGGGTTGACTAACTTGCGGGTTCGGGCCGAGGCTCTGGGGGGAACCCTGAGCATAGCCAGAGATGCCGGCGGAGAATGGACCGAGGTAAAGCTAACGCTGCCTAAAAACATGATCGGCCGGCGCAACAAAAAACGCCCAGCTTGATCTTGCGCGGGCGTTTTGATGACCAAGAATGACTGATCAAGGTTAAGGGGGTTAGACCTTGACCCACAAATAGAGCTTGTGGCCCTCTTCGACAGCTTCCCAGCGAATCGCGATAATATCCAGCTCACCTCGCGCCCCATCGCCGGTGGGGAAATCGAGGCGGGCGAGCCGGCCCTCGTGCCAGGCATTCTGGCAACGTTCCACCAGCTTGGGGCCGTTAAAGGCCCGCATCTCACACATAGCAATGTCGTTGTTATCCTGACCTTCTAAAACACCAAACGGCCAGCCATTCGACACATCACGAAATTCGGGCGGCGGCCCTTCGACAATAGTAATGTAGGCGGGTTTTTGTTTTTCCATATTGTCCGTCACCTATCAGGAAAGTTGTCACTAAAACCTTACTTGTAATATTTTACACAAAAGTTTTCAAGTCGCCAATTGAAGCCAGAATTTCAATCTATTTGGTGCTATTCGCCTCTCCAAATGATAGTGGTATAATGCACAAGCGGTGACTTACTAGATCAAATTCTCATTTAGAAAGGTGTATCTTATGAGTAATTACGATACGATTGTAATTGGCGGTGGGCCGGGTGGTTATGTAGCCGCTATTAGGGCCAGCCAGCTTGGGCAAAAAACGGCCGTGGTGGAAAAGGAACACATGGGCGGCATCTGTCTCAATTGGGGCTGCATTCCCACCAAGGCGCTGTTGCGCAATGCCGAAGTAGTTAATCTACTCAGAGAGGGCAAAACTTTTGGTTTTAGCTTTGACAATTTGAAGGTTGATTACAGCGCCGCACAACAGCGCAGCCGCCAGGTGAGCCAGCGACAGACCAAAGGCGTCAATTTTTTGATGAAAAAGAATAAAATTGACGTAATTGACGGTTTTGGCAAACTCAAGAGCGCCACAGAAGTTGAGGTTGGCGGCGAGATACACACGGCCAAGAATATCGTTGTTGCTACCGGGGCGCGCGCCCGCAGCATTCCCGGCGTTGAAATTGACGGCCAGAAACTACTGACGTATCACCACGCTCTTGAATTGACCGAAGTGCCTGGCTCGCTGATTGTGGTGGGCGCCGGGGCCATTGGCATGGAATTTGCCCACGTTTTCCGCAGCTATGGGGCGGCGGTAACAGTTGTCGAAATGCTGCCCCGCGTGCTGCCGCTGGAGGATGAAGAAGTTAGCCAGGAAGTCGAAAAGCAGTTCAACCGGGTTGGGGTGAAAGTAAAGACGGGCGCAAAGGTTGAAAAGGTAGAGACGGATGAGGCTGGTGTGACGATTACGGTGAGTAAAAATGGGCAAACCGAGACCATCAAGGCCGAAAAGGCTCTGATTTCCATCGGCGTTGCGCCCAACAGCGAAAACATGGGCCTGGAAGCGGTTGGGGTGAAGACCGAGCGCGGTTTCATCCAGATTAACGACAAAATGCAAACCAACGTGCCCAATATCTACGCCATCGGCGATGTGACCGGCAAACTGGCTTTGGCCCACGTGGCCAGCGCCCAGGGTCTGGTGGCCGCCGACGCTATTGCCGGCCACGAAACCCGCACCCTCAATTATACCAACATGCCGCGCTGCACCTTCTGCTACCCCGAAGTCGCCTCGGTGGGGCTGACCGAAGCCCAGGCCCGCGAAAAAGGCTACGAGGTGAAGGTCGGCAAATTTCCCTTCTTACCCAACGGCAAGGCGGTGGGTTTAGCTGAGAATGTTGGTTTTGTAAAAATTGTGGCTGAGAATAAATATAACGAAGTCCTGGGCGTTCACCTGGTCGGCCCGCACGTGACCGAGTTGGTGGCCGGGCCAACCGGCATGATCGGCCTGGAAACCACCCTGGAGGAGTTGGCCTACACGGTTCACCCGCACCCCACCCTGAGCGAAGTGGTCATGGAAGCTTCACATGTAGCCCTGGGCGAGGCGATTCATATCTAAAACAAAAGACCTGACAGGTTTGGCAAACCTGTCAGGTCTCTCTACGGGAGTAGATGGGAGTCGAACCCACCGACGCCTGCTGCTCGCAACCGCCCACTGATTTTGAA
>CAZRYD010000369.1:0-4327 GCA_964604225.1 uncultured Caldilineaceae bacterium
GGCTCTTGAGCTGGCGGCGGCCCCGCGACGAAACGGCTTTGCCGCGGCGGCTGTTATCAATGAGCGAGTCGACCGCTTCCTGGAGCATACGCTTCTCATTGCGGACAATCACATCCGGCGCGCCCAAATCGAGCAGCCGCTTGAGCCGGTTGTTGCGGTTGATCACCCGGCGATACAGGTCATTCAGATCAGAGGTAGCAAAGCGGCCGCCATCAAGCTGAACCATCGGGCGGAGGTCGGGCGGAATGACCGGCAAGACGGTCAGGATCATCCACTCCGGGCGATTGTGGCTTTTGCGCAGGCTCTCAACCACGCGCAGCCGTTTGATGGCTTTCTTTTTGAGCTGCTTGGAACGGGTGCTGCGAATTTGTAGGCGCAGATCGACAGCTAATTTGTCCAGGTCGAGGTCTTTGCAGATGTCATACAACGCCTCAGCGCCCATGCTGGCATTAAAAACATTGCCCCAACGATCAGTCAAGTCGCGGTATTGCACTTCATTTAAGAACTGCATCCACTCGATACTCAACAGTTCCTGGCGCTGCTCTTGAATCCGAGCCGCCAATTCACCCAGTTCTTGCGAGTTATCGCCGCCGCGCGCGTCAGCTTCCTGTTCTGCCAGGTAGCGAATCCGGTCAATTTCGGCATTAATCCGACCTTGTTCGCGGTTGAGTTCCTCTTCGATTTCGGACTTGATTTCGTTGAGGCGAGCTTCAACCAGGTTGTTCAACGTTTTGAGATGGCTGCGATCCAGGGTTTCGCCTTTGTCGGCCACAATTTCGCTGCTGCCGCTGTAAACGATGGGGGCCTTAAGGACCGTACCGACCTCTTTTTCCAGCCGGTTTTGCAGCTTTTGGGCTTCTTTCATGGCCTCTTCGATGAGCGAGTTCTGACGCTCGTTCAAGGCGTCCACCAAGCGTTGTTCTTCATCGCGGAGGGTGCCAATTTTTTCATCGCGTTCCTTGATGATCACATCAACCCGCTCCTGGCGTATTTCTTCGAGTCTTTTTTCTTCCCGGGTCAGTTCATCATCCAGACGTTTCAGGGCGCGAGCGCGGGCCGGCTCATCTACTTTGGTGATGATATAGTGAGCAAAGTACAGCACGCGATCGAGATTGCGGCGAGAAATATCAAGTAAGAGTCCCAGGTAGGAGGGAACGCGGCGGGTGTACCAGATATGAGCTACCGGCGCGGCCAGTTCGATGTGCCCCATACGCTCCCGGCGCACCGAGGAACGTGTCACCAACACCCCACACTTTTCACAGACAATGCCTTTGTAGCGAACTTGTTTATACTTACCGCAGTAGCATTGCCAATCTTTGGTAGGGCCAAAAATGGCCTCACAAAAGAGACCGTCTTTTTCGGGCCGAAGGCGGCGGTAGTTAATGGTTTCCGGCTTGGTCACTTCACCGTAAGACCAACCTCTAATTTCGTCGGGTGAAGCCAGGCTGACCCGCAAGGCACGGAAATCTTTTACTTCCACAATGAACCTCCTCTTTAGTTCAATAAAAAATTAAGCGCTGAGAGTTTTAGAAATGAGAAACTAGAAATTTACGATGCGATTTCCCTGATTTTTACTTCCTACTTCTTACTTCCTATGTCCTACATTATTATTTTCATGCACCGACAAATATTGCTCGGTGATGGCTTTGCTTTGGTGACCCAATCGCTCTGATACCAGTTCCAGATCATGTGTTTCTGCAAAGAGCTGCAAGGCAAAGGTACGCCGCAACGATTGGGCCGAAACCCCTTCCAAACCCACCGCTTTGGCGCAGTCGCTGATAACCCGCTGCACCGTCCGATTAGAAATGGGACGACCTTCCTGGTTGAGAAAAAAATGGTCGGTGGTCAAAGTTTGCGGGCGAACCTTCAAATACTCGTGTAGAGTTTTACACACATCACCAGTCAGCGGCAGATACCGGACCCGGGTATCATCCTGCCAATCGCGGCAGACCTTGAGCTGCACCCCCGGATACTCAAAGATGACATCCTCTTTCTTCAGGGCCACAATCTCGCTGACCCGCAAGCCGGTGTGCAATAATAACTGCAAAATAGCCAGGTCGCGCCGCACTAACCCTGCGCGCGAGCCATGCTGGGTCGCCGCCAGCAGCTTGGTCACTTCATCCGCCGCCAAAGGCCGCGAGTTAACCTGGCCATCCTCCTGCACCAGGGACACCCCGTTTGTGGGGTCATCGGGCACATCGCCCAATTCTCTAGCCAGAGCAAAAAACTTCCTCAGCGCCATCAGGTGGCGATTGACGGTTGAAGCGGCTCGGCCGAGTTCCTGAGCTAAATAATGCCGGTACAGCCGAATGTGCTCTTGACTGACCTGGGTTAAAGAAAATTGCTGGCCTACTTCGCGCTTGCCCCAACGTAAAAATACCCGCAGATCAGCCAGGTAGTTCACAATTGTTGAGGCAGACAGTTGGGTCTGAGTCAGGCTTTCCTCAAACTTTAAAAGCATTATTTCGTCTTGATCCTGAACCATGTACCTGACCCAAGCTGCACCCAGCCAATCAACCCTGGAGACAACAAAAATTGCGCCAATCAAAACAGGGCGCAATCTTTGCAGATTGGTATGCAATTATATCTAAACTGCGGAGTGTCTCAACGCGTTGAACGAAGTTTACTTTATACGCAACAATTATAGCAGAAAGGTCAAACGGAGTCAAACTCAAGCAAGAAATTTTGAAAGTTTGAAAAAGCCTACCATCCTTCCAATCCGCCCGGCCTTCCGGTTAGGCTCTGGCCCCTTCATGTTCGCCAATGGTATAGCGCAGATAGGCTTCAATAAAACCGTCCAGCCGACCATCCAGCACTGCCTCGGCGTTGCCCACCTCATAATCCGTCCGGTGATCCTTGACCATTTTGTAAGGATGCAGCACGTAGGAGCGAATCTGGTTACCCCAGCCGGCCTCGATGTGCTTACCTTTGAGTCGGGCCTGCTCTTCCTCTTGCTTTTTTAGCTCGATGTCATACAAACGCCCCCGCAGAATGCGCATGGCCGTTTCTTTGTTTTGGAGCTGGCTGCGCTCATTCTGGCAGGTCACTATAATACCGGTCGGCAGGTGTTTGAGGCGGATAGCGGTTGAGTTTTTCTGCACATTTTGCCCGCCCGCGCCTGCCGATTTGTAGACGTCAATTTCAATATCTTCGGGTCTGATTTCAATATCAATATCGGTGTCAATATCGGGCACCACTTCAACCAGGGCAAAGGAGGTGTGGCGGCGGCTGTTGGCATCGAAGGGCGAAATTCTGACCAACCGATGCACGCCCCGCTCGGCTTTGAGATAGCCGTAGGCATACTCCCCTTCAACCTCCAGGGTCACGCTTTTGAGGCCGGCCTCTTCACCCTCGGTCTGATCCACCAGGGTGGCCTTGTAGCCACTGGCCTCGACCCAGCGCAGATACATGCGCATCAGCATCTCGGTCCAATCCTGGCTCTCGGTGCCGCCGGCTCCGGCGTGGATTGATAACAGCGCCCCATCCTTATCGTGCGGGCCTGACAACACCAGTTGAAATTGCAGCTTTTCCAGCAGACTCGTCAGCGAGTCAACTTCTTCGGTCAATTCGGCCAGCAGCGAGACGTCTTCTTCAGCCGCGGCCATCTCGATCAGATCGAGCGCATCTTTAACTCGACGGCCCACTCCCTGCCAGGTCTCTACTTCCTCGCGTAACTCCGAGAGATGACGCATTTTTTCCTGGGCGTCGCGCTGGTCATTCCAAAAATCCGGCTGGCCGGACTCTTTTTCTAATGTTTCAATCTGCTTCGCTTTGCCAGCGATGTCAAAGACGCTCCAAGATTGAACCGATACGTTCCTTCATATCGGTAAGTTGGTGGTGCAGTTCTTCCATGGTCCATTACCTCTTAATTCTAGGCGAAGATTTGTTTTGGCTTAGTCGTCCGTAAGCGAGGTCTATTTCACCCGATTATCGACGAAGGCACTGCTTAATTCTTACGAAATCCAAACGATAATTATAGCACAAAATTCTATCAGGTCGAAACTTAGCCACCCGTCCGCAGGATGAGCCAGGCGATGCCCAGCAGGACCCCCAACGCGACCACTTGCTCCGTCCACTGCCATTGCCGAAAAGCGCCGCTGATGAGCGCCGTACCGATCAGGGTGACCCCAAACCAGAAGAGAGCTTGAATTTCGGGCGCAGCGACCCCCAATTCAGTCATATACCTGAGCATCAACCAGTACAACGAGATGCCGACGCCGAACCCCAGCGCAGCTTTAGCTAGTTCGAGCCAGACCAACTTGCCTTCCTGCCAGATTTTGGCCGAATGAATAAAGCCCCACGAGTCCGCCATCCCTGAAAAAAGGGT
>CAZRYD010000370.1:0-4260 GCA_964604225.1 uncultured Caldilineaceae bacterium
AAAAGTTCGATCAACTCAGCTTTGTCTGAATCTATTTTGCACTTTAAAGTCTAGTTAATACGATGGGTATGGAATATCCCTTCAAACGGGAAATACTTGTGGACATCGAACTGCAAAAACTGGATGGAGGAGCAAAGCGTGTGAAGATGCGCCGTCTCAGCAAGAACCGGCCACACACCTGGTGGAATGGTCCAGGTAAACTCCAGCCCAGTAACCTTGATCATGTGATTGCCTCTAATCATCTGAATTTTAAGCAGTTTGATGAAGCTGAGATTGATGTAAGGGGATGGCCTCAGATGAATTCTGAACAAGAGCAAGTCAATTGGATCAGCAAGTATTCAGATCACGGACTTTTGTTTTTCCAGGTAGAGAAAATCCAGGGTTGAGATATAGCCAAACAAAGGTATTGCTGAAACACTGATGGCTTAGCAAACAGCACCTAACACGTCGTACGACGGAGGCCACACAGCAAGTTACTGCCCGGTTTTTTGACCACATTCTGCCAGAGAAAGCTTTGGTTAAATTAAGGTGTCTTGCTGGCCCGGCAGCGGGCAGGGCTGTTCAGTTCTAAAAATATTGAAAAACAGGTGGAGTCTTCCATATATATTGAGGAGTGGTCAAAAAACTTCTCCAATGATGAGGATCTTCTCAGACCATTTTGCGATTAAATTGGTTAACAGATTGAATAAACTCTCGCTTTTTCCTCAAGCTAGCACCGTTAACACCGACGATCACCTCTGCCTGGCCGGCCACCGCACCCTTGATCTGGCCAGGCAATTCGGTACGCCGCTGTACATATATGATGTCGAGACCATTCGTGAGCGCATCAAGAGCTATCGGCAGGTGCTGGCGGGCTACCCTGGCTCTGCCCGTCTGACCTATGCCAGCAAAGCCTTTCTGTGCCCGGCCCTGGCCCGGCTGATGACCGCAGAGGGCGTCGGGTTGGATGTGGCCTCGGCCGGCGAGCTGTTCATCGCCCGGCGCGGCGGGGCCGACCCGGCCCAGATGCACATGCACGGCAACAACAAAAACCGGCTCGATTTGAGCGAGGCGCTGCAGGCCGGCGTGGGCCGGATTGTGGTAGATAATGCCACTGAACTTGAGTTATTGACTCAATTGGCCGGGGAGCGCCAGCAGTCCGCCAACATCTGGCTGCGGATCACCCCGGATGTGGCTGTGGAAACGCATCATCGCTACACCGTCACTGGCTCGGCTGACAGCAAGTTTGGATTTCCGTTGAAGGAGGCGGAGATTGTGGCCAGGAATCTGCTCGAAAAACAGCGGGGGAGCGGGGGAGCAGAGGTGCAGGGGGCAGATTTTTTATCTCCCCCGCGTCTCTGCGGTCTTCACCTCCACCTCGGCTCTCACTTTCACGATGTCGAGCCGGTGGCTGAGGGCGTGGAGCGATTGCTGGATTTAGCCGTGCGGCTGCGAGAACGGTATGGTTGGGAGATGCAAGAACTGTGTCCCGGCGGGGGCTGGGGGGTGCCCTACCATCCTTCCGACCCGCCCATGCCAGTCAAGCCGTTTGTGGGCGCTCTGGTAGCGGCCATCGTCGAGGCATGTCGCCGCCGCAACCTGCCGCTGCCGGAACTCATCCTGGAGCCGGGGCGCTCGCTGGTGGCCCTGGCCGGGGTGGCGCTCTATACTGTGGGCGGACGAAAGGTTATCCCCGGCGTGCGTACCTACGTCAGTATCGATGGCGGCCTGGCCGATAATCCCCGCCCGGCGCTTTATCAGGCCAAGTACACCGCGCTGCTAGCCAATCGCGCCAACGAGGCCGCAACCGAAACGGTGGCCATTGCCGGTCCGTTTTGCGAGTCCGGCGATGTGCTCATCCAGGCGGTAGACCTGCCGGTCGCCGCGCCGGGTGACCTGCTGGCCGTGCCGGTGGCCGGGGCATATCAGTTATCAATGGGGAGCAATTACAACGCGGCGCTGCGTCCAGCGGTGGTATTTATTGACGGGGCGGAAGTCAAGCTGGTGCAGCGCCGGGAGACGTTTGAGGATTTGGTGGTGCGGGATGTTGTTTAACGCAAGGCCCTAAAGGTTTTTGAAACCTTTAGGGCCTTTGTATTACTGAATGGTTTCTCTCCTGGCCGCTTCCCAGCCCAGGATAGCTCGCTTGCGGGCTGATTTCCAATGATAATCTCCGATTGCCCCAATTTTGCGGATGACCCGATGGCAGGGAATGATGTAGCCAATCGGGTTCTGGGCGACCGCATTGCCTACGGCGCGGGCTGCGCCCGGCTGGCCGATCAAGACGGCCAGTTCCTCGTAGGAAACCACCGCACCGGGTGGAATTCTCAACAGCGCCTGCCAGACCCTGATTTGAAAATTGGTCCCTTTGAGAACCACCGGCAGAGCCTGTCTATCCTTGACCGGATTAAAGATTTGCTCGACAAAGGGTTGGGTCTGGCCCGGGTCCTCGACAAAGGCGGCTTTAGGCCAGTTGCGCTGCAACTCGTCCAGGACAGCCACCCGGTCGCCTTGTTGGACAAAAGCCAGGCCGCAGACACCGCGCTCGGTGATCGAGAGCAAACACTCCCCAAAAGGGCTGGGATGAAAACCGTAGGTGATGGTCAACCCTTCGCCCTTATTCTTGAACTCTCCCGGCGTAATCGCCTCACAAGTCACAAACAAATCGTGCAAGCGGCCTGGGCTGGATAGGCCAACCTCATAAGTGGCGTCCAGTACGCTTTTCGACTCAGCCAGCAACTGCTTGGCGTATTCGATGGTCAAGAATTGCAGAAAGCGCTTGGGGCTGATGCCGGCCCAGCGACTGAACAAACGCTGAAAATGGTATTCACTCAGACCCACGCTGTCAGCAACTTCCTTCAAATCGGGCTGCTCTCGAAAATTCTGTTCCAGAAAGAGAATGGCTTGCTCAATGCGAGCGTAATCTGCGGCTAATTGGCCATAATTGTTGGCTAACATAGATTTTCTCCCCTAATTTCTTGATAAATAGTATCATCCTCACTTTACCCCAGTTTGACACCAAAAACCACCCGATTCTTGCGCATTCAATTGCAAGTGATGAAAGTAAAATTAGCCAAATTTTGGTTTTCGCACTATCTTTAATCCAAAATCCGAAATCTAAAATAGAAATGGCCGAGCAAAAAGCGTTACGTGTAATTATTGCCGACGATGAAGCAGTCATCCGCATGGGCTTGAAGGCGCTGGTGACTTCATTGGGGCACCAGGTGATTGATACCGCCGCCAACGGTCGCGATGCTTTGGAAAAAACCAAGCAACTCAAGCCCGATCTATTACTACTGGATATTAAAATGCCCGGCATGGACGGCATGGACGTGGCCGAAACCCTGGCCGCTGAAATGCCCCTGCCCATTGTGATGTTGACTGCTTTTTCGGAAAAATCGCTGATCGAGCGGGCCGCCAATGCCTCGGTGATGGGCTACCTGGTCAAACCCATTCACGAGGGCAAATTAGGCCCCATGATCGAAATTGCCATCGCCCGGTTTGAAACAATGCAGGCTGCTGCTCAAGAGGCTTACAAGCTGCGCCATCAACTGGAAACCCGCGAATTGATTGATGCCGCCAAAAAAATCCTCATCACCACGGGCCTGTCGGAGAGTGAAGCTTATAGCCGGCTGCAAATGACTGCTCGTGAAAAACGCTGTACCATGCGTGAGGTGGCCGAGGCCGTCATTATGGTGGGTGGGAAATCAGCCACCAGCGACTAAATTTCTTGTTCTCAACCTTAAAATTTCTAAAAAAGCTTGACAATCTCCAAAAAACGCTTGACAAGCTGATAGATTCCTGTTATTATTGGCGGCGTTAACTAAACCTAATACTTTTTGATTGAGCGGCCGCGAAGCCCCGAGTCAAAACTCGTGACGGGGGGCTTTTTATTTTGAGCAAAATTTTTTAAAGAATTTAGTGAGGAGAAATGTTATGATGAAGCACCGTCTATTATCTCGGGTTTTACCTCTGGCTGTATTACTTACTTTTGTTGTAGGCGGCGTGGCCTATGCTCAGGGTGAGGAGCCAACTGTAGCTGATACGGTTCGGCAGATTGATACAATCTGGTTATTGATCACAGCCTTCTTGGTCTTTTTTATGCAGGCTGGCTTTGCCATGGTTGAAAGCGGCT
Organism: uncultured Caldilineaceae bacterium; assembly: GCA_964604225.1. Taxonomy (GTDB): domain Bacteria; phylum Chloroflexota; class Anaerolineae; order 4572-78; family J111; genus DSQQ01. The sequence continues at coordinate 4,115 of CAZRYD010000370.1, forward strand.
TTAGCCGGGCCAAAAATGCGGCTAACTTGATGTTGAAAAATCTAATGGACTTTGCCGTTGCCTCTATTCTTTTCTTTGCCATCGGCTATGGCTTAATGTATGGAGCTTCGGTGGCCGGCTTTATCGGGAGCGATAACTTCTTCCTG
>CAZRYD010000371.1:0-4093 GCA_964604225.1 uncultured Caldilineaceae bacterium
GGGGTCAGATCGAGCGTGCTGGCCCAGGTGCGTATCACCAGCCAGTCGCGATAGTCACCGACGGTGGCTTTGACCGACTTGATGATCATTTTCTCGCCAAAACTGAGCTTGTCGAGATCAATTTTGCCGTGGAACAGGATGACATCTCTCGGTTTGATGGTCTCCACGAGTGCTGTCAAATCCTCCGGGAAAGTCCAGCCACTCCCCACGATTTCGTTGGGATCACCTTCGCCGGTGGGGCCGCTGGAGAAAAGCCAGACCGGCCGGCTGGCCAGCAGCGGCAGATTTGAGCGCAAAAACTCTGCGGCGGCCTTCAGCCAGCCCCCGGCGTAAAGCGCGCTGCCGATGATGAACCCATCATAGCCGTCCAGATTGCCAACTTGCTCAACCGATTTAACCTCAACCTCGCAGTTACGCTTGCTCAATTCCTTACCGATAACTTCGGCGATCTCGGCGGTTGAGCCGTATTTGCTGGCGTAAGTGACTAACAACTTCATCAAAATCCTCCTAAGCAAGAAAATCCGCTTTCGCGGCATTTTATTTTAATTTATCATACAGGCAGGGCGTAAGTGACATTTGTCATGAACGGCTCAGGCAAATGGTTTAGCCGGGCGTTTCAAGCTCAACACTGGCCATAATAAAGGTCCCCACGCCTTTGGGGTCATTGGCCACGATTTTTTCACTAATATAATATTCAAATGAGCCGTCTCGATACGGCTCTCCGCCTAATCCGGCTACAGCGCAAATCTGGTTGAGGTTAACCAAGCCCTGCTCATTTATTTCAACAAAGTGCTCCAGGATGCCTTTGTACCCTCGCTGAGCCACATCCAAATATTTTTGGCCAATATACCCTTTGCCGGCACCTTTGGTTAGGGCATACACAAACATACCCGAAGCTGATGCCTCCAAGTAATTGTCCGCCCTGTCCCCCTGATCAAGCACTTGATACCACAAGCCGGTAGCTTTATCCTGCACAGCAACCAGCGCCGAGGCCGTGCGCTCCAAAATTGCCACCAGACGGTCTCGGCTAGGGTGGCCTGCGGGCAAAAAATCTAATACATCCACGATGGCCATCATATACCAGCCAACTGAACGTCCCCAGAAACTCGGAGAACACCCGGTTTCGGCATTGGCCCAGCGCTGGCTTTTACTTTCGTCCCAGCCGTGATAGAGCAACCCGGTTTGGGGGTCACGAGTATGGCTCTCGATCAGAATGAGCTGCTGGGCCACCTCATCAAACCCAGCGGGTTCGTCAAAGGTTTTGGCAAACTCAGCATAAAAGGAACCGGCCATGTAAAGGCCGTCTAACCACATTTGATGGGGGTAAATCTGTTTGTGCCAGAAACCGCCTTCGCTGGTACGTGGCTGAGTCTGTAATTGTCTTCTGAGCAAGTAGGCTGCTTGCCGGTAACGCTCGTCGCCGGTTTCTTTGTACAGAGGAAACAACAGTTTGCCCTGGTTAAGTTGGTCAAGATTATATTCTTCAAGGCGATACGTCCGAATACTGCCGTCAGGACCGACAAATTCATCGATATTGCTTTTGAGGTAATTGTAGTATTTCTGGTCTTTGGTTTTCAACCACACTTGTTTGATCGCAGTGAGGACTACTCCTGCTTCATATCCCCATTTATCTGATAACAGGGGCTGACGCTCCATCACCGAGTCAGCTATCCGCACCGACCATTCCGGCGGCTCGGTGGGGCTGCAGCCAGCCAATAAACCGGATGCAGTGGCCAGGGTCATCTTAAAGAATTGCCGCCTGGTAACTGGGTCTAAACTTTGGTTAGAGTTCGTTTGTTTCATGTTCTTTTTGACAACAAGCCAAGCTTAAAATACTAGCCTCCCAGTGTAGCACAACTCGCCGCCGCAAACAAACTCTTTTCATCCCCATTGTGGGTCATCAAAGCTTCAAACTGGGGCCGCTCGATGGTTTCGTACTCTAGCAGCGATACGGCCAGGGCTTCCAGTTTGCCTCGCTGGGCGACCACAATATCTTTGGCCCGCTGGTAGGCCGTGTCCAGAATGGACCGGATTTCGTGATCAATCGCCTGGGCCATCTCCTCACTGTAATCGCGGATTTCGCCCAGGCTGCCCAGATAGGGGTTGCCCTGCTCTTCGCCAAAGGTGCGCAGACCCAGGTTCGGGCTGAAGCCGTAACGGGTGACCATCGCTCGGGCCAGCTTGGTAGCTCGCTCCAGGTCATTGGCTGCGCCGGTGGTGATCTGTGCAAAGATAACCTCCTCGGCGGCCCGCCCGCCGAGCAAGCCCACAATCTCGTCCTCAAAGGCTTCGCGGCTGCGCAAGTGCTTATCGCCTTCGGGCAGCGGCATAGTATAACCCAGAGCCATCCCTCGCGAAATGATGCTGACCTTGTGCACCGGATCGCTGTACGCCAAGTTGTGCATCACTACGGCGTGACCGGCTTCGTGGTAGGCCACCACCCGGCGTTCTGCCTCGCTCAGAATTTTGGCATGCTCCGGCCCGGCGATGATCCGTTCCATGGCCTCTTGAAACTCCGCCCGCCCAATCGTCGCCAAATTATGTCGGGCGGCCAGAATAGCCGCCTCGTTGACCAGGTTTTCCAGATCGGCGCCAACAAAGCCGGGGGTCAATTTGGCCAAATCGCCGATGGAAATGTCGGGCGCCAGCGGCTTGCCCCGCGTGTGCAGTTCTAGAATGGCTTCGCGTTCTTTCAGGTCGGGCCGGTCGAGAAAGACCTTGCGGTCAAAACGACCCGGACGCAGCAGCGCCGGGTCTAAAATGTCGGGCCGGTTGGTTGAGGCCATCACAATCACATTGGTATCGGTGGTGAAGCCATCCATCTCCACCAGAATTTGGTTGAGGGTTTGCTCACGCTCGTCGTTGCCGCCATTGCTTAGCCTGGCGCCGCGCTGTCGGCCCACGGCATCAATTTCATCAATAAAAACGACGGCCGGCGACTGTTCTTTCGCTCGTTTGAACAAATCGCGGACGCGGGCCGCGCCAACCCCTACAAACATTTCGACAAACTCAGAGCCGGAGATGCTGAAGAAGGGTACCCCCGCCTCACCCGCCACCGCTTTGGCCAGGAGTGTTTTGCCGGTGCCAGGTGGGCCGGCCATCAGGACGCCTTTGGGAATGTGCGCCCCCAACCTGACAAATTTAACCGGTTCTTTCAGAAATTCTATGATTTCCTGAAGTTCAAGCTTGGCTTGATCTGCCCCGGCCACGTCCTCAAAGGTAACTTCAGGCTGGGTATGCTCGCCAGATAAAACGTGAGGATTACTGCGCCCCATGAAGCCAGCGTAAGAGTCAGGGCTACTACCCCCTGTCGACCGCGATGAATAGCGAAAAAGTAAAAAGGGTATCAGGCTTATACCGATAAAAATAATTAAAATGACTAAAACCGAGTTGAGGTCCGGAGGCTTGGAATTAGCCTCTTCTTCGACCACGATGGGTAAATGGGTTAAAGCTTCAGGCGGGGCACCCAGAATTTGCAATGTTTCTAGGGTACTAATGGTTGACTCTTTACGAGCGCTAATTTGAGTTCCATCGATTTTCGTGGCGATCAACAAATCGCCTCGCACCGTGAGGCTTTGTACCTCGCCAGCGGCAACGGCCTCAGCAATTTGAGGCAACGAAGCTACCGGCGTCGTTGAATTTTGGGAGCTGACCGGGTGATCTTTTAAAGATAAAATACTGCAAGTAAACGCGACTAAGCCCAGAAGAGCGATAGTCACGATTATCCCCCAGAGAGGTGCTGGAAATCGTTGCTCATTATGTTTAGAGTGATGATCCGGATTCATCAGACCAGCCTCCGTTTAGCCTACGACGGCCCGGTCGTCGGCTTGCCCAATCCAGTCGCAGCCGATACTCAGTAGATCATTTTCGAGGGGTGAGGCATCCCCAGATGCCGAACGGAGCCGCATCTGACGCGAAGCGTGCTGCCTCCTCAATCTTGGATTTACTGATACTGCCAGCAAACCAACGGCGATGTCGTTCCGCACGGTCATAGGTAGGGCTGTGCAGTCTGGGATAAACAATGCTTCCTTTTTCGTGTTGATAAGAAAAGGGGGTAGAAGCTGACCTATCTACCCCCATGGTTATGGCTCTG
>CAZRYD010000372.1:0-4047 GCA_964604225.1 uncultured Caldilineaceae bacterium
CCTCGACCTACGACAAGGACATGCAGGAGGACAAGGAGCCGCTCTTCGACACGGTGGATACGCTCATGATGTCTCTGCCCATCGCCGCCGGGGTGGTCAACACCCTGACCGTAGACGCCTCTCGCATTTACGACTCGATGGACAGCGCCATGCTGGCGACCGAACTGGCCGATTATCTGGTCGGCAAAGGCATGCCTTTCCGCCAGGCCCACCACCTGGTCGGCGAGATTGTGCGCAAGGCCATCGCCCTGGAACAGCCCCTTTTCTCGTTCCCCCTGGCGGCTTATCAGCAGTTCAGCCCCCTCTTCGAGCGTGACGTCCACCAGTGGCTCACCTTCAATCGCGCCGCCGACCGCCGCACCAGCCCCGGCGGTACCGGCGAAACCGCCGTCCGCGAACAGTTGGAAGCGCTGCGGGCGTTGGTGGGGGAAGAGGAAGAAAACTAAAAATCACAAAACATTCAACCGACTTAGCGCCCTTCAAGGAATCATACCGCGCACCGTTCAACCGCTGCCAGAACATCCTTCAGCACCGGCTTGCGGCTAAAGGTCAACACCTCACCGGCCGACACCGCCTCAAAAGTCCCCTCGGCCACATTAGCGCTTTCATAAACCAGCAGGATCAGGTCGGATCGCTGGGCCTCCCGCACTTTGGCCAGCTTGCGGCGCAGGTAATCAGGCTGCCAGAAGCCGACAATTTCCAACAGCGCCCGCCGGCCATCTTTGCGGTGGGTAAAGGAAAAATCGGGGATCATGACCGTGTCGCCCACGCTAATTAATTCATCTTCACGGGCAAGTTCCCACTTCCGCTCTGCGCCGCCATACTTTTCCTCAAATTCGGCGGCGAAGTCGGCTTCGAGCTGGCTGTCGAACAACCCAGAACTTTTAAAATGGGTGCGCAATTCGGTGCGGTCGTCGAGGGTGTAACGCAGCGGCTTCTGGCTGGGGAAGCCCGGCGCTTGCACGTCAGCCTCCATCTGCCAATTCTGGCACAGCAGCAGGGCGGGCATAAATTTGGCAAACTGCAAGCCGTAGCGGATGGTGGATTTGACGAAGGGCGAAATTGGGCCGTACAGGGTGAGGTGATAGCCGCTCGGCGGGCTAGCCGGATGCCGGGAGTCTAAGGCAGGTCGAAGGGAGTACATGAGCTTGAAGAGCTTGATGTACTTAAAAATATCTTTGTAGCCGTCGCCGACGACAAGCCGCAGCTCCCGCGCCCAATAGAGCAGACCGCGCGCCAACTCCAGATTGTAGCGGGCGATCAAATCGCCAGGAGCGATGGCCTGACCGGAGTCGAGCAGGATTTGCTCCTCGGCCAGGTCGGCGAAAAGGGCGGTCTCGATCTGCTCAGCGGTCAAATTGTACGCGGCGGCAGTTTCGGCGATAACCTGTTCTCGTGTGGTCAGGCTGAATAGATCGTGTTTGGCGGTAACTGGCCCGCGCCGGAAAAGGGCCGAGCGGAGCGCGACCGAGGCGATAGGCGGCTCATTACCAAAGGTGCAGCCAGCCTCCAGCACTGCCGCTAAACCCCGGATAACCGGATAATCCAGACTGTCCCCTTCGTAATCACGCAGGGCCTCGGCCAATACCCCCCGGCTGCGCCCGACATGCTGCCGGAACAAGGCTGTCAATTCATTGGCCACGCTCAGATAGTGATAATCCGGGGGAATAGATTTCGTCCACACCTGGCCGTCACGCACCTCCAGGCGGGGACGGATCAGTTCGGCTTTGAGCATAGGCTAATCGTCTCTCGTAGGAATGACGCGCCTCATTGGGCCAGTGTCTTCTCGTTGTTATGTTTCACTGATTAAACCAGATTCTATAGCTTGCTTTTGGTTACTAAAAATTGCCATCGCTGTATTCATTTTATGGAAGCCCAGTTTGCGATAAAAGCCTTCTTTGCCTGGGTTAGCGTATAAAATAATTTTTTTGTGCCCTTTTGATAGGGCCACTAACTTTTCAATGATTTCTTTACCAAGTCCTAACCCCTGGTATTCAGGGTGGACCGCCACATCACAGATATAGGAACAATCCGCACCATCAGCTAAGGCTCGCCCTACACCGACCAGTGTATTATTCGCATAGACAAAACACTTGAATTTGCTGTTTGAAAATACGGTTGTCAGGTATGCTGGAGGTTTTTCTCCCAGCGGAGCAATCCGATACAACTCAGATAGCTCAGCCCAATCTACTTCACTGTGGTCATAGACCCATAAAAAATCCATCGTGTTCTCCTTGTGAAACATAACAATTGCTCGACCAAAAACGCTGGTTAGGCCCCCGATTGAGAACCACGACTTGACTCGGTATCGCCCGGCACAGGTTGGGTGCGCCCGAAAACTATGCCGAGCAGTAGAAACACAACTAGAGCCACCACAGCGTAGCCAATGATGCCGATATTCCGGACTTGCATATCCGCCAGCGGCACACCGATCAACCCCGCCAGACTCAGCACACCACTGGCAATCATGAGCATCCGCACCGTTAGCTCCAGCCTGCCTCCCTTGAACACCGGCGCAGCAAAGAGCATTGACAGGGCAAAGAACCAGTCCCAGGCCAGGATGTCTAACGTATAGATCACAGATGGCCACTTGAAAGAAAGGAACAAAGGAACCCATGTCAATCCGGTAGCTTCAATCTGACGGCTTACCGTCAGCATAACAAAGTGGACGCTGGACGTAATACCCGCCAGAAGGATCATAAAGACAAGTGCCGTAAGACTATATCCCTTGACCTCAACAGGCGCGTAGGCGTGAACGGCGACCATGCTAACGACCATCAATGGAGCTATAAGGACGATGAGCAGTTCCATAATGGAGAAGAACGGATCACCGATAGGGTCCTGAGGCGACTTGAGGGACAGAAATCCGAGACCCGTAGTAACCGCGTACACCACCAAAAGGAAGAATACGGCCCAAGCTGCGGCTCTTCCGATGGCGCGGTGCTGTGAGGTGAACCCTTCGTGGGACATTGTGCCATTCCTTTCATCCTGGTAGTACTCGCTCAGGGGGCCCAATAATGATTCTGCCGACGTTGCGATCTCGCTTTGTCTTCCCCCGCCCGCTCCAAATTGAGCGCCAACAGCCGAGCGAGAATCTCCTCATCGCTCAGATCACCCGGCCAGCCATACGCCGCGAACACGGCCCGATCCAGCTTTTGATGGGCCAAATCCAGCCAGGTCGGCCGCTGGTTGTACAAATTGGTCAGCGTGCGCTGCTTTAGACCTGACAGGTCTTCAAGACCTGTCAGGTCTGGCGGGTTGAGCCACCTCTCCCGCTTCTCGACCAACTCGCAGGCGGCCTGGGCAATCGCCTCGACGCGGGGACCATCCTTTGGTTCCCGGCCCGGCGGCCAGGGGAAGCGGTTAGTGTTGGGTTTCGTGCCTCGACCCAACTTACGGTTACTAACTTTTGCTCCCAACAGTCACAACGAATGATTAATCGCAGTCATTAGCCTCAGCAGGGGTATTGAAGCTAGCTTGCAGCAAGCCTACTTTCTCTTATCTTTTCGTTTCTTGTTTGCTGGTGATTTTTGCAACTGGCGATTGAGTTTTATCCTCTTGGCCGCTAATTCTTGACATACTTGAGCAAATAGCCCATCTTCCATAATTACGTGGGCACAGGCAGGTCCCGTTTCTCGATCTGGTTTGGTGATGTTGAATGGTTTTAAACCAATTTGTTTCATCGTTTTGGCCCATTCTTTATTATGATAGGCATTTTTTCCGGGTTTACCATAGTCGTGTTGCCATTTATGAACCATTTCGTGAGCCAGTGTACTCAAGATTTCGACATCAGTGCAACCGGCAAAGATGTCTGGATTGAGGGCAATTTCATCTCGTATTTCACTCTCATCTTGTACTTTGAAAGAGTTTTTAACAAAAAATGCTTTCCTCACCCCGTCGCAGTTTAAGGTTATGACACACTCGGTGAGTTTGTTATCAAATAATCTTTTGTTTAGAAACTGATAAGCAGCCTCAAAGGTGATGTACTTATCTGTGGTCGCCATTTGTATCACTCTATCAATGTCAGATAAGCGTACATTTCGACAC
>CAZRYD010000373.1:0-3879 GCA_964604225.1 uncultured Caldilineaceae bacterium
CGATATTTGCGGCGAAAGAGGGTTTGGCAGAAGTCAACGACACGATAGGGCAGGCGAGTCCACCACTCATCACGGGGAAAGCTGAGGCTGAGGTAGCGTTGGCTGTGCTGAGCCGCTGCACCCAAAAGCTGCGCCAGGTGGGGGTAACAGCAGATAACCCGATCCATGAGGACCACGTCGGCGGGGGCAAAGGAATCGGCAGCCTGGGCGAAATCCTGCTGCTCGTAGACCACCCGGTCGCTCAAGTTCAATTGGGCGGCATTAACCTGGGCGGCGGCCAGGTAGCCCGACGAGGCGTCAACGCCAACCACCCGTTCGGCGACACCCTGCCGCAGCAATTCCTGGTGCGCGCCCCCGGCCCCGCAGCCGATATCCAACACGCTGACCGGCTCGCGGCAGTGAGTCAGGAGGTAGGCAATGAGCTTGCGGGTCCGTTTGTCCGGCCCTTTTTTGAGGTAGCGCCGGGCGTCCTTGCGCGCGTTGGCCGCGTCGAAGGTGTTGTCCAGATCATTGATATTGGGTAAGCAGCAGGGGCAGCTCATTGAACCTCCACCTGGCGACGGGTAGGCGGCGGATCGCACTCATGGCGCTTCGTCGCTTTCGTTTGCGTTTAGTTTCAAAATAAATTCTTCGATCTCCTGGCCGCCTGCGTCGGAGGGCACCTGGTCCTCGCCGCAAATCGTGAACCCACATTTCTCCAAAACTCGGAGGGAGGCGAGATTGTGTTTGACCACGTGGGCATAGAGGGGGCGCACCGTCAGGTGATCCAGGAACGCTGAGAGCGCCTGGGTGGCAATGCCCTGACCCCAGTATTCCCGGCCAAGCCAGTAGCCGACTTCTCGTTGACCGGACTGTGGCCAGCTTACAATATTGCCGGCCACCTGCCCGTCAAAGAGGATAGTCTTTGTCGTGACGGTCTCGTCGTCCAAAATCTTGGTCCAGTGGGCCATGAAATCATCCCTGGCCCTGGCCGGGAAGTCGGCCATTTGGATTGCCTCCGGGTCCAGTTGCTGCTCGTAGAAGATAGGGAGGTCACTGGCGGTCACGTCTCGCAGCCGGACACTGCCGGTCAAAGGATTTTTCTCAATAGATTTTGGGGTGGGTTTTGAACTTATAGCCGCAAGGTATGCTTCCTCTTCGATGAGGTGTTGCTGGAGATTTTCAGCCGAAGGGGCATTTTCTGCCCGTTCCAGCCAATACAAATTTAGCGCTGCATCGATTTCTGCTGTGTGCAAGTTATCCAGATCAGCCTCTCGCTTATAACGTAGATAAGCAACGATGGCCTGCGCCTCTTCGCGGCTGAAGACGGACAAACGCCAGCGTGCATAATCGTAAAAAGTCATCGCCCCATACCGCCTGGGGTTGATGAACGTGCTTCGTCCGGTCTTGCGGACGAAGAGACCTATTGGGGTCTGATGCTCGATTGACACCTCACTAAATCCGTGCACTAACACGAACAACGGCTCTGCTGTTTGAAGTTCCTCCCGTAAATCAGCGACGAGATAGGCCGGCAGGAAGAATCTCAGACCCGCTTCAGAGAAAAAGTTCAGCGCGACGTAATGGGCGTCGAGCAGCTTCGAGTCGATGGCTTGCCAGTCCTTCATCTGCTTGAAAGGCGCAATTTCTTCGTAGGGTTCACACCCTTCAAAGCTTCCCTGGAGAAAACGATCCCCCGGGAATTCGTTCTGACCAAAGGCTTTGTAGATTTCTTTAATCACCGTCTCTTTATCATACATATCGTTTGCTGCTTGCAGAAACTTGATGGATACCTCGCTGATAAACCGAGCGCATTAACAAGGGCAGGACTATATCTGATGAAAAATAGGTCATTCCAGGCAAAAGCGACTTTGGTTGGGGGCTAGCCGGTTTTGGTTTTTCATCAGGCAGCGTCACCTCGGCTATGGTAAATGTTTCCCCTTGTACCTGTTCCAACTCGGTCTGAACCTTGCCTCGCCCGTCGACAATCTTGCAGCCTTGAACAAAGTCACATTCCAGTTGTAGGGTCTGCCCTTGCGGCAAATACTTCACCAGTTGGGGGCCGCCGGCAGAAACGCAAGGAGCGATAACCAGCCATTCGGAATCCCCGTCCGAATATGACCGCTGCCCACCGTCTGCACGGTTGGGACACCCAACCAGGCCGTTTGTTGATTGACCATCTCGCCAAATAAGAGCCGCCCCGTATTTTTTAACAATTTCCCCATTCGCCCAAAATCAGCAAAGGTTACTTTTTCGCCATTGTGGAGAATGAAGGTCGGATTTGTCACATCCGGCGGACAGCTACTGACAATCATCAGCTTGACCCGACCGGCATACTGCCGCCACAACTCAGCATGCGCCGCATCCCAACAGAGCATTAACCCCATATCGCCTAAATCCGTTTGGGCCACGGTTATGCCTTTTCTGCCCCGAAAATAGGCTCGTTCCCAACCCCAGGGGTAACTTTTGTCATAGCGCCACATGCGTCCATCCGGCGCAAACAGCAGTAAGGCGTTATAAATCTCGCCCTCATCCCACAGCAGCAGACTGCCGGCCAAATGGATCTGAGATTGAGCCGCCGTATTTTTTAACCAGGTTACGCTTGGCCCGCTGAGCGGTTCTGCCCGCCGAAAATTCTCAGGCGTATAGCCATAGCCGGTATTGAACAGTTCTGGCAGAACTACCAACGCCGCCCCTGCTTGAACAGCTTCCCCGATCAGTCGTTCCGCCCGCCGGAGACGTTCAGCAGTTGGGGCCAGGCTGGCCTCCATCTGAACTGCGGCTATGGTTAGGGTACGTGACATTTTAACTCCAGCCGACCCGCCCAGCGGGCAAAAGACGACGCGTTCTCAGCAAGCCGGTTGACCGGCAGCCGGCCAAACGATGCTGGACCAGGCTGCACAGTCAAGTGAGGCGTCGTAAGCACTCAAGCGGATACCGCTCCGCAAGCGAAGCAGCGGCGAGGTCAGTGATGGCCCCGCCGACTGTAACTTGGGCGGCGACGCCAAATTGAAGCCAAGGCCGATTGCACAACCAACCCCATTATACATTTTACCTACGCTAACAGACAGCATACAAATGGAAAGCCGGCCTCAATTAACGAGGCATGCATGGTGCCGGGGTCGTGGGCGCAGAGAGGTTCAATTTACTCATCTTTGTCAGCAAATCTACCTTCAATTAAAGGAAGGCACGGTACCCTTTTCTTCGGTTTTAATTTACATTGCTCCAGCGCGTGATGCGTGGAGTGTTTGCGGATGTTTTTCCTGCAATAAGCGGAACGCATAACGCGCCAGCCAATACCTGCGCTTTTTCTGGGTCTCTCATTCAATTTACTTTGTTGATTAAGACCAGTTTGTAATCTACCGAGGTTTGCCCGATCAGAAAAGTAATGAATGGAATACCATCAATATTCTACACTAATTCTTCAGACAGAGTTGTCTCGCTTATTTTGACAGAGAGGATTTTAGAAAGTTGTTACAGTTCGAAAGGGCCTAAGATAGTTCTTGTTGGATCAGGCGCAGCATCATCAATGCGAACTTTTCTTTTTTGTTGTGTCCATACAAATACCATTAATGAGTGGTCAGAGTCGTAATCGGTTTCTAATGGTTGAGCATTCTGCGAAAAGGATAATTCCCAAAGTCTTCGCAAAGATGAAAGAGTGATATTTTTATAAATTCTTCCCGATTTTTTACCATAACGAAAGATAATTGCTTTATTGGGTGGAAGACTAGTAAAACGAACGAGATGCTTAATTTGATTTGTCATTTATTGATTCCATATACCTAAATTTGGCGTAGTACACCTATATGATCAAGGCCCACTTGTTCATTTTGGTCTTTGGGACAATATTGGTGTTGTCCCTCATTTTCCTTGATGAGATAGTCGAAATTTGATTTGTTAGCG
>CAZRYD010000374.1:0-3842 GCA_964604225.1 uncultured Caldilineaceae bacterium
GACCAATTTTTTAGCAGCGGTCAGATGACGATGTTTGCCAACGAGGACCTGCTGCGCCGGGTCAATGCCTTTGATTGGGCCGCCGAGTTTCCGCAGGTTTTTACGCCCTCCCCCTCGGAGGGGGAGGGTCGGGGAGGGGGTGGTTTTGATGCGGTCATCGGCAACCCGCCCTATATTCGCATTCAGGTGATGACCGAATGGGCGTCGGAAGAGGTGACCTACTACAAACAGCGCTACAGCGCCGCCAGCAAGGGCAACTACGACATTTACGTTATTTTTGTAGAAAAGGCGCTCAGCCTGCTCAACGAGCGAGGGCGCTTGGGCTTTATTTTGCCCCATAAATTTTTCAACGCCAAGTACGGCGAACCGCTGCGTCGTTTACTGGCCGAGGGCCGCCACCTGGCCGAGATCATCCACTTTGGCGATCAGCAAGTGTTTGCCAACGCCACCACCTATACCTGCCTGCTTTTCCTGGAAAAAGGAGGCCGGCAGGATTTTCACTTTGTCAAAGCCCACCACCTGGCGGCCTGGCGGCAAGGCGAAGCGCAGCCGGAGGGCCATCTTCCGGCCAGCCAGGCGACCGCCAGCGAGTGGAATTTCAGCGTTGGGTCGGGGTCAGGATTGTTTGAACGATTGAGCCAGATGCCGACGAAGTTGGGGGATGTGGCAGAACGGATGGCTCAAGGCATTCGCACCAGCGCCAACGAAGTTTATGTTCTTGACCTCGTTTCAGAAGATGATCAACTCGTCCAGGTGAAATCAAAACAGCTTGATCGTATCGTCACACTTGAAAGAGGTTTACTTTCTTCTTTTCTTCAAGGCCGTGAGATAAAATCCTATCGAATATTACACTCTGGTAAAGTAGTCATAATTCCATATCGGATACAGAATAAGCAGGCTCATTTCATTTCCGAAAAAGAACTAAAGTCAGAATATCCACACACTTATGCGTATTTGAAAGAAAATAAGGCTTACTTGGAAAATCGTGAGCGCGGCAGAATGCGAGGAGCAAATTGGTATGCTTATGTGTATCCAAAAAATATAGAATTTATGGCAACAACCAAGTTGTTAGTACCTGATATTGCTGACCGAGCTTCATTCGCCTTTGATCAGTCAGGGAAGTATGCTTTCACTAGCGGCTATGGTATCACCCTCAAAGAATCTGCTGCTGAAAAGCCTGTGTACATTTTAGGATTGCTCAACAGTAAGTTATTAGATTTTTATCTGAAGCAAATTAGCACAACCCTGCGAGGTGGCTTTTTTCGTTATTTTACGCAATTTATCGAACAACTTCCCATCCGCACGATTGACTTCGCCAACCCGGCAGAGGTCAAGCAGCATGACGAGTTGGTGCGGCTGGTGGAGCAAATGCTGGCCCTGCACCAAAAAGCGGCGGCAGCCTCAAATCCGGCGGATCAGCAGATGTACCAACGCCAGATCGAGATGACGGATCGGGCAATTGATCGGCTGGTGTATGGCTTGTACGGCTTGAGCGAGGCGGAGATTAAAATTGTAGACGGGGGTTAGACTACAAAAGTCTTGAAGACTTTTGTAGTCTGATTTTATTGAACTAACTGCTTCTCATTCTTAATAGTCACCGTAGGATCGGGGTTTGGAGCAGGCAGGGGTAGATTCTCCTCTTGCATTACCTCCAAATGTTCAATCATGCCCCACCTAGCTTTGTAAAGACAATCCTCAATCGAATGTCCTACCCCACTGAACCCCTCCAAATCCGGGGAATAAAAGCCAAAAAAGTTAGGGTCTGCGGTTGCCTCAATAATCAGTGAGTATTTTAAGTCAATCATTATTTGTCTTTCCTTTCCTTCAAGCCCGCAGCTCTCAGGATAGCCTGACAGGTACCCGTTGGAACTTCTTTGGAACCATGCTAGTCAACTCGAATCAAATTATCCCAGCCAGGTTTGTTGTAGTAACGGATAGAACCCTTTTCCTTCACCAGACGAAATCCTTCTTTTTCTAACAATCTAACCAATTCGCTGAATTTCATGAGCTCGTTCTTGGTTTGCGCTAAATCTTCCCACTTACTATATCATATTTGCCGCAATATACCAACTCTACAAAAATGAACAATCAGACAACAGGCACGGCCCTACAGGGTGGGCATTCCCTACACCAAAAAGCGGCTGCGGCCTCAAATCCGGCGGATCAGCAGATGTACCAGCGCCAGATCGAGATGACGGCTCGGGCAATTGATCGGCTGGTGGAAGGGTGAAGTAAGACGACAAGGTTTGCCCCAACAATTTCAGCCTTTGAGATTCAATTTTCAGCCTTTGAAAAATTTTTTTCAGCCTTTGAAAATTCATTTTCAGCCTTTGAAAATTTGTTCTCCGCAGCTTAACTCCCCATCTGCACGATGGACCTCGCCGAGTCCTCTTTAGCCCCAAAAATCCTCTTTGATGTTATAATAAACAAAAATCGGTTAAGGGGGATTGACAATGAGGTGCAATACCGTATTCAGGCTATTCATCATGCTGGGGTTAATGCTGGGGATTTTGTCAGCCACTTTGCCGGAGCGGGCGAAGGCCCAGGAATCCGGCGGTCCGGCCGCAGTCGGCACGACCTTTACCTATGCAGGCCAGTTAACCGGCGAAGATGGCGACCCGTTGGAGGGAGTCTACGATTTTGAATTCAAGGTGTATGATGCCTTAAGCGGCGGCAACCAGGTAGGCCGGATCGTCACCGTAGATAATGTGACGGTGCAAGACGGCCTCTATACCGTCGAACTGGACTTCGGCCAGCGGGTCTTCAGCGGCGAGGTGCGCTACCTGGAAATCGGGGTGCGGCCCGGCAAACGGATCGATGCTTACACCTCCCTCGAAACCCGCCAGCGCCTGCCGGTCGCCCCCTATGCCCTGGCCCTGCCTAACCTCTGGACCGAGCCAAATTCCACCAGTCCCAACCTGATTGGCGGCTATCGTGACAACAACGTGACCAAAGGCGTGCTCGGCGCAACGATTGCCGGCGGGGGCACGCAGGCCAAAATCAACCGCGTCACCGACGATTACGGCGTGGTGAGCGGGGGACACAACAACCAGGCCGGCGATAATGCCGGCTTGACCAGTGATAAACCCTTTGCTACGGTCAGTGGCGGCCTATCCAACCAGGCCGGCGAGGCCTACGCTACGGTTGACGGCGGCTGGCTCAACAACGCGGCCGGCCCTTTTGCCGCCGTCGGCGGGGGCAGTCAAAACAACGCCGCCAATGTCTACACCACTATTGGCGGCGGGCTGGACAACAAAGCGGGCGGTGTGGGCGCAACGGTCGGCGGGGGCTGGCTCAACAACGCCGCCAACATCTACACCTCCATTAGCGGCGGCTACAGCAACAAGGCGGCTGAAGTTTATGCTACGGTTGGCGGGGGCAGCTACAACACCGCCATTGGCTCCTGGTCCACTGTGGGCGGCGGCTACGATAATTATGCCTGCGGCGCGTACAGTACCATTCCTGGCGGCCGGGATAACCTGGCCGGGGGCGATTTCAGCTTTGCTGCCGGGCAAGGGGCCAAAGCCAACAGCAAAGGCTGCTTTGTCTGGGCCGACGCCTCCAACACCGACTTAAACTGCAATGACCCCAACCGTTTCATGGTTCGGGCCAGCGGCGGCGTTTATTTTTTCAGCAGCGTGGATCAGAACTCCGGGGCGGCGCTGCCTCCCGGCAGCGGCTCTTGGGCCACCTGGAGCGACCGCCAAGCCAAGGCCAATTTTGCGCCGGTGAACGGGGGTAAAATTCTAGACCGTCTCAGCGACATCCCCATCCAAACCTGGAATTACCAAACACAAGACTCGTCTATTCGTCACATTGGACCAACAGCCCAAGATTTTTAC
>CAZRYD010000375.1:0-3676 GCA_964604225.1 uncultured Caldilineaceae bacterium
CAAGGGTACGATGCGAGGAATCCCTCGAATCTGGTCTAAAGAGTGACTCCGTAGGGATTTCTCGCTCCTTCGTCGCTCGAAATGACATGTTGGGGCTTAATTCCGATAATGTATATTTCAGAATTAACTCAACGGCGGTCCACGGTCGTGGGTCGGCGCTTGTTCATGGAGGTAACTTATGCAAAAAATGACGCCTGCCGAATACCGCAGCTTTTTGCTCGACCGGGCTCGCACGGCCAAACTGGCCACGGTCCGAGCCGATGGCCGGCCGCATGTCGCGCCTATCTGGTTTGACCTGGATGGCGACAAGGTGATTTTTACCACCTGGCACGAGTCGGTCAAAGCGGCCAATCTCCGCCGCGACCCGCGCGTCTGCCTGTGCATTGATGAAGAGACGCCGCCGTTCGCTTTTGTGCAGTTTGAAGGAACAGCAGAAATTTCTGAGGAAGCCGACGACCTGCCCTATTGGGCCGGCCGGATTGCCGGGCGCTACATGGGCGCCGACCAGGCCGAAGCTTATGGCCGGCGCAACGGGGTCAAAGGCGAGTGGTTGGTGCGGGTGACGCCAACTAAAATTGTGGCCCAGAAGAATATCGCAGAGTGAGCTGAGTTTTTAGAGAGGTTGCAGGGGGTTGGGCATAAACAAGATGATGAAGATAAAAATCATCACATAAGCCAGCAAGGTGCGCGGCAGCCCCAACGACGGCAAATCGTTGAGGGGTGGGGGGTGGCCGGGGCCAATAACGAAAAAGACGAGCAAGGCCCAGAACAGCCAGCCTGACCACCAAAAGATGCCCAGAACGAACATCATGCCCACCAGGGCCATGCCCAGCCAGCGCGCTTTTTCGCCAAGCAGGCAATAAATAATGTGTCCGCCGTCTAATTGGCCCACCGGCAAGAGATTCATGGCGGTCACAAACAAGCCAAACCAGGCGGCAAAGGCCAGCGAATTGATAAAAATATCGGTTCCTCCGCCAGTGGGGAGAACCCCGGCGAGGAGACGCAAAAACTCCGGCCAAAAAGGTAAATCACTGTAGCGGTCAAAGCTTGGCAGCAATTGGCCGTGGAGCGCATATTTAACAAGCAGGTAAAAAATAGAGTTGCCTTCTAAAACCGAGCTGTCCCCCCGGTTAATTTCTTGGATGGTCGAGTTGGCTACCCCCCAAAAAATCAGCGGAATGGCAAAGATCAAGCCGCCCAGCGGACCGGCCACGCCAATATCAAAGAGCTGTTTTTTGGTTTTGAAAGGTTGCCGTAATTGAATAAAGGCCCCCATCGTCCCTACCGGCGAAATGATGGGGAGCGGAATAAAGTAGGGCAAGGTGACGGCTACTTTGTGGTGTTTGGCCGCAAAATAGTGGCCAAATTCATGCGCTAACAGGATGGCCATCATAGCCAGCATCATCGGAAGCCCGGCCAGCCACTGAGCCAGGGTGGCCGGCATACACCCTTGACATTCATAGATCGCGCCGGTGAATAGCACCGAGACGATAGTCACAATAGCCAGGCCCAGATTGATCCAGGGGTTACTTGGCTTGGGGGTGATAATGCCTTGTTGGGCAATCAGGGCAATCTGGCCCTGGTGCCGGCGCAGCAGGGGGGTGTATTGTTGGGTACGCCAGCGCTCGGCGATGAGTTCGTAGGCGGCTTCGCTGTCACGCATCAGCAAGTCACCCAGAAATAGAATAGTTCCCTGAGGGGCCTGGCGGGGCGTTTCGACGCTGTTGACCTGGAAGATGTCTTCAATACTGGCTCTGAGTTTGCCCAGTAGCGCGCCATCGAGAATGATATTTTCTTGGGGGAGCGTCATTTGGGATCCTACAAGTTCTCGGCGCGATTTTTGCGAACCACGGCAATGGCGCGGGCTATGGCGGTCAAGCGGTCGGCGGTGGCCTGGTCATTCTCGGCCGCATAGCGTTCAGTTTCGCTGTTGATGGTTGCAAAAAATTCCCCATCAAAGTCGCCAGAACTTTCTCTGATGATGGCCATCATTTCATGATCGTCCAGCGAGTCGAGAATTAAATCGATCCAGGCCAAAGTATCGGCTCTATTCATTAAGCTGCGCACTCCTCACAGTAAGTATCATTGTTTAACCTGCTAGTACACGTGGGCGTAAATAGACATCCAGTTCCCGACCACAGACGACAGACGGCGGTCAGCGGTCGGCGGTCGGCGGTCAGAAACTGTCAGCGAAATTACGCCGCAGAGTACTGGTATTGTAACATTCCTTAGAGGTCTGTCCAAAAAAAGAGTCGAGACAACTGTCCCGACTCCGCTCTATTCGCTTTCGCCGAAGTTTTCAAGGGATGTCCAAACCGTCTTTTATTCAACCAGTTCAGGGTGGCTTTTGAGCAGTTCCATGCGGCGGATCTGGTTGAGGGCGTGACGCTGTTCAGCGCCTGGTTCTGCCCCCAGCGTCATCAATTGGGCGATAGCCCGGGGCAGCAGATCGATCAACGTTGGCACTTCCTTGAGGTAAATATTAATAGATTGTTGTTCGTTGCCGTTGCGGCGGGATAATTTCAAGCAGGGCCGGGTGTCTGGCCCGGTAGCGGGGTGCAGTTCAATGGCCAACTCATCATTTACCTGTATTTTGGCAGTTTTTTCTTTGTGATCGTGGAGCCCCGCGACGATTAGCCTGGCTCGCCAAAACCAGAATTTTAAGATGTTGGGTTTCATACGGAGTATTCCCTTTTTAAGCTAATGGATAAAATAGTGCTATAACCCTCCTCATCGTTAAACAAATACCCAGGCCGTCACAGAATACCAGAAAACGAGGTTCAACTTCCAAATCCAGAGGTCTAGAGGGGATAATTTAAAGCTAACGCTGTCCTAAAATAACGAAGACCGCCGATTTTATCACCTCGGCGGTCTTCCCAGACTGATAGGCTCCTCGGGGAAGACTCGAACTTCCAACCAACCGGTTAACAGCCGGCCGCTCTGCCAATTGAGCTACCGAGGAATATAAACTGCTGATGTGCAAAATTTATCACAACCTACAATTTTGGAATTATATTCAACTCGCCTGCTTCGTCAAATCAGCCCAGATAATCTCGCAGCTTGCGGCTGCGAATAGGATGGCGCAATTTGCGCAACGCTTTGGCTTCAATCTGGCGGATCCGCTCACGGGTGACGCCAAACTCGCTGCCCACCTCTTCCAGAGTCCGCCCCTGGCCGTCAGACAGGCCAAAACGCATCTCTAAAACTTTGCGCTCGCGCTCACTTAACGAGTCCAGAATCTCGTGTAATTGCTCCTTGAGCAGTTGTTTGGAGGCCGCGTCCACCGGTCCCAGCACGCTTTCATCCTCAATAAAATCGCCCAGATAGCTGTTTTCCTCTGAACCGATGGGTGTTTCCAACGACATCGGCTCCTGGGCGATACGGATAATCCGGCGTACTTTGCTGGCTGCTCGCCGCCAGCGCCGCTCCAGCGCCGGCTCTATGGGTTGATTCCTGGCCTGCGCCTCTCTGATGGCCTGGATATCTTCAGGCGGAAGTTGATCCAATTCCAGGGCGATTTCTTTGGAGGTGGGTTCCCGGCCATGCTCTTGCAATAGGCGGCGCTGAACCCGCACCAGCCGGTTGATCGTTTCGACCATATGCACCGGGATGCGAATGGTGCGGGCCTGGTCGGCGATGGCCCGGCTGATGGCCTGGCGAATCCACCAGGTGGCGT
>CAZRYD010000376.1:0-3325 GCA_964604225.1 uncultured Caldilineaceae bacterium
TTTTTACAAAATCAGATTATAATATGAAAGGAAGAATGAAAAATGGAGGAACAAATTTTAACCCAGGTTCCAACCCAGACTGACGGCTATGTTTTACCGGTGAGCGTTCCCACCCCCACCAACGAGTATCGTCAGCGTCGCAAAATTAAAAAGATGGCTGTAGAGCCGGGACTCCCCATACCTCATCCTCTCCCTATCCCACTTCCTATACTATCCGGCCCACGTGTGTTGATATGGAAGCAGGATCCCACCGTAAACGAAATCGGCATCCGCAAGGCCTTTCTGCCAGGGTTTGTTTCCACGGGGCCAAGAGATGGCCGTATCGTCACCCAGGGTTTGCCGCCAGTTAGCCGTAACGCTTTGGGCGATTTTATCCAGACGCCGGGCACAGACGCATTCGATGCTGTCCATACCTTTGCCATCGTTCGCCAAACTCTAACCATGTACCAACGTGCGCTCGGAGGTCCTTTGCCCTGGCAATGGAATGCACCTGCAAACACCGATCCCTTACAAGTGTTTCCGCATGGTATACCGGGCACAATGAATGCCTTTTACAGCCGCAATGCGAAGGCGCTTAAGTTTGGCGACTTCGACAAGCCGGGAACCACACCCCCCAAACGGGTATTCACCTGTCGTTCACTTGATATTGTGGCCCACGAAACCGGCCATGCCATTCTCGACGGGCTTAAGCCTGGTTGGTTAGCCTTTGGCAACCCGCCGCAGACCGGTGGCTTGCATGAGTCCTTCGGCGATCTGACGGCGATCTTTCTAGCGCTCTCCCAATTAGACCAAGTTGAAGCCATCATTGCCCAAACTAAAGCCAACCTGCATAACAAAACCTTCCTGGCTGATATGGCGGAGGAATTTGGTCTAGCCCTGGGCAGACCCAACGGCCTACGTAACGCCGATAACAATCTTAAACTCAGCGAGGTGGGCACCGAAGTCCACGCCATCTCGCAAGTTTTCACCGGGGGCATCTATGATGTTCTGGCCGACATCTTTGCCTTTGAGCGCAAACCAGGCAAGAAGGATGACGCCGCCGTACTCTATCAGGTTGGTCAATACGTTTGTGGTCTGGTACTCCGGGCCATCATGGCCGCACCGGCTACAGCGGCCACCTTTGCCGACGTGGTGAATCAGATGCTGATTATCACCGCTGCGGATGGTAAACCGGCAGCCTACCGTAACTTTATCCGCAACCAATTCACGGTTCGGCAAGTTGTGGTCTCGCCAACGCCATTGACCGAAGACTTGGCCAAAGGAGTTGAACTTGCACCCGACGTGCAAGATGATCCAAATGCTATCCAGGATCGAGACACTTGCTGTGGCACTATGCAACTTGAAGAGTACCTGGAAGGAGATAAATTGCTACAGGCAGAGATGGAGGAACTTATAAAAGCTCTGAAAAATGGTCACCTAAACGCGAGCCGCACCGCCAAGGCTAAACGCAGCCGTTAACCTATGATCAGTTAACTACAGACCTGGGGGATAAAACACCTATCCCCCAGGTCTCATTTAATCTTGAAAGGAGATGTTTATGATCATTTCGGTGAAAAGATCAGGTGGATTTGCCGGTCTATCAGAAGATCTTGGCACAATCAACTCCACCCAACTGAATACGGCCTTAGTTCAACAGGTTGAGCAACGGGTCCAAGATATGGATTTCTTTACCCTGCCGGCCACCGTCTCAGGAAGCGAAATAGGCGCTGACTTGTTTTGCTATGAAATAACCATTCACAAGGGCAATCAACAACACACTGTAGCTTTTTACGATGACGGCAGTGCTGAAACTGCGCCGCTCCGTCAACTCGTAGAGTTCGTCACCCAAATGGGGTGAGCCGCCTTAAGCCTTACTCCCTTGCCTCAATCCCTTCTTCAAATGCGGAATCAACCCGCCATCGGCGATAATTGCCTGGACGGAGGGGGCAAAGGGGGGAAAGGTAAACGTTCCGGCCTCGCTCTTGATAACGCCAGCCTCAAGATCGATCTCCACCTCATCACCGGGATTCAAAGCAGCTACGGCTTCCGGGCAGGTCAGGGCCAGCAGACCGTTATTGATAGCATTGCGATACCAGATGCGGGCAAAGGAGACAGCAATCACCGCGCCGACGCCGGCCTGTTTGAGACAGGTGACGGCCTGCTCCCGGCTGGAGCCGTTGCCCCAATTTTTGCCGGCCACAATCACGTCGCCCGGCTGAACGTTGGCCGCAAAAGAAGGGTCGAGGTCTTCCAGGGCGTGCTGGGCCATCTCCGCCGGGTCGGTGACGGTATAGGTGTATTTGCCGGGGAAGATAACGTCGGTGTTGACGCCATCGCCGTATTTCCAAACCCTCGATTTTAGATTTTGGACTTTAGATTTCGGATTGGACATTGTCATTAAAGCTGCTCCGGCCCGGCGATTTTGCCGGCAATGGCGCTGGCGGCGACGACGGCTGGCGAGGCCAGATAAATTTCCGAGTCGCGAGTGCCCATGCGCCCGCGGAAATTGCGGTTGGCGCTGCTAATGGTCACCTCGCCGGGGGCAGGAATGCCCATGTGATTGCCCATGCAGGGACCGCAGCCGGGGGAACCGAACACAGCCCCAGCGACCAGCAGCGTTTCCACATAGCCCGCTTTGACCGCGTCGAGATAAACCTGAGAGGAAGCCGGAATGATCAACAGCCGCATCCCTGGGGCAACCTGCCGACCCGCCATAATCTGCGCGGCCACCGCAATATCCTCCAGCCGGCCATTGGTACAGGTGCCCAAAAAAGCCTGGTCCACCTTGATGCCGGCCACCGCACTCAAAGGTTTGACATTATCAACCGTGTGCGGACAGGCTACCTGCGGCTCAATCGCCCCGGCCTCAAATTCGTACTCCGCCAGATAGGTCGCGTCCGGGTCGGGGGCTAATTCGTGGCTGGCAGCCTCCCACTTTTGGATTTTGGATTGGATCTCTTTTTCTCCTCCGCTCCCCTGCTCCCCCGCTTCGCGTCCCCTGCTCATTTGCTGCTCTAGCCACGCAAACGTCACCTCATCCTGCACCACCCACGAACTCTTTGCCCCCATCTCGGCCATCATATTGGGCAGCACAAAACGGCTAGCCAGACTCATCCCAGTGACAGCTTCGCCGTGAAACTCGACGCTGGCGTAGAGACCGCCATCCGCACCCAGTTGGCCGATGATGAACAGGGCAATATCTTTGCTGGTCACCCAGGGTTTGAAACTACCGTGCAGGGTTATTTTGATACTTTCGGGCACGCGCAGCCACAATTGGCCGGTCGCCCAGATGGCCGCCATCTCACTGCGACCCACGCCAGCCCCAAACGCGCCCAACGCGCCGTAA
>CAZRYD010000377.1:0-3211 GCA_964604225.1 uncultured Caldilineaceae bacterium
ATCTTCGCAACAGTGTTTATGGTATCTTGTAGCAGACCGAGACCTATCAAGGGGAAGTAACCAGGTTCAACCGGGATCAACACTTCACGGGCGGCCATCAAACCGTTAACGGTCAGCATTCCTAAAGAGGGAGGGCAATCAATGATAATAAAATCATAATCGGCGCTGATATGCTTCAAGGCGGTGGCCAGCCGGTCTTCCCTACGCATCATCCCGATCAGTTCCATTTCTGCCCGCGCTAGACGAATATGGGAGGGTAGCAAATGAAGCGTCCCAGCCGGATAATCGCCGTTCGCCGCCAGTTCGATGGCTTTGATGGCTTTCTGGGCCGGGGCCTCGTGAACAATGACTTCGTAAGCTGTAGTAACACTCTCATCCAAAGGTCCTAGGGTAAATTCGGCAGTTAGGAAAACCGCGCTAACATTCGCCTGTGGGTCGGCGTCTACTAATAGCACGCGGGGCTTGGCCTGACCAGCGGAGGATTGGCCTAATCCTCGTGCCAGAGCGCCGGCCAAGTTGATTGCTACGGTTGACTTTCCAACCCCTCCTTTTTGATTCGAAAGGGCAATGATCTGCATGATTTTTGTTCCTTTGTGAACCGCTCAATTGATATCAGAAATTGATACAATTATAACACATTATGACAAATTCAAATAGTTTGTAAGTAATAATTGTTGACTTTTGAAGGCAGAAGAACTGTCCGATCAAGATACTTCGTATAACCATATTCTGATTTGCATGGATATGAGGTTATATAGCCGTTTGAATGAGGACACGGCGGAAGCAGTTTAGAACTGGCATGGGATTATAAGCGCTAACCAAGCGACAGGATAGCTTATTTCGAATATTTGTGCTAAACTACATCAATAATAATACTTTTACGAGATAATATGCCTTGGCTAAACGACACCGTGACTTGTTGGCCCGATTGGAGCCGATTGGCCTCAATCGTTACCAGATTACAGAAGCAGATGTTCTGACCGTTGAGAAGTATCTAGGTATCATTCAGAAGAATCTAAAAACTCAGTCTACCTGGCAAGAGCTGGTACGACATGTTGGCCCGTATGGAACCAGCATTCTGATTCACGAAATTGTCGAGATCAGATTGCTCCAGGCCAGGGGCTTTGAGCCTCTCCGGCTAGGCAAATCAGCCTTAAGGAAGCTCTTGGCGGAAAATATAGATGCCCACATTATCGGTGGTTACGAAGAACATCTCTATTTGCAGGAAGTGATCGGGCGGCTGTTTGGCCAAAAATTTGAGGTAGCCACACTGCTCAAAGCGAATCGGAATGATGAGCGAGACCTGCAACTTTTTTTGGAAAGCGATGTAGGTCTCTATCTGTTAGAAGAAAATCGAGTAGAGGCAGCGCGCCAGGCATTAGCCCGGCTGAAGGGAGAAAAACCATGAGACTCAGAAGATTACAATTCAAAGATGATGATGGGCAATGGGTTGATGACGCTTACGCTTTTGAGAATAATGCTGGTCAGGTGATCTTTCGCTATAACCTAACCTGGGAGCAAGTGGGATCGATTTATAATGGCAAGCTCCAGGAAACTGGTGTTTCACTCGAAGAAATTGAAACGGTGATCATGCCTGGTGATGAGTGGCGTTGGCTGCCCATCGAAGTTGTGGCTGAAGAAGAAGCAGCCTCATTCCTTGAGACCCTCGATGAAGCCTGCGCCATTCCCAAGCCCCGCTCGATTGCTCATCGTTTAGCTGCGTGACTGGCCACCTGACCATTCACCGATTCTTAACGTGCTCTCCGACTTCAATATACTTGGCGCACTCTTATCTTTCCCGGGCGAGCGCCGCCTGATTGCCACAGGCCGCTCTTTTTAACATACAGGGGTAACCTTGCGATAGCGGTGCTTCAGCCGGAATCGATGGATATCGCTACATTTGAAACCGGCTGTGAAAAGCAGTCTCAGTAGATCCAAATTTCATATTCCAAGGGGTGAAACGTCAGCTACGATGAAAGAAACAAGGCCATAAATTTTCTCAATTGCTTGATTGAGAAAACTAACCATGCGCTGCAATTCAAATCGTTTAGTATCAATTTGGCGTCGGCCTCGTCTTTTGATTTGGCAGAACCGCCAGCGGAGTTCGACCCACAAATTGACTAAGATAAAGGCTAAACTCAGGAGCAAAAAGCGGAGAGCGGCATTGCGAGAAGTGGTCCAAGCCCGGACCTGGCGCATACAGCGATAACTGGTTTCAATACCAAAACGTCGCCGATACCACCTTCGGGCGGTCTGAGGCGGTATCTTGGCGTTTAAGATGACAAAAACTAACCAGCGCAGGCCGCCTTTTTTCCCTTTGCGCCGTTGGTGGGTGGCATAGGTGCGGGTGACGGCCACCGTTGCCGTATAGCTGCCGTGCGCCTGACTTTTGAAGGTGTGTTGGGTTAGGTAGCTGGTTTGACCTTGACACAGCCCCCGGGTGCCGCCCTTTTTGCCCCGAATGGGACAGGCCAGGAGGGCGGACCAGCCCGTTTGGGCGATATACCGCATAATCGGCATCGAACAAAAGCCTTTATCCAGGTACAAACGGCGCACCTTGAAACCTAAAATGCGTAAACGACGGAGTAAAGCGACCACGATCTCGGCTAATTCGTCTTCTGGCTTGACAAACAAGAGCGCCAGGGTCAGACGCATGTCCTTAAAAATGACATAAGCGCTCGCCACCCGAAAGAAACGGGTCGTGCCTTTGTGGGCTTCACCGCCGCAGGTCAAGGCCAGCAAGTCCGGGCTATGCCCATAGAACGGTTCATCGTGCAGGTCAAGGGCGATTTCCAGCGGTACTTTCCACAGCCGGCGGGGTAACCCGACCACCAACATGTGGTTGCTCTGCTGCTCCAGTTGGGCTAACCCCTCCACCCTGATTTGTTCATTGAGGTAGCCCCGGATGGTTTCACCGTCAACCACCTCGGCCAAATTGTGACAGACCGCTTCTATCGTCTGGCGGGTGACGGCCGCCCGGATCAAAACATCCAGCACCGTTTCCGTCGTACATTCGTAACCGGCTGCTTGTAAGTTGAGGTGATTTTTGAGCCGCTTTATGGCGCTGGTGCGAGTGGCTTCATCCGTTAATTTAAGTTGGCTGGGGGTCTTTGTAACCATTAGGTTCGCCTCTCAATTTGGATTGAACCCTTTAGTTTACCTCTTCAACCGATTTTTGTTAAAGCGCTTTACCAAAATTTGGATCTACTGA